>DATBMR010000226.1:0-21908 GCA_036554745.1 Binatia bacterium
CGCGACGGTCTTGCCGATGAGATCGGCCATGCCGCGAACCTCGGGATTGGCAATGATCCAGAAGAGCGTCTTCTCGTGGGTAACCATGATACCCTTAAACGGCAGGCCGCGCGCAGCCGCCACCAGCGGGCTGGTGATGCCAGTCAGATAATCGATCTCGCCGGCGACCAGCGCGGAGGTTTGCACGGCGCCGGCCATCTGAACCATGTCAACGTCCAGGCCGTGGCGTTTAAAAGCGCCGGTTTCATGCGCCATCCAAACGGCGGCCACCGGCGGGCCGACGATCGAGTACGACAAGCGCAACGGCGCTGACCAAACCAAATGGGCACTTAGAAGCCATAGCCCAACCGCAAAGGCGATTGTCTTCATTGTCCGAAGCTATCTAGTCGCGGCGCAGAGCCTTGGTTGCGCCAGGCCTTCCGGAGGCGTATTAAGGCCCCGCGGGCGCGAGGGCCGATCATTACGCCTTTAACTGCTTGTTCAAGAAACCGAGCGTGCGCTCCCAAGCGTCCTTGGCCGCGGCCGCCGCGTAGCGCTCAGACTCGGTGTCGTTGTTAAAAGCATGGCCGGCGCCGGGATAAATTTTGTGATCGTAAACCTTCTTGTATTTCTTCATGGCAGCCACCGTGTCGTTGATGCCTTTGTTGATATTGGCATCCTTCTCGCCGTAGTGGGCCATCACCGGTGCGCGGATATTCTTAACGAGATCCAACGGATCGGGGCTGCGGCCATAGTACACCACGGCGGCATCGAGCGTCGGAATTTGCGTCGCTGCGGCAAAAACCATTTCGCCGCCCCAGCAGAATCCTATCAGCCCTTGTTTATCGGCGCGCACATCAGGAAGGATTCGCAGATAATTGAACCCGGCGATGGTATCTTCGGCTATGACTTGCCAGGTAACTAGCTCTCGCATGTTCGAAAGGCGTTGACCTTTCGGTGTGACCAGTCTGGTTCCTCCCAGCCGGGACAGGTAATCGGGAGCGAGGACCACGTAGCCTTCCTTGGCGACTCGGCGGGCAACGTCGCGATAATGATCGTTCAAGCCGGCGTTCTCATGGATCACGATGACGCCGGGATACTTTCCCGCTTTCACCGGGCGAACGAGGTAAGCGGCAACCTTGCCGGCCTTGCCGTCATAAGTAATGTTGTGGGTGATGATGTCCGGATCGTTCTCAGTGACTTGAGCGGCGACCGCTTCCGGCGCCGTCAACGAGTCAATCATGGCGTTGGCTGCCGCCAGGCTCCCGGTCATCATGATGGCCCGGCTCATAAATTCGCGGCGCGAAAGTCTGCCGTTGCGTAATTCCTCGAGAAGTCGCTTAATCTCTTCCGCCATAGCACCCTCCTTTTGGGCATGTGATTGGGTCGGTTTGAAGGCGCAACATACATAACGATCCAAACGCCTTGCGTCAAGACGCATTACACCAAGATGGGGTTTGATTTTGATACCACAACCGTGGTAGCGGGTGCGGCGTCGTCTTGGCCGCCGGAGCGTGCCATGACGGCGATGTTTCAAAGGGTAGTTTTCACTAGGTATTTCATCTAATAATTAAAGGAACCTGTTGGTTCGATCGTCTAAACTAAAAACCTTTTGGAGGTATTATGCTAACAGGACTGATGGGAATGATCATTGCACTAAGTCTGCTCGTTACAGGCTCGGTGGGCGCGCAGCAATACCCGACTAAAGTGATCACGATGGTCGTGCCTTTTGCCGCAGGCGGTCCGACCGACACCGTGGCGCGTTTAATCGGTGCGCCGATGAGTAAATCGCTCGGCCAGCAGGTGATCGTAGAAAACGTCGGCGGCGCCGGCGGAACCATCGCTGCCGGACGGGTCGCCAGCGCGAGCCCGGATGGATACACAATCTTGATTCATCACATCGGCATGTCGACCGCTCCCGCATTGTACAGAAAGTTGCGTTACAAACCGACGGAAGATTTCGCGCCGATCGGCTTGATCAATGAAGTGCCGATGACGATTGTCGCACGCAGCAATTTCCCGGCTAATAATCTCAAAGAGGTGATCGACTACGTCAAGAAGAATAAAGACAAGGTCACGTATGCCAACGCCGGACTCGGCGCGGCATCACATTTGTGCGGCATGCTCTTTATGACCGCGATTCAAACCGATCTCACGACAGTACCCTACAAAGGCACCGCTCCAGCGATGAACGATCTCTTGGGCGGACAGGTCGATTTCATGTGCGACCAGACGACAAACACGACCAGCCAAATTAAGGCGAAAAAAATCAAGGTCTATGCGGTAACGACCAAAGAACGGGTCGCGTCGCTCAAGGAGGTGCCGACGGCGCAGGAAGCCGGGCTGCCCAATTTTGAAGTCTCCGTGTGGCATGCCCTCTACGCACCGAAAGGAACTCCCAAACCGGTCGTCGATCGGCTGACCCAGGCTTTACAGGTTGCACTCAAGGACAAGAATGTAATAGACCGGTTCGGCGATCTCGGCACGTCGCCGATCGAACAGAAGCGAGCCACGCCGGAAGCATTGGCGAGCCATTTAAAGGCCGAGCTCGAGAAATGGGGTCCGATCATCAAAAAGGCGGGAGTCTTCGCCGACTGATGCCAAAGGTTTTCGACCGAGCGCCCAGGCATTCACGAGTGTATTCATGCCGCTGATTCGAAGCACCAAGGATTTTTGGGCGGGCCTTATTTATCTGCTTTTCGGTGCATCTGCGGTCATCATTGCGCGCGATTACGACATGGGCTCCGCGCTAAAAATGGGTCCTGCCTATTTTCCTACGCTGCTCGGTTATCTGTTGGCGTTGATCGGCATCATTTCGATCGGGCGCTCATTTATTTCGCATGGTACCCCGATTGGCGAAATCGCGTTTAAAGGGCTCTTAGTGGTCATTGGATCTGTGCTGCTCTTTGGCTTTCTTGTCCGGCGCACCGGGCTCGTGATCGCTTTGCCGCTGCTGGTGATCATCAGTGCTTGGGCGAGCGACCACTTTCGCTGGCGGCCCACGTTGATCCTGGCTGCGGGGCTGACGCTGTTTTGTGTTTTCGTGTTTCTACGGGGGTTGGGTGTGCCGCTGCCGGTCTGGGGGTCGTGGTTTGGCGGTTAATAGGGAATGACGGCCTAAGTCGTGGAACTGATCGCTAACCTCGAGCTCGGCCTAGAGACAGCCCTCACGTTGAGCAATTTGCTCTATTGCTTGATCGGCGTGTTTCTCGGAACTGCGATCGGCGTGTTGCCCGGATTGGGCCCGACGGCAACCATCGCCATGCTGCTCCCCATCACTTTTACGTTGCCGCCGGTATCCTCGTTGATTATGCTCGCCGGCATTTACTACGGCTCCCAATACGGCGGATCCACCACCTCGATCCTGGTCAACTTGCCGGGCGAAGCCGCCTCAGTGGTAACCACCATCGATGGCTATCAAATGGCGAAACAGGGCCGAGCCGGCGCTGCCCTGGCGACTTCCGCGATCGGTTCGTTTTTTGCGGGAACCGTCGCAACGTTCCTCATTGCGGGGTTTGGTCCGCCGCTTGCGGCCTTGGCGCTGGAGTTCGGACCCGCAGACTATTTTTCCTTGATGGTGCTTGGACTGGTCGCATCGGTCGTGCTCGCTCAAGGTTCGCTGTTGCACGCTGTCGGCATGGTGGTGCTGGGCCTGGTGTTTGGCCTGATTGGCACTGACGTGACTTCCGGAGCGCAGCGGTACACGTTTGATATTCCCGAGCTCGCCGACGGCATCAATTTTGTCACGGTTGCCATGGGTATGTTTGGTTTGGGCGAAATCATTCGAAACCTCGAGTCGGAGTCACAGCGTTCGGTGATCATCAGTAAAATCACCAACCTGATGCCGACCAAACAAGACCTGAAGCGCATCGTAGCGCCGATTCTTCGCGGTACCCTGGTTGGGTCCGCACTCGGCATCCTGCCCGGCAGCGGGTCCATCTTGGGCTCCTTCGCCGCCTACTCGATCGAAAAAAAGGTTTCGAAAAACCGCGATCAATTTGGCAAAGGCGCGATCGAAGGCGTAGCTGCGCCGGAATCGGCGAATAATGCGGGGGCGCAAACATCGTTTATTCCGATGCTGACTCTGGGCATTCCTTCAAATCCGGTCATGGCGCTGATGGTTGGTGCCATGATTATTCAGGGAATACAGCCTGGCCCTTCGGTCATTACCGAGCAGCCGGCGTTGTTCTGGGGCATCATCGTTTCCATGTGGATCGGCAATCTGTTCTTGATCGTCCTCAATCTGCCGATGATCGGCATTTGGGTGCGCATGATCATGGTGCCGTACCAACTGTTGTACCCGGCGATCGTCGTTTTCACCGCCATCGGTGTCTTTAGCTTGAACAACCGCGAGTTCGACGTTTATTTGATGGCGCTCTTCGGGGTGCTTGGCTATGTCTTCGCGAAGCTCGGTTGCGAGTCCGCACCGATGTTGCTCGCCTTCATTCTTGGACCGTTGATGGAAGAGTATTTGCGCCGTGCCATGCTGATCTCGCGCGGCAATCCCTGGGTATTCGTCCAGCGTCCGATCAGCGTCACGTTGCTTGCATTGGCTGCGCTGGCGATGCTTGCGGTTTCTCTGCCCGCATTCAGCAAAACGCGTGAAGTGGCATTCAAAGGGTCGTAAGGGTCTGTCTCATCGTACTCGCCCGCGAATTGGTAAAACCGACACGAAATGATTCGCATTTAGCCTCCCTCCCGACAGCTCCTGATGTTGTTTTGCAAGAAATGACTGCCCGGACCACCAGTTTTCAGGATCCGAACTGGATTACCGCGCCGGACGGTAAAATTTTAAAGCGTTGCCCCCCAGGGCCGCTTCTTTGTCTTCGTTCGTGAGATCATCGCGCTTGAGGAGCTCGTCGATTTCGTGCCGGCATTTCGCCGCGTCGAAAACCTCATGAGGGAAGTCGCTGCCGAAGAGGAAGGACTGGCGGCCGCACTTGGCAACCGCAACGCTCAAGCCATCGTCGTCGCAATCGAAGCCGACGAAAACGCGTCCCTCGCGAAGCTGTTTTTTGAAATAGGCGCTCGCTTTTTGACCTGGTTGCGGCCCGCCGATCACCTGACCAGTTAGATCGAGTTGCACGTGACCGTCGTGATACGAGCGGTCGAGCCGGTCCATCATAAACGGCACCCAGGTCGCGCCGCCTTCCAGAAACGCAACGCGCAGTTTGGGAAAGCGATCGAATACGCCATGGCCGAGCATCGCGCCTGCTTGAATCATC
This sequence comes from Binatia bacterium, assembly GCA_036554745.1. Lineage (GTDB taxonomy): Bacteria > Desulfobacterota > Binatia > UBA9968 > UBA9968 > DP-20. Next base: position 5,205 of record DATBMR010000226.1, read on the forward strand.
AAGCTAAACGGATGACCCAAAGCGTGCGCCGGATAGTAGGTCGCAAACGCATCCAGTCCCAGGTGATGCAGGCAGCCGACGTGGACGGCGAGCGCGCAGCCGAGCTTCTCCGCTTCCTCATAGAGGGGCCAGTATATTTTATTCCCCAGATGACCCTGGATCGCTTCGCCGTTCGACGGTAACATGCCGCCCAGCATGCCGAGTTCTTTCACGGCCCGGCGCAACTCGACAACCGCAGCGTCGACATCTTGCAACGGTACCAGGGCGACACCCTTCAGTCGCGAATTCTTTTGCAGAAACTTTTCAAATAGCCAGTTGTTGTACGCCCGGCAGGCGAGCACCGCCCATTCCGGCGCCATGATTCTGCCGACCGCAAGGCCGGCGGTCGGATAGAGGACGGTCCAGGCGATACCGGTTTGGTCAAGAAAAACGTTCCAATCGCTTGGCGACGGATTGCCGGTGGCGCGACGATTTTGTTTTAAGTAACGGAAGTGAAGATGATCGAACTCAGGAAAGAGCTTCGCCAGCCGATTTCCCCTGGGCATGTATGCGGCGATTTCCTCACCGCAGGCATGATCGTTGATATGGCCGTCGGCGTCGATGATTTTCATAAACTTTTTCTGGCTTTCGCCGAAGCAAGCTCAGCCAGGAACAAATGATTAGTATGTCTCTACGAAATGCGTCAAGAGACCCTCGATGCCAGCTTTTGCGTTGCCGAGATGATTTCTGCTATGTTCGCTTCGCAAAAGCGACGTTCGGCGCAAATCGAAACCGGGAGGTCAATGTGGATTGGATCGTTCAAACTGACGGCTCTTTGTCGAGCGTGTTCTTAAGGGCCGGATTGGCATTGACGTTTTTTATGCACGGGACGCAACATGTCTTTGGCTGGCACGGCGGAAAAGGAGCGAAGGCGCAAGTGAGTAACTGGTGCGAGAAGTATCACATCCCTCTGCCGATGGGGTATTTTGCTCTGTTCATTGAATTGTTCGCCGTGGTTTCAATGACACTCGGTTTTTTAGTACGACCGGCCGCCTTAGGTTTGGCCGTTTTTATGTGCTTTGCGATGTTTCTCAGTCACTGGAGCAACGGTTTTTTCCTCGCGTCCGGACCGGGTAGAGGAAGCGGCATCGAATATACGATGGCGCTGGTTTTGATGTCGCTAGCGTTGGTCGTCGGCGGTGCGGGGGCGTTCTCGATCGACCGCTTGCTGAGCCGATAAACACAATCCAGCAACAAGCGCAGGTTTTAAATTCAAACTATAGAGGAGAGGACTGTCTATGAGCTTTACGAGATTGCAACGGGTAGCAGCTGTATGGGCGTTCGTGCTGTGCCTGATTGGCCCGTCGGCGCTATTTGCGCAGGCCGACTTTTATAAAGGAAAGACAATTACCGTTTACATCGGCACGACGCCGGGCGCGCTGTACGATCAATGGGGGCGGATTATCGCTACCCACATGGTCAAGCACGTTCCCGGCAGACCTGCTGTAATCGTGCAAAACATGCCGGGTGCCGGTCATAAGATCGCCGCCAATTATGTTTTCAAGACGACCAAGCCGGATGGTTTGAGCCTGATCGGTTCCATCGTGCCGACGCTGTATTTCGACCAATTGATCGGTCGGCCGGAGGTTCAGTACGACTGGGGCAAGTTTGTTTGGATCGGTTCGCCGGTACAGGGTCATTCGCAGATGTATATGCGCGCCGACTCGCCGTACAAGACGATGGACGACGTGCGCAACGCCAAGGAGGCGCCCCGTTGCGGCGCCCAAGGGACGTCCGATTCGGCTTACTTCATGCCGAAGCTTTTTGAAGAGGTGCTGAAGACTAAGTTCAACATCGTGACCGGTTATCCGGGCGGACCGGAGATCGACTTAGCCGTCGAGCGGGGCGAGATCCTCTGTCGGGCGTTTACCATCGAAGCTTTCATGTCGCGCGAGCCATACCATACCTGGCGTAAAAAAGGTTTCGTTCGAAACATCATTCAAACCGGTCAAAAGCGCGACAGCAAACTGCCGGATACTCCAACGATCTGGGAGCTCATGGACCGCTACAAAACGCCTGAAGCGGACCGGCGGCTCGCGACGGTAATCCTCGCTTCCGGGGCGCTCGGCCGCCCGATGCTCGCTACGCCGGGCGTCCCCGCCGATCGGGTGAAAATTTTGCGCAATGCATTCAATATGACCATGAAGGATCCGGAATTCTTGGCCGAGATCGAAAAGCGAAAATTCGAACTCGATCCGACCAGCGGCGAGGAATTGGATAAGATCGTCAAGGATGCGATGGGACAGCCGCCGGAAATCGTCGGTCGGATGAAAAAGTTCCTCGGCGGCTGAGGAACATGAGCAGCTTTTGCCTCCAGCAGGCGGCGGTAAGGCAAAGTCTTTCCGCCGCCTTTTTTTCAGTGGGATCTCCGAGGCGGATTATTTGCTTGGTCGGCGTTTTGACCTGGAGCTGACCGAGCTTGGCGCGGCCGGGCGAAAATTTTACCAGGAAAATTCTTGAGGATCGGCGGCAATAGCCGGTTCGGCGGGTTTCCACAGGCTGAGCGGCTTCGCCGCTACGCTGATGCCGTAGAGCAGAGTTCGAATGCCTGCGCCATTCCAGCGCGACAACTGCACGAGCGCCACTCGGCCCGGCGAAATCCGGCGGTTGGGCGAGCGCTCGCTAATTTGTCGCCAGGCCTGCTTCATGGTCTCGCGCATGAACTCCTGATCGGTGCTGCCGTCGATGACGAACACGACACGCTGAAGCGGTACCAGATTGAACAACTCGTTGATCTCGAACACACAGCCGGCATTGCTGGCGGAAAAACCGCGTAGATCCATCAGCACGGCATCGCTTTCCGCGGCGAGCCGGGAAAGACATAGTTTCCAGGTATCGTCATGACAAAAAAATTCGGTGACACGAAAGCGGCCGTCGCCGTCGGCTTCGATGTCCATTTGGGAAATTCTCAGGTCAAGCGCTTGCCCGGAGTCGATGAATCGTCGCACCAGCTTGCCTGCGACGAAATCTAAAAACTCGTGCGGCTCCACGGCCGTAGTCGCGAGATCCGGTCCGGCGATCATCTGGATACTGCCCACCGTCCGCCATTGTTTGTTCAGCGCGTCGTAAAGACGTTCACTGCGCCGGCCGAGAGCGAAAACTCGCAGGAGCAGCAAACGTGGGCCACCGGGCTTTCTGGCCATGCAAAGCAGCCGAAATCCGGCGGCGGCGACGATTTTGAAAATCACAAAAGCGATTAAACCGCTTAAGATCCAGCGCGCTCCTTGAAACACAAGGCCCACGGAATTCACAATGCCGAACAGAAGCCAGAGGGTGTCGATGGTAATGGTTTGGTCGCTGATTTGTTTGCGTTCATACATTTGACGTAGTGCGTCGAGTATCATCCAGCCGACGATGCCGAAGAGGACAAAGCCGAGTAGATGAAGGCCCCAAACCGTTTCCTTTGCGCCTAAACCGATAGAGTACGTAAAGTCACTGATGGCTCGGAGCAGCTTGGGATGGGCACCCGCGACCGAGACTAGCAATGTTGCGCCGGCGGCGCCGAAGATCATAAAAACCAATACCAGCGATCCGACCGCGCGGATGCGCCGATTCAGAAAGAACAACAGCAAGAGCGAGGGGATCGCGTTCGCGTTTAACCACAGGAAGGCAAGTTGACCGACACTGAGATCCGGACTACGGGCGAGCAGATATGCGCCCAGCGCCGTGCCGCCGAGCAGGTAAATCGCCAGGATGACCGCCTGTCCACGACGTGTCACAGCGGCGATCAAGTTGGTTGTCAGAACCATCGGCCAAGCGTTCATCCAGGTGAGAAACAGGAACCGCCCTGGCAAAAACGCCATCTTCGAAGAGATCAGAAAGGCCGCCGTCATAGCTGCCGCAAAGCAGGTTCCGGCGACCGCGTAGATCAGCGCGGCGAGCCACGGCCGCCACTTAGCGGCGCGCTGGAAGGATTCGCTCCTGGCAGGCGGACTAACAAAACTAAACATCAACTCGCCGTGCGCAGCCCGGTGCGGCTCGTCAGGCGGCATGTACCCGGTCGGCACCAGGATATCGCCGCGGCTTCGCCGCCGCATCGACTTGATCACCGCGCGGCGATAGCGCCAGAGGATCAGCACTGAGGCGACCAGGGCGAGAATTGCGGCAACGATCAGGACCATCGAAAGCTGCCCGGTGAGTGCTACGGTGAGCGGGTCCAAGCGTTCTCTATTCATGCCGCTTTGAGCGTCCGGTTTTGCGAGACAAAAAGCAAGCTTTTTTGCATCGCTGGGGTCGCGCTAGTTGGCGATGGTGCTGACGGACTTCAGGAGTATTCGTTGCCGCCGCGCGGCGGCCTGCCTCGACTCGTTTGGCCGAAAATTTTAGGCATGGGCAGACAACCGTATGATCATCCGCCATACTGACTCTGAGACGACCTGCCGCTGGAGGATGCCATGACCCAACCCGCTTCCAATCGCGATCGTTTGAATCATGCGCCGGACAAATCGGAAACCGCATTGGTCCTGATCGACGTCATCAACCCGATCGACTTCGAAGGCGGCGAAAGATTGTTACGCTATGCGCTGCCGATGGCGCGAGCTCTCGCAGCGCTCAAGCAAAGAACCAAGGCGGCCGGCATTCCGGTTATTTATGCCAACGATAACTTCGGTCGCTGGCGTTCGGATTTTCCAAGAATAGTCGAGCACTGCTTGCAGTCAGACGTACGCGGCAAGCCGGTAGTCGAACAATTGCGGCCGGAAGACGACGACTATTTCGTGCTGAAGCCGAAGCATTCGGCGTTCTTTCAAACCAATCTCGAGATCCTATTGAAGTATCTCGAAGTAAGTACGCTCATACTTAGCGGGATGGCCGGCGACATCTGCGTGCTTTTCAGCGCCAATGACGCTTACATGAGAGATTTTCGCATCATCGTGCCCCCTGACTGCACGGCTTCGGAGGAGTCGGAGCGAAACCGGCAAGTCTTAGCGTTGATGCAGCGTGTTTTAAAGGCGGAGCTCACGATGTCCGACGAGATCGAGTTCGAAGGAACTAGCGTCGCCGCGCACGGCGCGACAGAAGATTGAAGCGTACCACCGGCGTCTGGCGACCCAAGCCGCCATGGTTGTGCTTGAAATCGCGGGACGGCGCTTTGACACTCCCTCAGTCCGCATTGTTCCTGCGGTAGCGCGCCGCAAGCATATGGCCCAGTCCGACGATCAGGAGACCGAGGAGTAGGTGAACTATCTCGACGATCCAATGGAGGTTGCCGATCATGAGCGAGGTCTGGGTGATGCCGAGAGCGATTGTCGCTGCGCCCAGCACAACGGCGGCGGCCGCGAGACTCCAGCTGCCACCTTTGGCAAAAACCTGGGCGGCTGCAATTACCAGAAGCGCGCCCACCGCCAGGAAGCCGAGCAGCATATGCAATTGAATCGAGTTTAAAGCGGTGCCGGTCCAGAATAGGAAGCCCGAAATTAGCGCGAGCAAAGCCGCTAGACTCAAAACAGCCGATGCAATACGAATCACCATCTCGCGATCCTACAAACCTGGTCGGGCTCGATTTTTGGCACTTCGCCGACCACAAATCCACCAAAACCGTTAGCAGTTTTCCCCAGCGAGAGGCAAGCAACCGGTCGCTCGGTAGCCGTTGCGGGATCGGTCGGCGTCCCGTAGGCTATTAGATGTAGTTTATCGTTCAAGTTGACCAGTTTTATACATCGATAGTAGTATAAAATTTCTCTATGGAGCTGATTAAAGTCGTCATTGCCGATGATCATGTGCTGTTTCGTGAAGGCCTCAAACGGATTCTCTCGCTGGAAAAGGATATTTTGGTTGTGGGTGAAGCGTCGAATTGCGCTGAAGCCATTCAGGTGACAACGCGGATGCGGCCCGACGTGCTGCTAATGGACCTCAAGATGCCCGCCGGCGACGCAGCGGAATCGCTGATCAAGATCGCCGAGACCAGCCCAACGACTAAAGTGATTATACTGACAGCTTACTCGGAAGAACAAAGCGTGTTGAACACGGCGAAAAGCCGCGCCCGCGGATATCTCCTTAAAGGCATCTCCGTACCTAGGTTGATAGATGCGATCAAAAAGGTAAACGCCGGACAGATCTGGGTCGACCCTGATCTCCCGGCTGGAGTCGACTTCGAACGCATCGCGAAGAGCTTGACCAACGTCGGTCCGCCGGCCAATCAGACGCTAAGCAGCTTGACGACGCGTGAGCTTGAGATCCTTCGACTTGTGGCAGAAGGCTTGTCGAATGAAGAGATTGGTAAGAGGGTCTTTATCAGCCGCAAGACGGTCAAAACCCATCTGACGAACATCTTCGACAAGCTCCAAGTTAACAATCGCTTCAAGGCCGCGCTGTGGGTCATGCCCGGCGGTAAGAAGTAGCCCTTCGCCTGACTTCGTGGCGAACCGCGCTTGACGCCCAGCGCACAACTCAGTAACGTCGTTTTCTGGGCTCGATAGCTCCCGCTTATGACTGAGGAATCTTTACACAACGATTTGGCACCGACCGGGAAGCTTCGCGTCGGCATCAATTATGGCAATCCGGTGCTGGCGACTCGTGATCCTGCAAGCGGCGGGCTTCGCGGTGTTGCCGTCGACCTCGCGCGCGAGCTCGGCCGGCGTACTGCTTTACCCGTGGAGCTTGTCGGCTTCGATGCGGCGGGCAAGATGTTCGAGGCGTTGAAAATGAGCGCCTGGGATGTGGCGTTTTTGGCTATCGACCCGGAACGCTCCCACCAAATCGATTTCACGGCCGCCTATATAGAAATTGAGGGCACCTACCTGGTGCCGGCTGGCTCGCCGTTCAAGACGATCGAAGAGATCGATCGGGAAAACGTGCGCGTGGGGATATCGGCCAAGAGCGCCTATGATTTGTTTCTCAGCCGCACCATGCAACACGCCACATTGGTCCGCGCATCCGGTCCCGATGCCGCCTTCGAGCTGCTCATGACGGGCCAAGTTGATGTGCTCGCCGGTGTTAAACAGCATCTCGTTGCCAATGCCGTGAAGCTTCCTGGATCGCGCGTTCTCCCGGGACGTTTCATGGCGATCGAGCAAGCGCTCGGTATTCCCAAAGGACGCTCTGCGGGCGCAAAGTACTTGCGTAAATTCATCGAGGACGTAAAGGCGTCAAGTCTGGTCGCCCAGGCGATCGAAAGAGCAGGCGTCGAAGGTGTGTCGGTAGCACCGCCAGCTCGATCGGACGTCTAGCGTCTGAGTCCGAGTCTTTTCCACCCGTCAAGAAGCCGATCCCCAAACCCTCTTGACCGAAGCAAGACGGATTTATACCCTCGCTCCAGTCGTAAGGGCGTCATATCCCAGTTATTGCTTCCTATTAGTAAAGGTGAGCGGCAATCCATGCTTTAACAGCCACACATGCGAACGACAGCCACTGGCGCGGTTGCCGGTTCCAAAGGAGGAAAAGCATGAAAAGGATTAAATGGATCGGATCACTGGTCATTTTCTTTGCCATATTCGTCTTCGAGTCTTGGGCAGCATCGGATCTAAAGACCGTTACGATGGTGATCCCACGAGGGAGCACGTTTGTTTTGAGTTATTTCGGCGCCCGGGACGCAGGCATCTTCCGTAAGCACGGCATCAACATCGAAGTGGACGCGCGACCTTTCGCCGGCTTTATGGCCGGTCTTCCCAGTCGCCAGGTGCTCGTCGCCACTTATGCGGGTCTCAATGGTATCGAACAGATGAACGAAGGCAAAGACCTCGTCCTCATCGGTGGCGGACTCACTAACATGCAAGACGTTTGGGTCCGCAAGGACTCGCCGATTAAAAAGATGACCGACCTCAGAGGCAAAAAGTTCGGCATCTGGTCCCGTGGCGCCGGCGCTAGCAAGTCTTTGCAGGTACTCTTAATGGACGCCTTCAAGCTCGATCTCGACAAAGATACACAGGTCATCGAAGTCGCGGCGCCGGCCCTGATGGCTCTCTTGGACAAGGGCGAAGTCGATGCGATGTTCAACTTGAGCTCGCTGTCGATCGCCGCTGCGTCACAACCGGATAAATATCGCAGGCTGTTTAGCCCCGATGACTACTGGAAGGAAAAGACCGGCGAACCGTTGGTCTGGTCCGGCCCTACGATGGCCTGGAGAGATTGGGTCGATGAAGATCGACAGCGAGCCAAGAACCTGGTGGCCGCGCTGCATGAATCGTGGCAATGGTTGCGCCAGAACTCGGACAAAACCATCGAGAAGTATGGAAAGTTGGCCGGCGTGCAGAACGCCGCCGAAGCCGCAACGCTCAAGAAGATGCTCCAGGAGGGCCGCATCTTTCTCGAACGATGGAATAACAAAGTTGTCGATGCGCAATGGAAGTTCCTCGACTTAGCCAAACAAACCGGCATCATCAAGGCTGTGCCGGCGAAAGATAAATATGCAATAGTCTTGCGTTAAGGAAGGGCCGCTCTGGTGAAGTTCTCCAGGCCAGATCTATCACTCGGCCTCGTCTCACTGATCGGTCTTCTACTGCTGTGGACGGCGGTGTCGCTGTTATTTTTGCCAAGCTTTTTGCCTTCCCCCGCGGAGCTTTTAACTCGAATCGGTTCCATTTTCAGTGACAAGTCGGCCTATCTCATCGTTGGCAAGACCCTCGAAAGAATCCTCGCTGGCTTAGTTCTGGCGATGCTGATCGGTGGCGCGATCGGTTTGACGATGGGACTGCGCCACGCGGTGGCAAGCTTCTTCGATAGTTGGATCATGGTGCTGCTGACGTTTCCGGCGATCTCGTGGGCTTTTCTATCGGTGCTGTGGTTCGGCATCTCCGACGTGGCGCCGATTTTTACCATCGTCCTGATTGTCTTTCCCTATGTCACGATGAACGTCTGGGAAGGCACGAAAGCGATGGACAAAGATCTGATGGACATGGCGATGGTCTTCAGGGCCAATCGATTCTTGCTCTTGCGCAAGGTCCTCATACCGCAGCTCATGCCTTACATTTTTTCCTCGTTCCGCATCAGCTTCGCCTTGTCATGGAAGATCGCGCTGGTCAGCGAAGCCTTCGGCGCAGGTCTCGGCGTCGGTAAGGAACTAACCTATTGGTTTCAAGGCGTTCGAGCCGACATGATGCTGGCCTGGGGAGTCAGTTTCATGATGCTGATGGTACTGATCGATCTGCTCGTGTTACAGCGCTGGGAGCGACGCGTTTTTTCATGGCGGCAAGCCGCCGTCGCTTGAGGAACGGGAATGCCATTGCATGCAGTCGAGATCGAAAGTCTGAGCAAGATGTTCCCCGGCCCGGACGGGCTAAGCCAATTTACCGTCCTTGAGTCTTTGAGCCTGAGCATCGAACGGGGTACGTTCGCGAGCATCGTTGGCCCTTCCGGCTGCGGTAAGAGCACTCTGTTGAACATCATCGCCGGGATCGAGGCTCAAGATGCAGGCGAAGTCCGAATCATGGCGCAAAACGGCACAAGCCCGGCGGCGCGCATCGGCTACGTCTTTCAGAGCCCCCGATTGCTGAATTGGTTGACTGTCGAAGGCAACATCAGGTTTGCCCTGGAGGCGCAAAATATCATCAGAACGTGCTGGGACGAGCGGGTAAGAAAGTATCTCGATATGGTCGGGCTCGCCGGTCAGGAGCACAATTACCCGCTGAAACTTTCCGGCGGCATGCAGCAACGAGTGGCGATCGCGCGCGCGCTCGCGATCGAGCCCGATATCTTGTTGATGGACGAGCCCTTCAGCCACCTGGACGAGATCACGGCTCGGAAGATGCGGGTGGACTTGATGCATATCCTGGAGCACGCCCAGCCAACCATCCTGTTTGTGACGCATTCTTTACGCGAAGCGGTTTTTCTCTCCGAAGAGGTCTATATGATGAGCGTCAAGCCGGCGCGCATCTTTAGACACCTGCGCGTCGATATTCCCCGGCCCCGCGAGCCCGAAGATCCCCGGCTGTTCAATCTGGAAAAAGATCTGGTACGGGAATTCTTCGCCGTCGTGGAACAAGATCAACAATGAACAATTACGCGGTGCCTCGCATCGGTTCGATTATTTCTTTCCTCGTCCTCTGGTGGATCGGATCACGGCTGAGCGGGCCGGAAATCTTGCCGGGGCCGGCAGTGATCGGCCGAACCATCATCGAAAATTTTATCAGTCCGGGGCCGGAGGATAAGACCGCTGAGTTTCACGTTGCCGTCACCCTGGCGCGAATCTTCGTTACCTTCGGCGTCGCCATGTTGGCCGGCATCGCTCTCGGCCTGTTCATGGGACTCAGGCGCAGAGTAGAACTCGCAATCGGCTACTTGATTCCCATCGCGCTGACGATCCCGACTTTGCTGGCGGTTTTTCTCTGCGTCATTTGGTTTGGCTATAGCGAGGCTGGGGGGCTATTCGCGGTGATCATGACCGTCACGCCTTTCGTGACGGTCAATATGTTGGCAGGCACCAAGGCGATTGACAAGGAACTCGTCGATATGGCGCACGCCTTCAAAGCCAACCGAGCACTGCTCATCCGCAAGGTGCTGGTTTGGCAGCTCATGCCGTATATCTTTGCCGCTTTTCGCTACGCCTTCGGTATGACCTGGAAGATCGTTGCCCTGGCTGAGACATTCGGTTTGAAATACGGCATCGGTTATATGTTCACCTTCTGGTTCGAACAGTTCAACATGGTTCAAGTGATGGCCTGGATCATCCTGTTCGTGACCATCATGTTGATCCTCGAACATGCCGTGATCGCGCGCATCGAAGAAAAGGTGTTCGCCTGGAGACCTGTGCACGCGCTCTAGTTCGGCTCGAGGCTTGTTGCAAAAACGCTGCTCAAGATCCTAAGGGACACGATGGAGCCGTGACACAGGTGAATGTGGTTGAACTTTGGCTTGACCCCGTGGAGTAGACGGGGACCGGACCGTCTACTCCACGGGTCATTAGTGACCTTATCGTAGCGGAACGCTCGGTTGTGAATACGGGCTAGAATTACCGCTCGAAGGGTGGCTTTCTACCGCCAGATTGACGCCGAGTTTTTCCGCGGTTTTCTGGTCCAAGTCTCCGGTGACCGGCAAATCGTTCGCCTGTTGAAACTCGCGCAGCGCCTGTTGCGTCTTGGCGTCCATCCTGCCATCGGCTCCCGGGTTCAGTCCTCTCGCCTGCAACGCATCCTGAGCTTTCTTGATGTCCTCGGATGTTGCCGCCGGACTTTGTGGATTCTCGCCGGGATGCTTCATTATTTCAGGAATGGTTCCGGGCTGGCCCGGGATCGGATCCGTTTGCGGCAAGCCGGGCGCCGGCTGTCCAGGAATCGTCGGCTGCTGCGGAGTAGACGGCTCCGGCCGCGGGATACTTGGGCTGCTCTGATCTTGGCTTCCGGGCATTGACGACCCCGTCCCGGGACTCTGAGCAAACAGTGATGATCCTGCCAATCCAACGCTCGCCGACAATAGAGCTGCGGTTAGAAGTTCTTTTCTGCTTTTCATGTTCTCTCCTCCTATTGCTAACTTTTGGCTACGCCGTATGCTAGCAACGCAAGCGATATGCCAGCGACAACGCGTCGTGAGCATGGTGCAATTTCATTAGAAAAATTGCATAAGGGCATCGTACGAAGAAGGACCTGTCTTCATCGGCCTAGTTCCGCCGTGTTGTTTGGTCGGCGTTTTTCCGCGCGACGTGCAGGGGCAAACCGTTCGTGCCAAAACGGGGACAGCAGAACCGGGTCGATTATAGTTGACATTCTTCAGGCCCGTTCGAGAGTCACGTTGCTACGGGGGCTGTCATGGTGTTAGGGTCCCCCAAGAAGTATGGAAGGAGCCGGAGTTATGTTGGAAAGGGTTACCGTAGAGATCCCCTATACCGTGCATAGCGGAGAGAAGTTGGTCAACGCGAGTTTCGGGCCAAATAACATTCGTCGCAGTCGGACCGGTACCGATGACAAACGGCAGATGACGGTCGCCAACGGCCGCCTCCTGCTCGATCGCTTCTCGCTGGACGAACAGGGATTCGTCTTTGTCGAGCACAAAACCAAGGTTGCGGATTTTTTCGACGCTGAGCAGTTGAAGGCGATCTACTACCCCGAAGTCGAGCAGCTGATCAAAAAAATGTCGGGCGCAACGCGCGTGGTGATCTTCGATCACACGCTGCGCTCGGGTAACGAGTCCGAGCGCGAAGAAAAACTCATTCGGGAGCCGGTGCTGTCGGCACACAACGACTATACGGAATGGTCGGGGCCGAACCGGCTGCGCGAAATTTTTCCCGGCGAGGCGGATGAATTGCTCAAGCAGCGCTTCGCGATCATTCAGGTATGGCGCGCGATCAATCGGCCGATTCAAGCCAATCCGCTGGCATTGGCCGACGCCCAGAGCGTCGCGATCGATGATCTTCTCGTCGCCGAGCGCCGTTACCCGCACAGGGTCGGGCAAACTTATCGATTGAAATACAACCCGAACCACCGCTGGTTCTACTTCCCGGAAATGCGCCGTGACGAAGCGCTGGTGTTCAAAGTCTACGATTCGGAAAAAGACGGTCGCGCCCGCTTCACACCGCACACGTCGTTTGCCGATCCGAACTCGCCGCCCAACGCTCCGGCACGGCAAAGCATCGAAGTGAGAGCTTTTGCTTTTTTTCCCGATAGAGGATGAGATGACACAGCCCCGTTCAGAACAAAGGAGGTATTAGTATGGCGCGGATTCGACACATCGCCATCGGGACGCGAGACCCGGAGGCGACGGCGCGCTTCTACATCGATGGTCTTGGCTTAAAGCAGGTCGGAAGGGTCAATTCTCAAACCGCGGAGGGCTATTACTTGAGCGACGGCCACGTTAACCTCGCTATCCTGAAGTTCAAATATGATGATCCAGCAACGACCGAAGGTGCGGTTAGATATACCGGCATCCATCATTTCGGCGTTGAAGTCGAAAACATGTCGGAGGCATGGGCAAGGATCGAGCAGGCGGGCGCTGTCCATCGTCCCTATCCGGGAACGGAGGACATGGCCAAGCGAGGGAATGTAGAGATCAAGTTCAAAGGGCCGGACGACGTGACCATAGATTTATCCGAGCACGGCTGGCTCGGTACCAAGTAATTTGCCTTCTGGTTTGCAGAACGGTTTCTGTGAACTACTAAGGAGTCCACAATTAAGTAACCAAGAAGCGACCGAGGGCCGAGTCCTGGAGATCGGGGGCATAGGAGCGGGAAGGTTACTTTCAGGCCCAGACCTGGGTATTTTCACCCATGGAGAGGAAGGGGCGGGGCCTACACGGCACAGACCCCATTGACCGCGATCGGAAGGGCTCGGTCCCGGGTCGTAACCCAGCCACATAGTCGCTAAATAACGAACTCATTAGTAAGTACAAAAGTTTAGCGGATGCCAAACAGTTCCCGGGCGTTATCGCGGAAGATTTTTTGCTGGATGTCTGGGGATAAATTTTGCGCCGCGGCTTTGATGACCTTCTGCGATTCGGGCCATGTGCTGGCGGGATGGGGATAATCGGAACCGAACATGACTCTTTCGGCGTCGAGGACACTGCCGACCATTCTTATCCCGAGTGGGTCGTCGACAAAGCTGATCCATATCTGCCGGTGGAAATATTCGCTCGGGAGCAACTTGGGAAGTTTGATTGGACCATCGCCCGTCAGTCTGCGGCCGTCGCGAGTGCGCTGGTACCAGATGTCGAGCCCCTGGATCATGCTTGGCACCCATGCCAGGCCGGCTTCCGCCATAACGATCTTAAGCTTCGGGTGGCGGTCGAGCACGCCGTTGAATATCAGGCCGGTCATCGGTTCGAGAAGCTGCATGCCTGGCGGCTCTTGCGCGTAGCGAGACGCCGTGGCGACGACTAGGTTCGCAGCGCCGCGATTCGGTTCGTCAAGGCGAGTTTTTTTGACCAATAGGGCGAGATGGAAGCCGATCGGAATGCCGACTTCCTCCGCGAGAGCCCAGAAAGGCTGCCAATTGTCGTCGTACACCGGAGGTTCCGCGCGCGATGCGAGGATATTGGCATGGCGAACACCGCCGTGGTTTGCCAGACGATGCAGTTCATCGTGCGCGGCCCGAGGATCTTCCATCGATAACTGCGCAACGCCGATCAATCGCTCGGGCTCCGCCGCGCAGAACTCGCTCAACCAGTCGTTGTACGCTTCATAGCATGCGCGCCGTAGTTCCAGGTCTTCAATCGGCATCGGGTCGGTGGGACCGTACATGATCGAGACGTCCGCGCCGTCGCGGTCCATGTCGATAAGACGTAGCTCCGGTGTCGTCGGCCGCGATTCGCCTTCGCGCATCACGCCGCCGCGCTCGATGGCCCACATGGCGCCGCTGCCTTGCGCCGCGGTGTAGTAGCCATGCGGGCTAAAGGTCTTTCCCTCCCAGGTCCAGAAACAACCGTTGTCTTTTTCAATGACGCGCGGCCCGCGCTCGCGCAGCCTGGCCGGCAGACGCGCAGTCCAGAGATCCTTCGGCAACCAGCGAAGATCGATGTGATCATCGGCGGAGATAAAGCGATATTGGGTCTCATTTACCATAAACGCTCTCAATGTAACGGCTTGACTCGAGCTCTTTGACCAGCGAGCTGTCGATGAAATCCTTTGGGTCGGCGTCTTTGGCCTTGGGCAGATCCTTGGCGAGAATATCCAGCGTGTCTTTGATCGCCCGCTCTGACGGGTACGGGACTTTTAAGAAAAACGGCCGAAGGTACGTATAGCTATTTTTCAAAACTTCGCGGTCCGAGATGCGGGTATGCTTGGCGAGCACGCGCAGGGCGAACTCCTCGTCGCTGGTTAGAATCTTGGCGCCTTCGATCATCGCCATGAGAAACCGTTTCGCCTCAGGCCGATTAGCGGCGAGGAAAGACTTCTTGATGCCGAGTCCCGACGAGACGTAATCGACGCCCAGGCTCGACATGTCGAACAGCAGTTTGAAACCGGCTTTTTGCGCAACGAAAGAAGAAGGCGGCGAGAGCGTGCCGGCTTGCACGGCTTTGGCTTTGAGCGCCGCGACGATCTCCGGTACGCCGCCGACGCCGCGGATCGCAACGTCCTTGTCGGGCACCAGACCCGCTTCGCGCAGTGCGAGGCGGGTTGCGAAATCGGTGGAGCCCCCAATGCCCGAGACGCCGACAACTTTTCCTTTCAGGTCTCGCAACGAATGGATCTCCGGTGCGCTGTGCATGGTGAACAAAAGCTTGTCGCTGAAGTTCGCGATCAAGACCGCATCCGCGCCGGCCAAACCCGCGGCCGGGACGGTACGGCTGGAAACGCCCTGGGCGAACTCGACCGAGCCGCCGACCAGCGCCTGAATCGTGCGGGCGCCGGTGACGATGTAGCGGACCTCCATACCGTGTTTCTTAAACGCACCGGCGTCGATGGCGACGAATAGCGGCGATTGCAAAAGCGACACCGCCGGCACCGCAACATTGACGATTTTCGGCGGCGCGTCGGCTGAGAATGACCGCTTGAACGGCGCGAACGACAAAGCCGCCAGAAAAACGATGATCGTCCGTCGCATCATAGCTTCTCCCTCTTATGATCCGTTATACGGCCGGATTACTCCAAGCACATGCGATTGTCCAGCCGAGCTCAATGCGAATTTCAGCGCGCGAGGAGTTCGGTTGTCCAGCGAAAGCGACGCTCGTAGGCTCCCGCCAAGCGGCTTGCCCGACTGGGGGCAAACGCGTATGGTATGCCTCGCTATCGACCTGACTCAACTGCAGCGCCTTTCGATGGCCGGATTTAACACAGCCACCTTTCTCATCAGGCGTGTCAGTTGCTAATGAACCCAAATCATTTGCTTGGCGATTCAAGCAAATGAAATCAGAAGGGGCACAGAGAGTCGTTAAAATCCTTTTTTTTGTCAACGTGAACGGGTTTTCGATTGACCAAATCCGGCGAGAAGGAGGAAAGCCTCAGTGGCAAAGATCGCAACGAACCCCGACGGATTGCCGAAGCCGCGTGGCAGCTATTCGCTCGTCAATATCGCTCAGCCCGGAAGATTGGTGTTCATCGCCGGACAAACGGCGTCGGATCCCGACGGCAACGTTGTTGGTGTCGCCGACGCGCGTGCGCAAACGCGCTACATACTCGAAAAAATTAAACGCGCCATCGAATCCGCTGGCGGGACCACCAATGACATTGTCGCCATGAGCGTATTCACCACCGACGTTCGCTATCACCGCGACATCAACGAAGCTAGGCGAGAGTTCCTGGGGAGTAGCTTTCCGACGAGCACCATGGTGCAGGTGGTTGCCTTGGCGCGACCTGAGTTGCTCCTGGAGATCAATGCGACGGCGGTAATCGCCTAATCGGGCGAAGCCAACCTCAATGCCGGGCCTCGGCCTTGTAGAATGTCCTGGCTCCAGGAGGGTTGCAGCTTCACAGTCAACCGCCGCAGCTGGACAAACGGCATCTCATTGAGCCATGGCTGTATTTTGTCATATCACGACTGCTTGGTGGCGATTTCAATCAGGAAAAATTTATGCCTGTGAGTGATCTGCGCTGGGCGTTTTGGCGAGCTGATGTCCAGGCTCGGCTTCGGCGCACATCGGCCGGCGTGCGGTCGGTGCGGCTGTTGGTTAGCTTATTGCTGATCGTGATTGGCGGTCTTGTGCCCAACCTGACGAAGCGAATCTTCTCGGCGCAAGCCGACAAGCCGGCGGTGTTTGTCGCGCCGGTCGAGGGCATGATCGATCTCGGTCTTGCGCCGTTCGTGCAGCGCGTCCTGAACGAGGCCGCTGCTGCCGACGCGGCGGCGGTGATTCTCGAAATCAATACGT
>DATBMR010000236.1:0-5419 GCA_036554745.1 Binatia bacterium
CACAACGTCGAAGTCCAGCCGGTTTTCATCATCGCGACCCAGGCGGCGCAAGCGATGCTCGCCGGTGAAGTCCACCTCGGGCTGATCGGCCCTACCCACGTGATCAACGCCGTCGCAGCCGGAAGCGATATGGTGATGATCATGGGCAACCAGAACAAAGTCAGGTATCAGCTGGTCGCCCATCCGAGCATCAAGCGCGCCGAGGACTTGAAGGGCAAGACCTTCGGCATCGGCGCCAGCATGGCCGGACTGGCGAGCCTGGCGGCGCTCATGGCTCTGGATCATCTGGGTCTGAACCCGCGCCGTGACAATATCACGCTTCTGCCCACCGGGGCGGAACCTTCGCGCTTGGCGGCGCTAAAGGGCGGCACGACTCAGGCGACCGTGATCGCGCCGGAAATTTCCAAGGCGGCGATCGCCGAGGGGTATCCGGTGCTGGTGGACATGGCCAAGCTGAATATTCCGTTTCAAGCAAGCGGCTTAACGGTCATGCGCAAAACCTTGCGCAGCCAGCCGGTATTGGTTGATCGTGTCGGACGTGCCCTGACGGATTCGGTTCGTTTCATCGTCAATCCGGCGAACAAGAATATCGTTGTGCCGTCGATGATGAAGAATCTGAGAATCTCCGATCGAGCGAGGGCCGAAGAGGTGTACGCGGATCTGGTGGAAGATTTGCCCAACAGTATTTGTCCAACGGTGCCAGGAGTGCGCAGCATCGCGAAGCTCATGGCCGAATTCGGCGTCAACCCCAAGGCCGCTCAAGTCAAAGTGGAGGACGTGGTTGATCTGACCCTATGCAAACGTTGGGGTGGTGAAGCGCGCTGAGCCTTGCGCCGTGTTTCGTTTCCGGAGGCGACGAGTGGAGAACATTGGGAGAAGATTTCTCGCCCCGCGGGAAAAGACACTGGCGTGGGCAAAACGAGCTGGGGTGCTTAACGAAGTGAAGCATCGGCTGCGACGAGAATCGATGATGGTTCAATAGCTCGGAGGCGATAATGCGGCTCGACGACGAAGAGTTACGGCGGATGCAGAAGCGTTTTCCGTATCCCCGTTTCTCCAAAGCGGAATACCAACGCCGTTACGAGAACATTCGTGCAATGATGCGCAGGCTGGGCCTCGAGTGCTTGCTCATCGTCGGCGGGTCGGCCGCTTACGGCCGGCTATGGTTTAACATCCGCTATGTGACCAACATGATGGGCAAAGCGGAGATGGCCAACTATTGCTTCTTCCCCAAGGAGGGCGAGCCCGCCGTGGTAACGCGCCCGGGCCATTCGCTGGCAGGCGGCATGTTGGCGCGAACGGCCGTGCATAACATTATCGTCGGCGCGCCGAGCGTTCTTGGCGCCATCGTCAATGAGATCAAGGGGCGAGGCTATGACAAGGGGCGCATCGGCATTGTCGAGTACGATCCTTATACCTCGATTCCGAAGAATCATTGGGATTTTTTCACGATAAATTTGCCGCAAGCGGAATTTGCCGTGGTGACGAAGGAATTTATCGCGCTGCGGTTGTTGAAAAGCGCGGAAGAGATCCAGTTCCTCGAGCGATCGGCTGAATTGGGTGATGTGGGCCTACGCGCCATGGAAGAGCGGGTGAGACCCGGCATGACGGAAGGACAGGTGTTCGGGATCGTGCACGAAGCGGTACTCGCAGCGGGCGGCGAGATGGGCATGATCCAAATCGGTTCCTGCTCGATGCTTGATCCGGATATCAACGACCAGCGGCCGCGGCCGGTGGATCGGCTGATCGGGGAGCGTGACATCATCAACAACGAACTGGGGATTTTCTATAACGGCTACGAAGCCCAATGCGGTCGGCCGGTCATAACCGGTGAGCCGACCGCCGAATATAAGGAGATGTTCCGAATCGCCGAGGAAGGTTACCAGCGCCTCGTCCCGACACTCTACGCCGGCAAGAGCAGCGACGATTCCATTGAAGCGATGCAGTTTATACGCGACACGGAGTACGAGTTTTACGGCGGCTTTCTTCAGGGCATGCTCGGCGCCAACCCACGCCACGAGCCGCAGATCGGCTTTGACCGGGTGCAAAGCGCGGAGGACCGTTATCTCTTCGACGCGGACGGCAGGCTCGTCTACCAGGTCGGGCATGTGTTCACGTTACAAATGCACATCGTCGACCGGAGCCACACTCGCGGTTTGTTTGTCGGCGATTTCTTTGCCATCGAAGCAAACGGGCCGCGCTGTTTGAACAAATTTCCACTCCAATTAGTCCGGACGAAAGCCTAACCTAGACGGAAGAGCGTTGACCGCACCGCCGTCTCACCTTGATGTTAGCGCCGGTTTTGCGCCACAATGGTTGCTTGCCCTCGCGCCAGCGACAACCATTGTGTTGACTGGACGGTGAGCGCGTGTTAGCCGGAGTCTATTCTTACCGCGGTCAACAAAGTTTCGCCGCTTGGAGGCCATCGCATGCACCGTACGGTTCTTGCCTGTCTGATCATCGCCGCAGTGACTGCGCTAAGTCTTGTGAAATCAACGTATCCGACACATGCGGCCGACGCGATCAAGTTCGCGCTGCCGGGAAATTCGATGGGCTATCTGCCGCTTTTCGTCGCCGTGCACCGGGGATTTTTCAAAGATGAGGCGCTGGAGATCGAGCTGCCACGATTGCGGCCGTCGATTGCGCAAAATGCGCTTTTGGCGGGAGAGGTCCAGTATCATGGGCTGGCCGATTCGGGCTTGCGCTTGGCGGCCCGCGGTTTGCCGTTGAAAGCGATTTTCTACGGTGCCGACCGGCCGATGTATTACCTGGTGGCGCAGAAAGATATTCATTCCGTTGCCGAGTTGAGGGGCAAACGGGTCGGGGTCAGCCAATTCGGCGGCACTTCGGACCTGTCGGCGCGCCTGGCGCTCAAGCATTTTGGAATCGAGCCGGAAAAAGACGCGGTGCTGATTCAAATCGGCGCCGAGGGAACGCGCATGGCGGCATTGCGCGCCGGCTCGGTGAGCGCGATCATTGTGCCCGTGCCCGCCGTCGCCGTCCTCAAACGCGAAGGATTCAATGAAGTATCATTCGTCGGTGACGTCGTCGAGTTTGCCAGCAACGGCTACAGCACCACGGACCAGCGCATCAAGGAGCATCCTCAAGAGGTCAAAAAAGTCGTGCGCGCGCTCTACCGTGGTTTGCGCTATGCCAAGGAGAATCCCGAAGGAACCATCGGCGTCATTCAGAAAGAGTGGAAAGTCGATCCCACCATTGCGAAGGGCTCCTATCAGGCGATCATCAAGGCGCTAAACGACGACGGCATTATCGGAGAGAAGCAACTCAAAGTTCATTTCGATCTCATCCGCCAGGCCGACAAAAACATCGGTGAGATTCCCGTGGAGAAGGTGGTTGATTTCCGTCTTCTCAAGGAAGTCCGCCAAGAGATCAGCGGCAAATAACGTTCACGCGCGGTGCGCGGCAGCAAGCGATCAGTTTCGCGAACGGGCGTCGAGCCGGAAGGACGTTAACAGCCAGTTCCGCTGAACCACTCGAGCAGCGCAGGGGACGCCATCGCTTGACGCGTTCCCGAGCAATCGCTATTGTCACGGCTTACTGCGAGACATGGATCGGGAAATCATCTCACGCCTTACGGCGCGCATCGCCGCTGAAAAGCTCGATGCGATTATTGCCAGCTCGCCGGAAAACGTTACTTATGTCAGCGGCTTCGTCGTACCGTCGCAGTCGCTCATGCGCTGGCGCCATGCAGCGGTAATCGTGACCGCCGACGGAAGACTCTCGATGATCGCCATTGACATGGAGGCGACCACCGTTAAGGCGCACACGGGCATCGATGATCTGAGGATCTATCGCGAGTTCACCGACGACCCAATGGATGAGCTCGCCCACTCCTTGCAGGACTTGAAGCTCGAGCGCGGCAAGATCGGCATCGAATTGGATTTCCTGCCGGCAAAAGATTTTGCCACGCTGCAGAAGAAGCTCCCCGAAGCTGTCTGGGTGGCCGCGGATCCGATTTTTAACAAAGCCCGCCAGATCAAGACTGTTAACGAACTGGCGCTGCTTCGATCTCTCAGCAAGCTGACGGACAAGGCGATCAGCGAGGCGCTCGGATCGGCGAAGGTGGGAATGAGCGAGTTGGAGCTTGCCGGCACGTTGCTGACGTCGCTTTTCGGCGGCGGTGCGGAGAGTTACAAGCTCATGATCATCGCCTCCGGCGGGCGCAGCCAGTTTCCCAACGTGGGGCCGACGGATCGCAAGCTCCAACATGGCGATATCATCCGAATGGAGATCTTCGGTCAGAAAAATGGCTATCTCGCCGGCGTTTGCCGCACGGCGGTGGTCGGCGATGCGACACCCGAGCAATACAAGATCTGGTCGAACCTGGTCGAGTGCAAGTATCTGGTGATGGATTTGATCAAGCCGGGCGCCAGCTGCCCGGAGATTTATCGAAAGTTCCTGGCTAAATTCGGCGCGCTCGGCTTCGCGCCGATCAGTTTTGTCGCCCACGGCATCGGACTGCACTTGCACGAGGAGCCCTACATGGGGCGCTACGGCAACGAGATCATCGAGGCTGGAATGGTCGGGGCGTTCGAGCCGCTGGTTTACATTCCGGAGCGCTTCGGCATGCAGAACAAGGACATGTTTTGCGTCACCGGGCTGGGCTGTGAACTGCTGTCGGACGTTACGCCGACTGACACGCTTTTGCGGGTAGGTTGAGTTGCGATGAAAATAAGCAAGATCGAAACGATTCCGATTCGCCTGCCGACCCGACGCGTGCATCAATGGGCGAGTCTTACGACACCCATCGGGGTGTACGTGATTATCAAGCTTCATACGGATGAGGGTTTGATCGGGCTCGGCGAAGCGCCGGTTTTGAAAGACTGGGGCGGCGATCACGGCAGGTATTTTGGCGAGACGCCGCAAACGACGATACATATCATCAACGATATTCTCGCACCCGCGCTGGCAGGGCAGGATCCGCGCCGCTTTGAGTCGATCCACACGGCGATGGACAAAGCGGTGAAAGGCTATCCCTATTGCAAAGCGGCCATCGACGCGGCGCTCTACGACGTCGTGGGCAAAGCGCTCAAAGTTCCCGCCTATCAGTTGCTCGGCGGGCTGTTCCGCGAGCGCGTGCCGATCGCCCACAGTCTGGGTCTGATGGAGATCGATAAGGCCGTCGCAGAAGCAGTGCAGGCAAAATCGGAAGGTGTGAAGACGATCAAGCTCAAATGCGGCGTCGATGCAAAACGGGACGTCGAGCTGGTGAAGCAGATTCGCAAAGCCATCGGTCTCGACCTGAATATCTGCACCGACGCGAACCAGGGCTATCCGACGGCAAAGGCTGCGGTAAAAATCATTAGGGCTATGGAAGAGTTCAATTTGCTCTACATGGAGCAGCCGGTGGAGGGCATCGACCAGATGGCCGAGGTGGCGCGCCGAGTCGACACGCCGA
>DATBMR010000186.1:0-2971 GCA_036554745.1 Binatia bacterium
CCATTCGATGTGACGCCGCGCGAGGGTTATCACTATCGGCGCGTTTTGCTACAGCGCCGAGCGGCCGAGCTGGGCGTCACCGCTGAAGCTTTGCTGGTCAATGCGGAAAAAAAAGCATGGACGCCTACAGACCTCGCATCATCTATCCAAGCGACACGCATCGTCCGCGCGCCACTCGGAGTGAATGACGGCAAGGGTATTCTGTTCATTTCGCATCAAGGCGATGTCCAGCCGAGCGGATTTTTGAATCTGGTCGCCGGCAACGTTCGTTCTCAATGCTTGACGGACATTTACCGATCGTCAGACGTATTTATGCGGGTTCGCGATTACGCGCAGATCAAGGGCAAGTGCGGCGTCTGCGAATTTAGATCGATCTGCGGCGGCAGTCGGTCGCGCGCCTATGCGCTCACCGGCGATCCCATGCGCAGCGATCCTTTTTGTGTTTATCAGCCGGCGGCTTGGCGAGCTCGGCACGCATCGGCAGAGCCTCAAGCCGACGCTGCGGCAGGATTGAATTAGAAAATTAGTTAAAAGGAGACGAATATGGAACCAAGAATCTCGCATGGATGCGCTGGCGGACATCAAACAGAGAAGCCGACGCAGATCC
This sequence comes from Binatia bacterium, assembly GCA_036554745.1. GTDB lineage: Bacteria > Desulfobacterota > Binatia > UBA9968 > UBA9968 > DP-20. The sequence continues at coordinate 608 of DATBMR010000186.1, forward strand.
TGAGCGACGAGCATCGCGTCATCGAGCGCGTACTCGGCGCGGTCGAGAAGCTCGCCGCAGGTCCGGTGGGCGCGCTGGAGCCATGGAAAAAAGCGCTCGATTTTATCCGCAACTTCGCCGATCAGTGCCACCACGTCAAGGAGGAAAAAGTGTTGTTCCCCGCCCTGGAGGCGCACGGTATTCCCGTCGAAGAAGGCCCAGTCGGCATGATGCTCATGGAGCATGAAGAAGGCAGATCCTACGTGAGGTCGATGCTCGCGGCGATCTCCCTCATAGAGGCCGGAAACGAGGCCGCCAAAGAGAGTCTGTGCAGCAGCGCTCAGGCTTACTGTCGGCTATTGCGCGACCATATCCAAAAGGAAGACGAGGTTCTTTTCCGCATGGCGGACGAGGTCATTTCCGCCGAAGAGCAGAAAAAGGTTTCAGCGGCTTTCGCTCAACACGAGGTCGAGGAAAGCGGCGCCGGGGTGCACGAGAAATATCTAAAGATCGCGGCGGAGCTGGAACGGGCAACGGAATAGTTCAATTCAGGACTGTTTTGCACAACACGATATCTACCGGCGAATCTAGCCAAATAAACAAAATTAACACGTATTTTACGAAAGGAGCTCCAATGAAGACGTTAATGATCATCTTTGTTTCTCTGGTTTGGCTTTTTGCAAACGTACCTTCGTATGGCGCTTCCTATGAAGGTAAGACGATCACGATCATTGTCGGCTACAAACCGGGAGGTGGCTATGACAGATATGCCCGCCTCATCGGCAAACATCTACCCAAACATATCCCGGGAAAGCCCGGCGTGATTATTCAGAACATGCCGGGAGCGAGCAGTGTGATCGCGGCAAATCACCTTTATAGCATCGCGAAGCCCGACGGTCTGACGATCGGAACTTTTAACAATGCTACGGTTATCGGGCAATTGATTAAGGTTGAAGGGGTGAGGTTCGATTTAACCAAGTTTGCCTGGTTAGGCAGTGCTGCCAGCGATGCAGTGATCCTCGCCGTTCGTTCCGACCTTCCGTACAGGACCGCGGACGACTTACGAAAGGTCAAGCAGTTTGTGATCGGCACCACCGGACCGGGGAGTTCGACCCATGATTTTCCCGCGATCCTTGAGGAGTTTGCTGGTTTTGACTTCAAACTTGTCCCTGGTTACTCATCGAGCGCGGATGTTATGCTCGCCCTCGAGCGCAAAGAGGTGGACGGGCGGGCGGGCTCTTACGATTCGATTAAGCCGTTTATTGACCGCGGTCTGGTGCGCCCTCTGATTCGAAACCGGACCTCGGCTCCGGGAATCGAAAAATTACCGGTTGACGAAAATCTCGCAACGACTCGAGAAGGAAAACTGATCATGGCGGTGAACGCTGTCCCTACGCAAATCTACCGGCCTTTCGTAGCGCCGCCGGCAACTTCCAAGGATGCGTTAAAAATCCTCCGCGATGCATTTGCCAATGTTCTCAAGGACAAAGAGCTACTTGCGGAAGCTGAGAAGGGCAAGATGACCATCGATTACGTTTCACCGGAGGATGCTCTGAAGGTTGTCGTCGAGGTTCTGGGTCAACCGCCCGAAGTAGTCCAGACGCTGGCGAAACATATCAAGTTTGGGGACTGAAGCCCTTAACCAACGAGTTGCTTGGGGCAGGGAGAGCGCGGCTCGCTCCGTGTTCTCCCTCCTGATGGAAAGCTAACTGTCTTAACCTATGCTCGATGCGTTCATCCAGGGACTCTTCGTAGTATTTCAATGGCAGACCTTTCTCATGATGCTGTTGGGCATCTTTCTCGGCTTCTGGGTGGGGCTGCTCCCGGGCCTCGGGGGCACGACCACCTTGGCTCTGATGCTCCCCTTTATCTACCAGATGACCCCTGTGGAAGCGTTTGCTTTTCTGTTGGGAATGCACTCAGTGGTCTCGACCACCGGAGACATCACGTCGATTCTGTTCGGCATTCCCGGAGAGGGGACCACCGCAGCAACGATTTTGGACGGTCACGCCATGGCCAAGAGAGGCGAAGCCGGACGTGCACTGGGGGCGGCGCTGATGAGTTCCCTCATCGGCGCATTGATCGGCGCCTTTGCCTTGGCGCTAGCGATCCCGGTGGTGCGCCCGCTGGTTCTTTCATTTGGAGCGCCGGAACTGTTCATGCTTGCGATCGTCGGCATCGCCTTTATCTCCTCGTTGAGCGGGCAGGGTGGACGGGCCTTGTTGCGTGGAATTCTCGCCGGGCTCTTGGGGCTCCTGTTCGCCCTTGTGGGCCAAGACCCTCAGGCAGGAGTTCTGCGCTTCACGTTCGGCCAGCTCTATCTATGGAGCGGGCTCGACTTGATCCCGGTTTTGGTCGGCGTATTCGCCATTCCTGAGATCATTG
>DATBMR010000189.1:0-15160 GCA_036554745.1 Binatia bacterium
CGTCAAGAACATTGGCAAAATCGCGCCGCTGGTGGAAATCGCCGAAACCCTGGGTTTGCCGACGGATGAAGCAAACGACGTACTGCTCAGCCGTAAGTATAAGCAGGCAGTCGACGATGACTGGCGGCGCTGCGCCGCCTACGGCGTCAACGCCGTGCCAACCTTCCTCGTCGGACGCTACCTTATGGTCGGCGCCCAGCCCTATGCAGAATTGGAACAACTCATTCGGCACGTGGCGCAGGCCGGTGGCGCATCGCCGCAGTAAACTAGAGACAACCCACCATACGCCCGTGTTAATCACGGCGCCTATTGACTCAAAATGGCAAAAGTTAGCTAATCGCACCGGTCCGTCCTGTTGGTGCAAGCGACCTCCGACAGGCGGCCTAGAGGAGGACGCAAATGGCTAAGATGACGCGGTTCCTGACTCTAATGCTGGTGACGATCGGTATGGTGCTTGCCCGGGAAGCGAGTCTTTACTCTGCCGATCGCTCCGGTAATTTGACCCTGGTCCGCATGGGTTTGGCTGCCAGGAGCACGACCACCATGCCGTATTTCGTCGCCAAGGAGCGCGGCTATTTTCGCGAGGAAGGTTTGGAGGTGGAGCTTATCGTCATGCAGGCGATCCAAACCATTCAAGCGACCCTGGGGAAGAGCACGCAGTTCGCTTCGGCAACCGGATCCGCCGTGAGCGCCGCCGTGAGCGGCGCCGATATCAAAGTGATACTGGCGGTGACTGACCAGCCGTCCTTTGATCTCATTGTCCAACCTGAAATCACCAGCGTCCAACAATTGAAGGGGAAGAAAATCGGCACCGGGGGCGTCGGTTCGTTGGCCGAGATTCTCGCGCGTCGGATTCTCATATCCAACAACGTCCGACCCGAAGATGTGACTATTCTGGCAACCGGACCGAGCCACGTCACCTATACCGCTTTGAAAGCCAAAGTTATTGACGCCGCGCCGCTGCAAATGCCGTTAACCTTCACCGCTCAGGATGAAGGATTTCGCAAGCTGGTTTCCGCGGCCGATGTCTATCGGTCGGTGCAAGGCGGCCTGGCAACCACCCAGAGCCTGCTCAACGAGCAGCCGGAGCTTGTGACCAAGGTCGTCAGGGCGATGCTGAGAGCGATTCGCACCATCAAGTCTGACCGCAACTACGCCATTGGATTTCTCAAGGGACCTTGGTTGGATCTCGGCAAGAACCCGGAAAAAGTTGCCGAGCGGGTCTATGAAGTCGCCGGACCCGCTTTTCTCGACGATGGCTCGGTTAGCGAAGCGATCCAGCGTGAAATGATCGCTGATGCGTCGGTGCGAGCCAAACCCAAGCAGCCGGTGCTTCCTCAGCAGGTTTTCGATTTTAGCATCACGCGCAAGATCAGCGCGACGTTGAAGTAGCGTTTCACGATTGGTTCAGCAGGGCCACGGCCACCAATCCAATTGCCAATCCCACCGTTCTTTGACGCGACAAACGCTCGCGGAAGAACAGCATCGCCAAGAGAGCGCTTACGGCTACAACTCCGACGCTGTAGATCGGAAAAAGCTGCGAGCTTTCCCAACCCTGCAATGCCAGGACTTCCAGCAGCGCATAGACCGCAACGTAGTTGATGCCGCCAAGAATTACTCCGGCGAACACATGCAGCATTCGAAACTCAGCGGTCACGAACACGCGGCGGGAAATGCCGATGGCGATGCTCGACACAAACGCGAAGACAAAGCCGGACATGACATAGGCATGATACGAATGCCCGTCAAGATAACGAGCTTGCAAATATTTGAGAATGGAAAAATAACAACCAAACGTAACGAAAACCAGAACCGGCAGCAGCTGAAATAGCCCTACGGTCAATGCCCGGGAATTCTTGTCCGGCGCCGTGCACAAATAAAGCGCGGCCAATGCAGCGCACAGTCCGCCGGCTTTCATCGGACTCAGAGAATCACCGTAGAGCGCAAATGCAAGCAACGAGGGTATGGCAACCGAAAGCCGGCTTGCCAGCGCGGCAATCGCAACACCGGCGCGCTGCGCAGTGTAGGCAAGCAAATAGAAATTAACCGCAAGCAATAAGCCCTGCAGAGCCGCATAGCCAATCCACGGCTTGGCGGCAAGGCTCGCCGTACCAAACGACTGTCCGGCCCAAAGATTGCCGATCAGAACACAGGTGACGTAATTGGCCGGGATCGCCCAGAAGAGATTCACGCCAAGCTTATCAAAGACGCGAAAAATAACTGGAATGACGCCGGACCCGAAAATCGCGAGCAGCAGGTAGAGCATGTGAGAAGGAACGAGCTAAGAAAGATTGTTCCCGTCGGTCGCAATGACAATCGCGCTAGCCATACCATTTCGAAAGCGCGGAGCGAGTGGGAAATCCTTTCCGCCGCGAGTTTTGTTAGGGAGCATCGTTCAGACCGGCCCGCGAGACTCAAACAACCGTGTCAAAACGAAATATCGTTGAGCCGGCGCATCAAATCGCGGTTGGCGGCTCTCGCAGCGGCGAGTATCTGCTTCTCGTCGAGCCCGGTAAGCCAACGATCGCGCATGACAAATTGGCCTCCGACCATCACTGTACGCACATCGCTGGCTTTGGCACAATGCACGATTTGGCTAAAAATGTCGTTCACCGGCTGGTTGTGGACGGTGTCGAGGTCCACAAGGATCAGATCCGCCCGCTTGCCGACTTCGATGGTGCCGCAAAGCGAATCGAGCCCGAGCGCTTTGGCTCCGCCTGCTGTCGCCATGCGAAGCACGGAATAAGGATCGATGACACCGGCATTTTGATGGTGAACTTTTTGTAAAAGTGACGCCGCTTTCATCGTGTCGAAAAGATCTTGTGAGTGATTGCTCGCCGCGCCATCAGTGCCGAGCGCGACGTTGACGCCCTGACGCAGCATCTCCACCACGGGCGCGACACCGTCTCCAAGCATCATGTTGCTTACGGGATTGTGCGATACCGAAGCACCGGTTTGCTTCAAAATGGCGATTTCTTCATCGGATACATGCACGGAATGGGCAAAGACTGATCTTGGCCCCGGGATGCCGAACTCGTTTAGAAATTCCACCACGCCGCTCTTGCCGTGCTCCCGGCGAACGCACTCCACTACTGACCGCGATTCGGCGACATGCGCGCTGATACCAAGCGCCTTGTCATCGGCGAAGCGGCGAATCTCCTTGAGCAAGCCGGCGGTCGTGTTAATCGGCGGCGTATTGGGGCCGGTCATGAATTGCAACTGTTCGCTCCGTTCCTGCCGGACCAAGATCTCTTCAATCCGGCGAAACGCTTCTTCCGGCTTCTCTTTGGTGCACTCCGGCACGATCTCGCCGGCATCCATGATCGTGCGCGCGAACACCGCGCGCAGGCCCGATTCCTTCATTGCGCGTATCGTCTCGAAGGCGCACTCGGGGGTCGGGTTGAGAAAATTATGCTCGCAGAGGGTCGTCACGCCGCTTCGAATCGCCTCGATGCAGCCGAGCAAGGTACCGGCATAGAAGTGCTCCGGTTGCAGCACCCGCGCGCAACCGTAGATCCGTTTTAGCCAGGGCATCAATTCCAGGTCTTCCCACACCGCGCGCAGCAAGACTTGATAGAGATGCGTATGTGCGTTGATCAGACCGGGCATGAGCACGCCACCAGCTGCATCGATGACGCAGTCACCTTGCGCAGGATTACCCGGCAAGCCGGCATCGCGTGCCACAATCACGCCATCACGAACGCGAACGTAACCGGTGAGTGATTTGCGCTCCTCGGTCATTGGAAGAATCAGAGCGTTTTTGATAATAACGTCGCCCATCGGTGCTCTTTCACTCAATCATCCGTTTAGGGTCCACCACCTGAGAGTTAAGGCCGCCCAAACTGCGTGCGTAATATCGCTTTTAGCCGTTCTTTCACGAATGATCAATTGCGCTAACAGGCTGGGATTGATTGACAGATCCACTGGCACGGTGTTAGCGTCTGCGGCTGCAGAGCACCGCTTTATTTTCGGAGAAGCGGGATGAACCTGATCGATTGCCATGCCCATTGCGTGCCGCCAACAATCTTGGCGGCGCTCCGTGAATTCGCCGGCGGGAGCTATCTCGGGCGGAGTCTTTACGCTGACGAAGGTTTCAGCTCGCTCGAAAAACATCTCGCGTTGATGGATCGCTTCGGCGTCGAAAAAGAAGTGATTAACTACGGCAATCTGCTGGTTCCGGCGGCGCGCGCGCGCAAGCTGCCAATGGATCAAGTGGTCACGACCGTAAACGACTACATCTTCGAAGCGGCGCGCATCGCACCTGACCGCTTTGTTCCCGCTGCGGCAGTCGACCCGCTCGGCGGCGCGGCGGCTTTAATCGAGCTCGACCGCGCAGTCGAGAAGCTCGGTCTTTTTGGTATCTCGCTTTCGACCAACCTTGACGGCCGTGCGCTCGACGATCCGGTTTATGAACCGATTTTCGAACGCGCGAGAGCGTGGAATATGCCGCTCTGGGTACATCCCGGCCAAGTCCCGCCAGCGTGGCAGCAAGCGCTCGGCCTGACCAACCGGTACCTCAACAGCGGCGTCGGCTTCTTGCTTGATGACATGCTTTGCCTGATCAAAATGATCACGGCGAACGTTTTCGACCGCTGGTGGGGAGTCAAATTTGTTTTTTGTCAGCTCGGCGGTTTTCTGCCGTTTACCATGGGTCGATTCGATCAACAGTTTTTCTTCGAGCGGCGCGTTTACGAGCAGCAGAAACGGCCGCTGCCGGAATATTTGCGGCGACGCGTGGTGGAATACTGCCAAGCGTTTTACGTCGACACCCATACCGCCGATGCCTCTGCGATCAGATGCGCGCTCGAGTGCATGAGCGCCGACCGCATCGTGCTTGGCGGCGACTATCCGATCTCACCACCGGAGATCGGCCTGGGCTATACCATCCCGCAATTGGACAAAGTTGGCTTGTCGGCGAGTGACCGGGCAAAGATCGAACGCGGCAACGCGGCGCGCCTGTTGAATCTGCCGTGAAGCTTGTTGGAGTACTGGAATGATGGAGTGATGGAGTCATGGCGAAAAGCAACACTCCATACTCCGATACCACAGTCCGATGCAGTCTAGGATAGTGATAGCCGTTTGCAAACTGACAAGACCGAGAACCGAACGGCATGAATAATTCCAAACCGGCCGCTCTTGTCACCGGTGCCAGCACCGGCATCGGCCGGAGCGCAGCCATTGCGCTCGCCAAGAGCGGTTACAACGTGGTCATCAATTACAGCCGCAGCGAGGAGGCGGCGAAAATGACGGCGCGCGCCGCGGAAGTGGCGGGCGCCAATACTCTGCTTTGGCGCGCTGACGTCAGCGATGACGCCGCGGTACGCGCGCTGGTCAGCGCAATTGAAGAATCATTCGGACGGCTCGATGTGCTGATCAATAATGCCGGCACCACGATCGACGTCGAGCCCAAAAATTTCGAAGCGATGACCGTCGAAGCGTGGAACCGCGTTTTCGCAGTCAATGTGCTCGGAGTTTTTCTCGTCACGCGTGCCGCGGCACCACTCCTGAAAAAATCGCCCAACGGCTGCATCGTCAATACGTGCAGCATCGCCGGCTTGCGCCCGAGCGCGCAGCCGCTGCCTTATGCTGCGAGCAAAGCAGCGGTGGCGAACTTGACGAAGACGCTTGCCAACGCGCTCGGCCCGGAGATCCGCGTCAATGCCGTCGCCCCCGGATGGATCGAAGGCGAATGGATGAAACGAACCCTGGCGGAGAATTACCAGGGTTTGATGGCGCGCCGCGCCAAATACACACCGCTCAAACGCTGCTGCACGGAAGACGACGTCGCCGACAGCATGCTAAGCCTGATCTTGCACAATCGCTTCGTCACCGGAGAGATTCTCATCGTTGACGGCGGATTTTCGAGCACCACCTAGCCGGATGAGCGCGTTCAAACGGTTCCAATCGTTCCAGCCGTTCCAGCCGTTTTCGGTTGGATTGAACTTCTTGAACGCTTTGACCGGCTTGAACCGGCCGAACAAAGCGAGGCCAAGGAATGCTTGACGGCGTCGTCCGTTATCCCGCCGAGTTTGCCGCCCGCTATCGCGCCAAGGGTTATTGGGAAGACCGGTCGTTACGCGACAACTTCGACCAAGCGTTTGAACGTTACGCGGCGCGAACAGCGCTCATCGACGGAGAACAGTCCGTAAGCTATGGCGAGCTCGGCGAACGCGCCCGCCGACTTGCGCTGAATCTTTTGGAGGAAGGTCTAAAGCCGCTCGACCGGGTGATCGTTCAGCTGCCCAATGTGGTCGAGTTCGCTTACCTCTATTTCGCTCTACAAAAGATCGGTTGCATCCCGATCATGGCGCTGCCGACGCATCGCTATCGCGAGATGAAGCAGTTTGCCGGCCTTTCGAATGCCGCCGCCTGTGTCACGCCGGACACAACCAGGGACTTTGATTATCGTGAAATGGTTGCGCGTCTTCGCGGGACCAATCCAACCCTGCGCCTCGGTATCATTGTGGGCGACGCGCCCTCAGGTTTTCTTTCTTTGCACCGCTTGCTCGACCGGCCGAGCCACAAAACGCCGGCTGATCTTGAAGCAATCCTCATCGATCCCGAGGATCCGGCAGTGTTTCAACTTTCCGGCGGCACGACCGGCATCCCCAAACTGATTCCGCGCACGCACAATGATTACATCTACAATTCCAAAATCGCCGCGGCTGTCACCGGCGTCACCAGTGAAAGTATTTTCCTAGATGTGCTGCCGCTCGCTCACAATCTGCCGCTCGCGTGCCCCGGTTTGCAAGGTTATCTCCTCCACGGCGGCAAAGTGGTGCTCTCGAAATCGACGCGTAGCGAAGACATTTTCGCGCTGATCGAGCGTCACCGCATCACGCATATAGCGGTGGTGCCGGCTTTGCTGATCCGCCTGATCCACGATCCGCTCGTCGGAAAATACGATCTCTCGTCGCTTCGCGCGATCCAGAGCGGCGGCCAGCGGCTCCAGCCCGAGGTGCGCCGGCGCGCCAAAGAGTTGATTCCTAATGTCACGGTGCAGGAAAATTTCGGCATGGCGGAAGGGATGTTGATGTTTGTGCGTTTCGACGATCCAGAGGAAGTGCGGATGGAAACCGTTGGTAGACCGCTCAGTCCCGATGATGAAGTTAGGTTGGTTGATGACAATGATCAGGAAGTCGCGCTCGGGGAAGTCGGCGAGTTCCTGGCGCGCGGCCCGTACACGTTGCGCGGCTATTTCGGGGTGCCGGAATACAATGCGCGGGCGTTCACTTCGGACGGCTTCTATCGTTCGGGCGACCTGATGCGGCTTCATCCGTCGGGCAACTACATGGTCGAGGGGCGCAAAAAGGATCTGATCAACCGCGGTGGCGAAAAGATCAGCGCCGAGGAGATCGAAAATCTGATCCTAACGCATCCCGCGGTGCAAAACGTTGCCTGCGTGCCGATGCCCGATCCGATCCTTGGCGAGCGTATGTGCGCCTATGTCATTTTGCATCCGGGGCAGTCTTTAAACCTGCCGGAACTGGTCGCGTTTCTGCTGGCCGAAGAGATCGCTAAACACAAACTGCCGGAGCGACTGGAAATTGTCGACGAACTGCCGCTGTCGCCCTTCGGCAAAGTGTCGAAGAACATTTTGACCGAGAAGATCACGGAGCGGCTAAGGTCCGAAGGCAAAATCTGATTTCACAACAGAGGGGACAAAGTTATGCATACGCAATCTGGCATTTTACCGCGATTGGCCGCGGGCGCTTTGTTGGTTGGCTTGGTGGTATTTTCCGCCGACCTTGCTCGCGCGGTGGACCGGCTCATCGGCTTGCACTCCGCGCAAGTGATGTCCCAGTCCATGCCGTGGATCGGGACCGAGGCCGGGCTCTTTAAAAAGTACGATTTGGACTTTCGTTTGGTCTTCATCCCTTCATCGCCGGTCGCCACTGCCGCGACTTTGAATGGTGATGCGGAGATCGGCGTTACCGGAGCCGTTGGCAATGTCCGCGCCATCGTTCAAGGCTTTAAAGACTTGGTCTTTGTCGGCGGCATAAAAAATTTCTTGACCCACAGTATTCTTGGCAAACCCGAGATCAAGCGCCCCGAAGATCTTAGAGGCAAAAAGATTGGCGTCGGCCGATTCGGCGGCAACACACACTACTTTACCATTCAGGCGCTCAAGCGCCTGGGCATGGACGCCAACAAGGAAGTGCAAATGATTCAAACAGGGGGCGGACCTGAAACGCTGGCGGCGTTGCTCGGCGGAAGCGTCGATGCCGCCGGCCTAGTCGCGCCGGGCGACTCGGCCGCCGTCTCGCGCGGCTTTCGTTATGTGATCAACGGTTTTGACCTCCGCATCCCTTATGGCGCTACTCAAATCGTCACGCTGCGCTCGAATATTACCAAACGTGGTCCGGTGATCGGCAAATTTATGCGCGTCATGGCCGAGTCCGCTAAGATCCTGCACACGGACAAAGCTTTCGTTTATAAAGTGCTTGGCAAATATCTGCGCATCACCGACACGAAAATTCTCGATGCGGCCTATCAATCGGAAATTCGGGCGCTCGAGCGGCGACTCGAGGTCGATGAGGCGGCGCTCCAGGCTTCGCTCGACGAAATCGCGCCCTTGGACCCGCGCGCCAAGGCAATCAAGCCGGCCGACATGATCGACAGGCGATATCTCAATGAGCTTCAGAAGAGCGGCGCGTTCGATTGAGAAGTTTGGGCAAGACAGAAACCCGGCTGAGATAACAGGCACCGGCAATGACAATGCAAGTGATCGATATCCACCATCATTACGTCCCGGAATCGATCGTTGATGAGGCGAAGCGGCACGGCAAAGCGTTGGGAGTCGAAGTTTCCGAAGCGAACGACGGCACCGTTCAATTTTCCTTTAATGGAGGCGCCAGGTACCCGTTGGTGCAGGGGCTGACAAGCGTAGCGTCGCGACTGGAAATGATGGAGCGAGGCAAGATCGCGCTAGCGGCGCTCGACCCGAGCACGCAGCTTCTCGGTTATGAGCTCACCGGAGACAAGGCCGAGAACTGGTGCCGTGTTTACAACGAATGCGTCAAAGAATTTCTCAAGCAATATCCGGAGCGTTTCACTGCAATGGCGGCGGTCCCGATGCAGGAACCCGAGCGCGCCGCCAGAGTCTTGGAGCACGCCGTCACACACCTCGACTTTCGCGGCGCCTATATCGCCACCAATGTCAACCATCGCTACTATGACAGCGAAGAATTCGATTGTTTTTGGGCCAAGGCGCAGGAGCTGGACGTGCTGGTGTTCATGCACCCGGACAATCCAGCGGGGACCGAGCTAATGGGGCGGTTCGGCTTGCGGCTGGTCTGCGGCAATCCGGCGGACACAACGCTCTCGCTCGGGTTGCTTATTTATAGCGGAGTGTTTGACCGATTTCCCAGGCTGAAGATCTGCACCTGTCACGGCGGCGGTTTTTTCCCCTATCACGCGGGCCGCTTCGATCGGGAATTTGTTACAGGCAGCCAGGCTGCTCGTCGTGCGGGTCGAGCCCACGCGCCGCGATGCGTCTCTCCGCCCAGCAGCTATCTGAAAAATCTTTATTTCGACACGTTAGTGTACGATCTGGAAACGCTCGATTTTCTCCGGCGCAAGGTCGGTGCAGCGCGTCTGCTGCTCGGTACCGACTATCCTTACATCCTGGGTGACTGGCAGTGCGTTGATAAAGTAGAGGCGTTGGCGTGTTCAGAAACGGAAAAGCAGGCGATTCTGCAGGATACCGCAAGAAGGCTGCTGAAACTCTCTCCTGCCTAGATCAGCACAAGATAGAGAACGTCATGGCGGAAATTTCGGCGGGATTCATTGGCCGTAGTATAAAACCCGAAAAATCGAGCCGCTTCCTTACCGGCAACGGCCTGTATGTGAGCGATGTCCGCCTGCCAAATATGCTCCACGCCGCTCTTGTCCGTAGCATTCACGCGCACGCGCGCATCCGCGGAGTCGATGTTAAAGATGCGCTTCGTCTCGATGGAGTCATTGGCGTTTGGACCGGGCGGGAGATCGAAGGCCGGATATCGCCGTTTCCGGAAAGTTTCGAGATCCACCCGGCTCGTTGGCTGCAAGGAGTTAAGCCCGTGCTGCAGGGGCCTCGGCCGACGGCTTTGGCTCGGCGCAAGGTTCACTACGTTGGCGAGCCGGTGGCGATCCTGGTTGCCGAGGACCGCGCCAAGGCGGAAGACGCCAGCGACGCGATCACGGTCGAATATGAAGGGTTGCCGGTTGTCGTTGACCCCACAGAGTCTCTCCGGCCGCACGCGCCATTGGTCCATGAAGGATCGAACAATAACGTTGTATTTAGCTTCAGCATCGAGAAGGGCCGCGTCGCTCAAGCGCTCGACGCTGCGCCCTTTAGATTGCATGAGCGATTCCGCCATCACCGCTACTGCGCCGCGCCTCTCGAATGCCGCGGTGTAGTTGCCTGGGTCGAGCCTAAAACAAAGATTCTTACCGTGTGGTCATCGACCCAGATGCCTCATTTGGTGCGGCGACAAATTGCGACGCAGCTCGACCTTCCGGAAGCGATGGTCCGCGTCATTGCGCCGGACGTCGGCGGCGGATTCGGCCCCAAGGTGTTTGTCTATCCGGAGGAAATTCTCGTTCCGTTTTTAGCGCTTCAGTTGGGCCGGGCGGTCAAATGGATTGAAGACCGTACGGAACACTTCATCAGCACGGCGCACGGCCGCGACCAGCTTCACGATGTCGAATGTGGGTTCGATAGCGAAGGCCGGATCTTGGCATTACGCGATCGATTTCTACTTGATAATGGCGCCTATAATCCAATGGGCTTGACCGATGCTTACAACACGGCTGCCCACATTCAGGGACCATATAAAATAGCCAATCTGTCGGTGACCGGCACATGCGTTTCAACCAACAAAGTACCAAACGCGCCTTATCGCGGCGCCGGGCGGCCCGAAGCCGTGTTCGTTATGGAGCGCTGCACCGACATCATTGCCGCGCGCCTAGGGCTCGATCCAGCTGAAGTGCGCCGACGCAATTTCGTCGAGCCGCAGGAGATGCCCTACCAGGCGGGAATTTTGTATCGCGACGGGGAACCGGTTTGCTATGACAGCGGGAATTTTCCCGAAACATTGGCGCGGGCACTCGAAGGCGCGGGTTACGAAGAACTGCGAAAGCAGCAAAAGAAGGCGCGCGAAAGCGGACGGTATCTCGGCATCGGCATCGGCTGCTACGTCGAGGGAACAGGAGTCGGTTCCTTCGAGGGCGCAAGGGTGCGCATCGATTCATCCGGTCAGATCATCATTGCCACGGGGGCGACCGGCCACGGGCAAAGTCACGAGACCGTCTATGCGCAAATAGCGGCTGACCTCTGGGGAGTGGGTCTCGAAAAAATTAGCCTCATCGAAGGCGATACCGCGGCGATTCCTTTCGGCTGCGGCACCTTTGGCAGTCGCAGCACGGTCAACGTCGGCTCCGCTATTCACGAGGCTTCCGTCCGGCTGAAGGAAAAAGTGCGGCGACTGGCGGCTCACGTTCTGGAAGCCGATCCGGAAGATCTGGAGCTGGACGGTGGAAAGGTTTTTATCCGTGGAATGCCGCAACGCTCACTGACGTTGAGCGAGTTGGCGCGTGCGGCCGTGCCGGGATGGGCGTCGAAGATGCCCGAGGAGATGGAACCCGGTCTGGAGGCAACTTGCTATTTTGTGCCGCCCACCGTGACCTGGGCCAATGCCGCTCACGTTGCGGTGATCGAGGTGGATATCCAGACCGGCGCGATCAAACTGCTCGACTACATCGTCGCCCACGACGCTGGGAACCTGATCAATCCGCTACTGGTAGACGGCCAGATCCATGGCGGCGTGGCGCAGGGGATCGGCGCGGCGCTATACGAAGAAATCGCCTATGATCAAAACGGCCAAATGCTCAGCGGCAGCTTCGTCAACTATCTTTTGCCGGGCATGATGGAGGTGCCGCCGATCAAGACCATCCACCTGGAATCGCCGTCGCCGCTCAATCCTCTCGGCGTCAAAGGGTTGGGCGAGGGCGGCGCGATCGCTCCTCCGGCCGCGATTGCCAATGCGCTCGCGGATGCACTCCTGCCGTTTACGCCGCGGGTAAACGAAATTCCTCTCACTCCGGATCGCGTCCTGGAGCTTCTCGCGCGCAGAGGCCCGCAGTGAAGCCGGCGCCCTTTGAGTACCTGGCGCCCCGAAGCATGGAGGAGGCTTTGGCGGCTTTGCAGCGATACCATGCCGAAGGCAAAATTCTGGCCGGCGGTCAAAGCTTGCTGCCGCTGCTCAATCTGCGCCTGGCGAAACCAAAAATTCTCGTCGATCTGAACTGCATTGCCGCGCTTGACGACATCCGTGAAGCTGCTGGATGCATATCGATCGGCGCCATGACCCGGCAGAGCACGATCGAGCGTTCTGCGCTGGTACGGCAGAGATGTCCAATACTCGCCGAAGCGATGCGCCACATCGGTCATGTTGCGATTCGCCACCGCGGCACCATAGGTGGTAGCCTAGTTCATGCTGATCCCGCGGCCGAGCTGCCCGCGGTGGCTCTGGCCCTGGATGCAGAGTTTGCAGCGGCGCGAAGGGGAATTGATCGGATCATTCCGGCAGAAGAATTTTTTATCGATTACCTGACCACAGCGCTGGAGCCGGATGAAATTCTTTCGCAGGTCGTTTTCCCCGTTCTCAGACCTACTGCCGGCTACGCGCTGGAAGAAATCGCGCGGCGCCACGGCGATTTTGCTATTGCGGGCGTCGTCGCGGTTGTGGACCTCGATGACGCCGGCAGGATTGCCGAAGCGCGCATCGCGCTTTTCGGAGTGGCCCCAACGCCGGTGCGGGCGCGCGAAACAGAACGCGCCTTGATCGGACACGACGCTGATGACCAGGTCATCCGCTCTGCCGCGGCGCTCGTCCAAGAGGTCCTGGACCCGCCCGGAGATGTTCGGGCATCGCGCGCGTACCGCAAACACATCGCCGAGATATTGACAGCCAGGGCACTCATGAGAGCCCTTCAAATATGTCGAGCGCGGCGAATATCATGACGGCAAAATGTGCCATCGAGATCACGGTCAACGAAAAACGCTACGAGGAACTCGTCGAGCCCCGGATGTCGCTCGCTGATTTTCTGCGCGATCAGCTTGGACTCACCGGCACTCATTTGGGCTGTGAACAAGGCGTATGCGGCAGCTGTACAGTTATTTTCAACGGCAAAACGGTTCGTTCCTGTCTGCTTCTTGCGGTCCAGGCAAACGGCGGAACAATCCTCACGATCGAAGGTTTGGCGGCGAAGGGCAAAGCCGGCGACTTACTCCATCCGCTTCAACAAGGATTTCTGGAGACCGTTGGGTTTCAGTGCGGATTTTGCACGCCGGGCATGCTGATGACCGCCTACGAGTTGCTCAACGAGAAGTCCTCGCCAACGGCAGATGAGATACGCGAACGCTTGAGCGGTAATCTGTGCCGCTGTACGGGTTATCAAAACATCGTTGCCGCCATTCTGTGGGCGGCGGAGCGCCTGCGCACACATTCCGATCACCGATGACTGCCATTCTAACCCTCAAAGATATCGGTAAAGTCTGGCACATTGAACGGACCCAAGAGCAGGTGGTGGCGCTCGGTGGGATTAATCTCGACGTGCAGCAAGGAGAGTTCCTGATTCTTGTTGGTCCGTCGGGCTGTGGTAAATCGACGTTGCTGCAAATTATTGCCGGACTGGAGGCGCCCGCGAGCGGCACTCTGGAACTTAGCAAGGTGCTGGACGGCCAGAAGCAGACCGGCATGGTCTTTCAGGAATATGCGCTCTTCCCCTGGCGCACGGTTCTGGAAAATATCGTCTTTGGTCCGGAAGTGAGAAGCGTGCCGAAAGCCCAGCGCGAAGCGAATGCTCAGAAGCTCATCGAGTTGGTGCACCTAAGGGGGTTCGAGCACCGTTATCCGCACGAGCTGTCAGGCGGTATGCGCCAGCGCGTTGCGCTCGCGCGCGCCCTTGCCAACGATCCGGCCATTTTGCTTTTCGACGAACCGCTCGCCTCATTGGACGCCCAGACTCGCAAGGTGTTGCAAGTGGAGCTGGTGCGCATTTGGCAAGAAACTCAACGCACCTTTATCTACGTAACCCATGCGTTGGAAGAGGCGGTCATGCTCGGCGACCGCGTCGTTCTTTTTACGGCACGACCGGGCCGTATCAAGGAAATCGTCCCCGTGCAGCTCCCGAGACCGCGAAGCATTACGGGCGCAGCCGAGGTCAAGCTGCTCGCATATCTTTCGGAACAAATTCGCGACGAGGTCGAGCGGTCGCTGAAGGCGGAGGGACTCACCTAAGAATGGAGTACTGGACTAATGGAGTGATGGAGTGTTGGGCAATCCAAATTCAACGCAGCGTTAAACCAGGGATCCCAAGAGAGTCGGGGCAGTAAAGCATTGGCAGCGAAAACCATCATTCCAACGCTCCAGCACTCCATCAGATGTTAGGAGAATTTATGAAGTCTCTGTGGAGCCGCTATCGGCCACTGCGGATCATTTCTCCGATCGTTTTCCTCGTGATCTGGGAAGGCGTGGTCCGCGTCGGCGGAGTCAACCAGCTGCTTGTTCCCCCACCGGCCGCAGTTCTTCGCACCATGGTAGAATTAACGGTAGACGGTCAATTGCCCTGGGCGATCGCCGTGAGCCTCAGCCGCGTGCTCCAGGGATTTATTTATGGTTCGCTTGCAGGCATTGTACTGGGGCTGCTAGTCGGTTGGTTTCGCGCCGTCGAGGACACCGTCGATCCGCTCGTAGGGGCGCTTTATCCGATCCCGAAGTCGGCGCTCTTTCCTCTCTTCATTCTGTGGTTCGGCCTCGGTGAAACTTCAAAAGTCATTACGATTATGATCGGCGTGGTTTTCCTCGTGCTTATCAATACGGTCACGGGAGTGAAAGCCATCGATCCGGTGCTTCTCAAAGCGGCGCGTGATCTTGGCGCCAATCAACGGCAGATTTTTATGAAGGTCGTCATTCCCGGCGCCTTGCCCAATATTTTTACTGGCCTCAGGCTCGGAGCAGGCATGGCTCTCATCCTCGTATTTATCACGGAGATCGAAGCCACGAAGGCGGGCCTCGGATTTCTACTCTGGGAATCCTACCAGTTGCTTCTCGTCAAGCAGGTCTTCGCATGCACCATCGCTTTCGGCATTCTCGGAATCTTAAGCACCTGGATT
>DATBMR010000260.1:0-5889 GCA_036554745.1 Binatia bacterium
CGCTCGGTCAACTGGGTTTGACTCCCAAAGACGTGACGGTACTCCAGGTCGGGGGCTCGCAGTCCCGGCTGGTGGCACTCAAGGCCGGAAACATTGACGCCACGGTCCTGAGCCCGGAGGAAGCGCTGGCGGCGCAGAAGACCGGCCTGAATCCACTCCTGGACTTCGTCGCAAAAGGCGTCGAATTCCCGCACGTCAACATCGTGGCGCGGGAAGAATATCTGCGGACGCAGGCAGGGCTCGTGAAACGTTTCATGACTGCCTACGTCGAGGGGATTGGTTTTTTCAAAACTCACAAGCAGGAAGCGGTCCGCAAGATGATGGTGCTCAGCCGGTTGAACGACCGGGAGATTGCCGAGAAAGCCTTCGATGTCTATAGTCGTTCTCTCCCTAACGACGGCCGTCCCACAATGAAGGGACTGGAAGCGGTGCTCGCGGACTTTGCTCGGGACGACCCAAAAGCCAAAGGCTT
Organism: Binatia bacterium; assembly: GCA_036554745.1. Lineage (GTDB taxonomy): Bacteria > Desulfobacterota > Binatia > UBA9968 > UBA9968 > DP-20. Next base: position 473 of record DATBMR010000260.1, read on the forward strand.
AACCGTCGCGCAAATCGTCGACTTGAGCTTCCTTCCATGAAAAAGAAATTTTTTTGCCGACAAAGGTAGCTCTCGATCTGCTGGCGCCGGCTTTCCTGCAACCTATTCGGAAACGATGCCGACATCCTCGGCTGCGAAGGTCACGGTGGTTTCGTCACCGCGTTGAAACAGTGGTTTGCCCTTCGGATTGGTCTCATTCACTCTGATGATGCGTCCGGCCGATTCGATTTCATATTCGACCAGCGAGCCCTGATAGGCCGAGGCGGCGACGCGGCCCGTGATGCGGTTCGCCTTCGGCGGCTGATCCGTGGACTCGACAAGATCGATCGCCTCGGGCCGAACGTAAAGCAAAACCTGCCGTGAATCGCCTGTGCTCTTGTAACCCGGCGGTGGCGCGGCTTTGATCTGAAAACCTTCCTCGGTTTGAATTTCCAGGAGCCCATCCAACGAGTGAATTATTGTCCCGGAAAAAAGGTTTGACTTACCCACGAACGCTGCCACAAAGCGCACGCGCGGCGACTCGTAAATCTCTCTCGGCTTGCCTTCCTGAATGACTTTGCCCAGGTTCATCACAGCGATCCTGGTCGAGAGCGTCAGAGCTTCTTCTTGATCGTGGGTTACATAGATGGTGGTCAAGCCGAGGTCTCTTTGCAGCTTTAAGAGCTCAAGCCGCATTTCTTGGCGCAGCTTCGCGTCGAGATTGCTGAGCGGCTCGTCGAGGAGCAGAACGCGCGGCTGAATCACCAGCGTGCGCGCCAGCGCGACGCGCTGCTGCTGACCGCCGGAGAGCTGGGAAGGACGGCGGCGCTCCGTTCCTTTGAGCCCGACTTGCTCCAGCGCTTCCATAACGCGCGGTTCGATTTCCCGGCGCGGGACCTTCCGTTCTTTCAGGCCGAAGGCGACGTTGTCGAAAACCGTCAGATGGGGCCACAGGGCATAGTTCTGAAAGACCATTCCGAGATTGCGCTTCCACGGCGGGATGTGGTTTACCAAATCGCCGTCGAGGAAAACGGCGCCCTCATCGGGTGAGATAAAGCCGGCGATAGTTCTAAGCAAAGTCGTTTTCCCGCAGCCGCTCGGCCCGAGGAGCGTGTAGAACTCGCCTTTAGCGATCTCCAAATTGACATTGCGCACGGCCCAGATATCGCCGTAGCGCTTGCCGATGTTTTCCAGCCGGACCTGGCCTGCCGCCATAAGCTAGATCCGGAAAGCGCTGCCGGTGCGTCCACCGAAAACGCGATACGTTAAATAAGTTCCGAGGGAGACCAGGGCGATCGCCACCACTCCCAGTGCCGCACCCGCGGCCCGTCCCAGCGGGCTTTGCATATAGATATAAATGCCGTAGGAAATGGGACCGCTCTCGATTCGCGGCACGAGCATGATCGTCGAGGACAGCTCGACACAGGTTGTCATGAACGCAATCAGGCCACCGGCCACAAGCCCGCCGGAAATCAGCGGCAGCGTAATCTTGACGAACGTGCGCAAACGGTTCGCACCGAGATTTTGCGCGGATTCCTCCAGAGTAACGTGCACCTGCTGCAAGGCCGCGTAGCTGGCGCGGACGGTGTACGGCAAGCGGCGAACGGTGTACGCGACAACCAGAATGATCCAGGTCGAGGTCAGCGGGGCTCCCAAGCCGGGGAAATCCCAACCGTGAAAAACGCGGAGATAACCAACCGCGAGCACGACTCCAGGAATCGCAATCGGCAGAGTGGCGAGGGCATCCAGCGCATTCCTGCCCCAGACGCGGCTCCTTATCAACAGGAAAGCGATGATCGCGCCGAGAAAGACATCGAGCACGGCGGCCAGCACCGTATAGAGCAACGTATTTTTCACGAAGTGTGGCGCACGGAATAGAATTTCCGTGAAATTATCCAGCGTGTACGTCGTCGGCAAAAGCGAGAAGCTCCAAATTTTCGCGAAGGACAGAATGACGATGCCGATGTGGGGCAGCAAACTCACGGCCAAGACGATGCCGCAAAACACCAGGATCCCCAGGCGTTTCATGCCCGTAACCGGCCGCGCTACGGCGGCCGCCTGGCGGAGCGTCGCGTATTCGGAGAGGCTCAGGTATTTCCGCGCAACCAAAAGAGATGCAAGAGAAATAACCACCAGAATGACGCAGATCACATAGCCATCGACGTCGTCGATGCCAATCGTTGTGATTCGTAGATACGCCTGGGGCGCGAGGAGATTTTTGTAATTGAGCATGAGCGGGGTGCCAAGATCGTCAACCGCCCGAATGAACGTCAGCAAGCAGCCGGCAATGAAGCCCGGCAGCATCAGAGGCAAAGTGACACGGCGAAACAGGCGCAGGCCGTGGCAGCCCATGTTCTGCGCCATCTCCTCCAGCGAAGGATCGATGTTCGAGAGCGAAACCGCCGTGTTGAGCATAATAAACGGAAAAAAGTGCAGCGTCTGAACGAGAACGACGCCGGTAAGCCCTTCCATGAATGGAATGCTGATATCGAACCATTGCATCAGCAGCAGGTTGACTGTGCCGCTGCGCCCGAGAATGAGCTGCAAGGCAACGGCTCCGACAAACGGAGGGATCACCAACGGCAAAGTGGCTAGCGTGTTGACGAGGATCTTTCCTTTGAAATCGTAGCGGACGCTCAAATAGGCAAGCGGGACAGCGACCAGGCTTCCGAAAAAAACCACAAGGAGGCCCGCTGCCAGACTGTTCCAGAGCGATTCGCGGAAGAGCGGGCGGCGAAAGAAATTCTCGAAGTGGACCAAAGTGAGGCCACCCTCTCCGTCCGAGAGGGAGACCCACAGCACTCGAACGATAGGCACCAGGATGAAGAACGTAAGAAGACCCAACAGGGTCAGTAGGATGCTCGCCTGCCGCCAGTCGAGACGGATCCCTGGGGCGAAAACGGCGATGGCCTCGCTCTTGGCCATGGCGCAATGGCGAACCCAATCCTCCTTTAGCGTGCGAGCGCAGCCGCTTTGTTCGCCAGCTCCGTCGCCTTGGTATAGTTGGCACGAGCGGCGTTTTCCCATTCGGTCTCGAGTTGAGCCTTCAGACCGGATTTGGACTTGAACGCCCCGGCGACGTCTTTGTCGCTGGCCTTCTTGTCATCGATTGGGACCTGAGAAGCGGATTTCCTGGCATCCGCAAGCAGACTTCGAGCCTGCGCCACGCCGGCGCTTTTCGACTTGGCCACGGCCTCTTCCGCGCGGTAGATCGCGCCCCAGGCATTCCTGAGCTCTTTGTGGCGGAAGGTGATGATGTGATCGTAGAGCGAGTTCACCACGTCGCGCCGTCCGGATGAGAGTTTGTTGTTGAAATCCACGCCGCCGAGCTTCTGCTTGAACGGATTCGGGTAGTCCTTCGGTCCTTTGGCGTAGAGGTCGGGGACGACCGGAAGCCTGCCGATTTCAGGAGAAAACAAGACCATCTGACCGGGCTCGCTCAGGAGATAGTTCACGAACGCTTTGGCATTGTCCATGTTCGGCGCGCCTTTAACGACGCCCACGCTCGCGGGAACGACCGAGGTGAGGGACGGGTAAACGAAGTCCACCGGCTGACCGCTGGCGATCGCCGATAGGCCAAAAAAGTCGATCACGACGCCGATGCCGTACTGGCCGCTGATGACGGCCTCTGGCACTCCGAAGCTTCGCTCCGTAATCGCGCCCATGTTGCCGCCAGAGTTTAACAGCAATGCCCAACCTTTATCCCAGCCGTAAGCCTGAAGAATCACTTCGACAGTGAGATGCGTCGTGCCGCTTCGCGATGGCGCGCTGATCACCAGATGGCCGTGGTATCTCGAATTCGAGAGATCTGTCCACTCTTTCGGCGCCGGTAGCTTATGCGCTTGAAGGTAATTTTTGTTCCACATTAGCCCATAGCCGCTGACGGCAAAGCCGAAGTAATAGCCGTCGGCATCGTGGACCGGAAACGTGCCGATCTTGGCCGGGATTTTCGACAGGATTTCTTTGGGCGGGGCGTATTTCTCGAGCAGGCCGTCGTTCTTCAAAGTCTGGAACGCATCCGGAGCGCTGACCCAGAAAATATCGGCCTCGGGACTGGCCTTGGTTTCACGCAAGTAAGTGACTCCGGCGTTGGTTTGCTTATTGTTGATGACAACTTTGATGCCCGGGTTTTTTGCCTCGAAGGTTTTTTTATAAGTCTCGAACAGTTCCTTGGGAAATGAGGTGACGATGACCACTTCTTTCGCGAGCGCGGGCGCTGAGAGAGCTGCCATCACTAATAGAAGCAACGCGAACCGAGTCGATTTCATACGTGGTTCTCCTGGTTATTGGATCTAGCTGGAGGCAGAGATTATCTTTGTGCGCGGAAACCTGTCAAGAAGCGATTGACAAGAAGAAACCTGTCAAGAAGCGATTGACAAGAAATAGTTTAGTGGCTTCGACCCTATTGCTTCTGCATCGATATGCGGCCGTCCTGATGTACCGTCCAAAATGGGTTGTGGGCGATTTCCCACGTGTGACCGTCGTCAATGATGGCCGCCCGCACCCCACCACACGACGGTGATATTTTCATCCCCTCGCTCTTCATACCATCGATAAGCTCACGTGCCCACGGCTTGCGGACTCACCGCCCTCGCCGCACAAGCTTATTTGCGGAGAGTTTTGTCGCATTAGGGTTAGTTATTAAACAATGAAGCGGAATTGTTAAGCTGTTAAGGATGGCAATGCTTAGCCTAGCGTAATTTAGCGATGAGAAGTGACTCAGCCGAGGTTCTGTCGATTGATGGACGCGAGGTCCGGGTGACCCACCCCGACAAGCCGTATTTCTCCAAACAGACGAAGCTCTCGAAACTCGATCTGGTGCGCTACTATTTATCGGTGGCGCCGGGCGCTCTCAATGGAATTCTGGACCGCCCGCTGGTTCTCAAACGCTTCGTCGAAGGTGCGGAAGGGGAGGCGTTCTATCAGAAACGCGCGCCCGCCAAGCGCCCCCCGTGGCTACGAACCGTCACGCTAGCATTTCCATCGGGCCGCCAAGCTGAGGAGATCGTCGTCGATGATGCAGCGGGGCTCGCGTGGGTCGTCAACTTGGGCTGCATCGAGCTACACCCCCACCCGGTGCGCTCCGGCAATCTCGAGCACCCTGACGAGTTGCGCGTCGATCTCGATCCAGGTCCTGGCGTACCCTGGGAGGACGTGCGCCGTGTTGCTCTCGAGGTAAAATCGTTTCTTGAAGAGATGGGCCTTCGTGGCTGGCCCAAGACGAGCGGTTCACGGGGAATGCATGTGAACGTGCGGATCGAACAGCGCTGGACGTTCGTCCAGGTGCGCCGGGCCGCGCTCGCATTATCACGGGCAATAGAGCGGCGCGTGCCGTCCCTGGCCAGCGCGAAATGGTGGAAGGAGGAGCGTCACGGCGTGTTCCTTGACTACAACCAGAATGCCAAGGACCGCACGACCTGCTCCGCCTATTCCGTGCG
>DATBMR010000280.1:0-6883 GCA_036554745.1 Binatia bacterium
GATCTCTATCAGCTCACCATGCTGCAGGGTTACTTCGATCAGCGCATGGAAGAGACCGCGACGTTTGAATTCTTCGTCCGCAAGATGCCCGTGAAACGTAATTTTTTAGTCGCCGCCGGACTCGAACAGGTGCTTGATTATTTGACAAACCTGCGTTTTCGCGAAGCGGAGCTCAAATGGGTCAGCGATCATGGTGCATTTCGTCCTGACTTTGTGCGCTATTTGGAAACTTTCCGCTTCAAAGGCGATGTCGATGCGATGCCTGAAGGGACGATTTTTTTCCCGGATGAGCCGATCCTACGGGTTACTGCGCCGATCGCCCAGGCGCAGCTGGTCGAAAGCCGCGTGATTAACCTGCTTCATTTCGAGACCTTGATCGCTTCCAAAGCAGCCCGTTCGGTATTGATGGCGCCGGGTAAGCTATTGGTCGATTTTGGATTTCGTCGTGCGCATGGCGCGGAAGCCGGCCTTTTGGCAGCGCGAGCGAGTTACCTCGCCGGGTTTGCCGGTAGCGCCACGGTCCTGGCGGCGTCGCTCTACTCGATCCCCGTCTTCGGAACGATGGCTCATTCGTTTGTCCAGGCGCACGACGATGAAGCTACCGCATTCGAGCACTTCGCTCATGCGCTACCGCAAAACGTGATTCTGCTGATCGATACCTATGATACTGAAGCCGCCGCGGAGAAGGTTGTCCGCTTGGCGCCGCGGCTAGCGCGCGATGGGATCAAGATCAAGGGCGTGCGGCTCGACAGCGGCGATCTAGGCGACCACGCTTTCAAAGTTCGACGCATTCTCGATAGCGGCGGGCTTGGCGAAGTCACTATCTTCGCCAGCGGCAGCGTTGATGAATATGTGGTGGAACGCCTAATGAGGCAAAATGCCCCCATCGACGGTTTCGGCATCGGTACGCGGCTAGACACTTCGGCTGACGCTCCCTACTTGGACTGTGCCTATAAGCTCGTCGAGTATGCCGGCAAGGCGCGGCGCAAGCGTTCGGAGGGGAAGGTGCTATGGCCTGGCCGCAAACAGGTCTTTCGGACTTATGATTCTGCGGGAGCTATGGTTGAAGATACATTGACTCTGGAAGGCGACAAGAGTGACGGGGTCGCCCTTATCGCGCCGGTCATGAAGCACGGAGAGCGGGTTGCCACTCCCGCTTTGAAGCAATCGCGGCAGTCGGCGTTGGAGCAGCTTAAGAAGCTGCCCGATGGATTGAAGCAGCTCGAAACCGCACCGGCTTACCACGTCCGCGTTTCCCAGGCGGTGCAACTTCTGGCTCAGGAGGTAGACGCGCGGCAATCACATTACGACGATCGGCAAGACAGATAGCTTCGGCGTACACCGGCACGTCAGGCGGCACCATGCGATTTAGCAATAGAGACCACGCGGCGAATCTTTTGGTCGAGCGCTTGCGTCCGCTTTGCAAAGACAAGCGCCCTGTGGTGTTGGGCGTGCCGCGCGGCGCGGTGCCAATGGCGAAGGTTATCGCTGACGGGTTGAGCGGCGAGCTCGATGTTGTTTTGGTGCACAAGCTGAGCCATCCCGAACAACCTGAACTTGCGATCGGCGCCATCGACGAGAATGGTAACGCTTTATTGAGCGAGTGGGCGGCCGATCTCAACCCCGGGTATCTCGAGCTTGAAAAAAACCGGCAGCTTGCGCTGCTGCGTGAACGGCGCGCCAAGTATACTCCATCACGCGCGCCGATCGAGCCGCACGGACGCGTCGTTATCGTGGTAGACGATGGGATCGCTACTGGTTCGACGATGATCGCCGCGCTGCGCGCCGTGCGCGCGCACGAACCCCAAAAGCTGATTTGCGCTGTTGCTGTCGCGTCTCAGGAAGCGGCTCGAGCGATGCTGCGCGAATGCGACGACATGGTGTGTTTGAGCATACCGGCCGATTTTCACGCTGTCGGTCAATTCTTTGATGACTTTGGCCAAGTCACTGACGAAGATGTGGTCGAAATTCTAACGCACGAGCAGCCCCAGACACCGGCGGTGGGCTAACGCAGTCGCAACGGGATGTTCAAGCGGTGCAAAACTTCGTCGCGGCACCAATCGTTACAGCGTAGACGGTCTCTTTCGAAGAGCCTCAATCTTACGGCGGCTTGTGACGCGGCGTTTGCGCGGCGCAACGGTTTCGACCGAGCTATTCCTACCCTTCCTGGCGCGTTGCAAGATTTTACTCATCCAGACTTCCGCTTCCGGCTTGCCGTATCCCATGCGTTTGAAGAATCTGATGGCGCCGGTGTTAGTTCGCGCCGTATCGACGAAAGCCATACGGACGCCTTCTTCGTGCATACGTCGCTCCATCTCATGATAGATTTGGCTGCCCAGGCCACTGCCTTGCTGGCGCGGACTCACGCCCATCCACAGGATATAGCCGTATTTCCAGCCGCCGGACTCATCTTCGTAGGTGGTACCGAGAGCAAAGCCCACGATCCTTCCCCGGCGCGTCTCCGCCACTAAGGTGAGGCGCGGATCCTGATTAAAATTATTGGTTACTTCATAAGCGTCCCAGGTGCGATAGAATGTCGAAGCCTCCTGCGACTTGAACAAACGGCGCCCCAAGCGGTAAACGGCGGGAATATCATTAACGCCCATTTCTCGGATGGCGATCGCTCGAGAAGTCTGCTTGCTTGGTTTTTTCATTCTCGCAAAGCATCCGTTGCATGGCTGCATGGTGCAAAAAGAAAACCAACTAGGGACTTGGAATGTGTCCGCGAAACCCGCGAAACCCACCATGTGATCGTGGTGCGGTTTGCCGACGTGTAACGCCTGAGAGCGCCTATTATGGACTGAAGCGAGAAGCGGCAGCGGGCAGGCGCTGGACGCGGTTAGATCATGCGCAGGAACGTTTTCGCAGCAGTGGCAAGAAAGTTGGCCCTCATTCGCAATGCTGACAAGCGACACTTATGCGGGTACGCAACGAGAATACGTGTCGGCACGTGCCTTGCTGATGTCTATTCGCAACCAGAGAGGAGTCCGAAATGAAAAGCAAGGCAAACCTAAGATTGCGCACGACGTTGGGCGAATTGATTGGGGCGATAATGGATGCTGCGTTGGAAGTTTCCCGCGATGAGCGTACGGCATATCATCTTACCGGTCTTGTTTTAAACCGAATGCTGCAGCCAGCGCCTGTGATCGCGACTCATCGACGGACGCATCTTTACCGCAGGCTCATTAACACATAAAAGCTACCGCCCGGCTCAGCTCTTCTTCGAAGTTTTCACCTCGAAGAGAGAAATGCGCCGGACAACCCGGGTGCTATTGCAATTGGGACACCTGATTGGCTTGGTCTTTTTCTGGTACTGTCCGAACGAGAACATGAGATCGAAGTTCAGGTCGCACTTGCGACAGTGAAACTCATACGTGGCCACTATCTTTGCCTCAAACCTTCGCCATAATGGTCCGTGTTCAAGATCCCATGCCGGGCATGCGTCGGAATGGAAAGCGACGGGTTCTTATAAATCCGCGCTTCTGATGATTAGCGTACCGTCATCTTCGAAACGACGCTCTGCAATCAATTTGCTTGCCGCTTCCTGAACGCGCTGCCGGTGGTTTCTGAATGCCGGCAGCGGATCATCGTGGAACGCGCCGAAGTGATCGGCCAGCGCTTCGATGGAAATACCGCAGTCTATGCATTTCTCGTCGACGACGGCGCTAAACCAGACAATTTTGCGACGATGCGGGTCGTACCATTCGTCGGCGAGAAACTCGATATTCGCTTGATTCTCCATGGAGCCCTGTCTCCTCCCGCAAGTGAGACCTAGCGGCACATCATCCTTTAAAGTGATTGAGCGCGTTGGTTAAGATGTCCACCGGGACCGGCAGCACGATCGTCTGGTTCTTTTCGGCGGACACTTGCACCAGACTTTGCAGGAAGCGGAGGTGCATGGCGGTGGGTTGTTTGGCGATGATCGCCGCGGCTTCGGCAAGTTTTTGCGACGCTTGAAACTCACCGTCGGCGTGAATCACCTTGGCGCGCCGCTCCCGTTCCGCTTCCGCCTGCTTGGCCATGGCGCGCTGCATATCCTGCGGCAGATCGATATGCTTGACCTCGACTAAGACCACCTTGATGCCCCAGGGATCGGTCTGGGCATCGATGATCTCTTGAATCCGGGTATTGATCTTCTCCCGCTCCGCCAGGAGCTCATCTAAATGGGCTTGGCCGCAGACGCTGCGCAGCGTCACTTGGGCGAGTTGCGAAGTCGCAAAGAGATAATTTTCCACTTCGCGGATCGCGCGATTGGGGTCGATGACTCTGAAATAGAGCACCGCGCTCACTTTGACCGAGACGTTGTCGCGGGTGATCACGTCCTGCGGCGGGACATCCATGGTGACGGTGCGAAGATCCAACCGCACCATTCTTTCGATCAAAGGAATGACATACGTGATTCCCGGACCGCGCGGCCCAACCATTCGGCCCAGGCGAAAGATCACGGCTCGTTGATACTCACGCAAGATCTTGATGCCGCTGATCAAGAGGATCGCGGCAATGATAAAGACCGTTCCAATAGGGCCGAGCAGCTGACCGATGAGATCCATCATACCTCCGCAGAGAGCGTTCGGGCACCCCAAACTTTAGAGGCGGGCTAGCCCTTGATGCAGATGACCGGCTCGAGGCGCGCCACCAACGCGGCAAGTCCGGCGCGATCGGCGGCTTCAACGACCACGCTAACGTCCTTATACGCCCCTGGCGCTTCTTCCGCCACACCGCGCATTGAGCGGCTACGGATGAGCACGCCGCGAGTTGCCAGATTATCGATCACTTCCCTGCCGCGCCATTGCCGGAGCGCTTGGTGCCGGCTCATGCTCCGGCCGGCGCCGTGGCAGGCTGAGCCGAAAGCGAGCTCCATGCTCTTCTTCGTGCCGGCGAGAATATATGACGCGGTGCCCATAGTGCCGCCGATCAGTACCGGCTGCCCCACTTGTTGGAGCGGATCGGGAACGCTGATATGCCCCGGACCGAATGCACGGGTGGCGCCTTTACGGTGAACGAATAGTTGCATCTTGCGCCCGTCCACCACATGTTCTTCGGTCTTGCAGGTGTTGTGCGATACGTCGTAGAGAAGCGGCAGCTCGGCGGCGGGGAAGACTTCGTTGACCGCTCGACGCGCGAGATGGGTGATGATCTGACGGTTGGCCAAAGCGCAATTAATCGCCGCGCGCATCGCGCCCAAGTAAGCTTCTCCCACTGGTGAGTCAATCGGCGCGCACGCGAGTTCACGGTCGGGCAGATCGATGCCGTATTGTGGCGCGGCCGCGGCCATACGCGTAAGAAACTCGGTACCGATCTGATGACCCAGGCCGCGCGAGCCGCAGTGAATGCTCAGCACGATATCGCCTTCCTCCAGGTTAAAAGCCGCCGCCATCCCGGTATCGAAAATCTTGGCGACATGCTGGACCTCCAGATAGTGATTGCCTGAACCGAGCGTGCCCATTTCCTCGCGCTGGCGCTTTTTGGCTCGCTCCGAAACCTCATCGGGCCGCGCTCCCGCCATACAACCGTTCTCCTCGGTTCGGACGAGATCCTCTTTTGTGCCATAGCCCTCGCCGACCGCCCACTTGGCGCCGCCCCGGAGCATGGCATCCATTTCTTTTGGATTCAGGCTAAGCTCGCCGGTGCTGCCGACGCCGGCGGGAATCCTGCGAAACAGCGTGTCCGCCAAGCGTTCTTTAAACGGTTGGAGCTGTTCGAACGTGAGGCCGGTGAGCAGGGTGCGCACGCCGCACGAAATATCAAATCCAACGCCGCCCGCGGAAATGACTCCGCCCTTGGCCGGGTCAAAAGCGGCGACGCCGCCGATTGGAAAGCCATAGCCCCAGTGGGCGTCGGGCATGGCGTAAGATGCTTTGATGATGCCCGGGAGCGTCGCGACATTGCTCACCTGCTCGTAAACCTTGTCGTCCATATCGCGGATTAAACTTGCGCTTGCGAAGATAATCCCAGGCACGCGCATTTTGCCATAAGGAGCGATCCACCACTCATTTTCTGCTCTCTGCTGCAAGCGGGATAATTCCATATTCGGGCTCCTAGACGTCAACGACGCACTGGGCGCTCCACTGCCCAGATTCCTCACGGCACACCTGCAAACTCGTGCAGGTTGCGCCTTTGACTTCAACCCCGAGCTCGTGCCGGTCGAAGTCGATCGCTTCACCCCACGCCGTGGCGGCTAACGTATGATTTTCAATCGCGACCTCGAACCGGGCGAAGAGCATTTTTCGAGTTGCCATTTCGAAAATCAGCGCGTTGAGCCACTCGACCAACAGCAACTCGTCGTCCGGCGCAGTGCAACTCAAATGGACGGAGTCTTTAGCGGCGACGCGCGCCGGATCCGTGACCACGGCCGTTAACGCCACGGCGGCTTGCTCAAAGGCGGCCGCTTTGGAGGGGGCGATACCCCGGACTCCCATATCCGCGCCGTGGGGAAACAGTTCCCAGCGTGTCTCGCTCATGATTGCCATCATTGCCAATTGAAACGCATGTAGCAATGGCTACGCCGAATCAACTTCAACTGTTCTGTCACGGACCGTCCAGCAATCCGGCCAGGATGAAATCAATTGGGATGGCATTTTTAGGTCTGGGCCGATCCTGAGCGAATAAATATCAGCGCGGTTCCACCGGTCAGAGCACTTCGCTGGTTCTCCTCATCAATGACAATAAACCGGTCACGCTTTCGCAAAACTGCAACGCCAGTGAGTATCGTCAACCTAAACCACTAGTAGGGTGATGAAAAACCCAGGTTGCAGGCTGCTCAAAAAGATCTCAGAGCCGAGGCGCGCGAAAAATCGGCGAGCGGAGGCGTACTTAGCGCGTACGTGGTAGCGAGACGATCGAGCGCAACGAAGGATATGAGTCTTTTTCAGCAGCCTGCTAG
>DATBMR010000290.1:0-7642 GCA_036554745.1 Binatia bacterium
CGGGAGTGTCCCGCTTAAAGGACCTGGCACCCAAATTGCGCGGAATTCGTGGAGGAAAGGAGGTCCCATGGAAACCGTAGCCGCCATTTTTGAATCACGCCAAGAGGCCGAGCGGGCATTTACCGAGCTGAAAGAACGCACAAATTTTGATCAGGAAGATCTTCTATTGCTGACTCCTGATACTGTCGCAGAAGAAATCGAGCAGGTGCCGACCGATGAAGGCGAGCAACCTGGCATGGGCTCTACTCTCGGTGGAGTGGTTGGAGGCGCCGCGGGTTTGGCCGCCGGTGCTGCGCTCTCTAACTTGGTATTGCCCGGCGTCGGACCGATTGTGACGTTGTCTCTTGCTGCGGCCGGCGGTGTCGGCGGCGCCGCCTTGGGCGCTGCAGGCGGCAGCGCAGCCGAGCGCAGTCTATCCACCGGGCTACCACGTGATGAAATGTTTTTTTACGAAGACGCGTTGCGATGCGGACGTTCCGTCGTCATCGCCAATGCCGCGTCGGAAAACGGCGCGGACGCGGCGCGCGCAATTATGGAGCACAATCACGCGGAGAGCGTCGATGCGGCTCGCGAAAGGTGGTGGATCGGCATACGGGATGTCGAAGCGGAGCGCTACTGTGCTGACACGCCGGAGCAATCCGCAGAGCGGGAGAAAATTTTTCGCGCCGGCTTCGAAGCCGCGTTGCAGCCCGATATGCGCAACAAACCTTTAAACAAGGCGCGGACTCGATTACGCCAGCGGTACCCGAATATTTGCGAACATGAGGTTTTTCAACGGGGGTACGAAAGAGGGCGGCGGCACTTGCGGACCTTTCAAAAAAACGGCGAAGGCGCGGGCAAGGGGGCGTGATGAGAACAAGCACACGGATCGTTAACTATGGTTTGGCATATCGATTGCTCAAGGACTAGCCGAGATGTGCTGCCGACAAACTCGTGCTTTTCGCAGGAGCGACTCTGGCGGCACCAGCTCGACTGCACGAGCGGTTTGGTTCGCTTAGTTGCGGCCAAAAGATTGCTGACCGCTGCGCCTCGCGAACATTGGGGACGTTTTTTGAAAACCTATTGTCGACTGCTTGCCGATGGATACTCTCCTCCGCTACCTTCCGCAATCTCTCGCGAGAGCCACACTTAAACTGCCGCGACCCCTCATCTGGGTCTTAGGCGCCCTCGGTCTGCTATTGCTGATCGTGATCGTCGCCGCCTATTTCCTCGATGAACCCCTGCGCCGACAAACGGAGACCAGGATTAACGCAGCATTGAAAGGCTACACGGTACGCATCGGCAGGCTGGATTTTCATCCGATCGGCTTCTCGCTCGATCTCGAAGATTCCGTGATCCTCCAGAACGACAATCCGGATCCGCCGGTTGTGCGGATTCCGAACCTCACCGCCAGCGTAGACTGGAAGGCGCTGCTGTCCGGTAGGGTCGTTGCCGATTTCCGCATCGACGATCCGGTCGTTGTGATAAACCTGCAAAATTTCGAAGCCGAGCGTCGCGATCAATCGGCATTGCACGAGCGCGGCTGGCAGGCCGCGCTGCAGGCGATTTACCCACTGAAGATCAACGAGCTCGTTATTGCCAACGGCCATCTTACCTACATTGATCGCGGGCCGTACCGGCCGCTCGAGGTTCGTAACCTCGGCTTTACGGCGCGCAACATCCGCAACGTGCGATCAAGCCCCGGCGAGCACCCGTCCGATCTCCACTTGGAAGGCGATGTCTTCGAAAAGGGCCGTGTCAGGCTGGACGGCAACGCCGATTTTCTGGCGGAGCCGCACGTCGCATTCAAAGCCGACGTTGCGTTCGACGAGATCGACCTCAGCTATTTTCGGCCAATCACCGAACATTACCAGTTTGACGTGCGCGGCGGCGTGATCACGACCCGCGGAACGTTGGAATACACGGGGAAAAAAAAGATTCTCGACGTACCGGACGTCCGGGTTGATGGGCTAATTGCCGATTATGTGCATCAGAAAAAAAAGACTTCGCCGACGGAAGAGCTGTCGAAAAAAACCGATCGGGTCATCCAGGAGAAGAGCAACGAGCCCGGTTTTGAGGTGCGCTTCAACAATATCCAAATCGTCGGTGGCGAGCTCGGCATGATCAACCAGGCGGCCGATCCCGACTACCGGCTATTCGTAAAGGACCTGCGACTCGACATCGACAATCTCAGCAACCAGTCGGAAGCCGGCGTGGCGACCGGACGAGCTCAGGGAGCATTCATGGGCTCGGGCAAGCTAAAGGCGTTGGCGCGTTTTCGGCCATGGGGTAAAAGCGCGAATTTCGACCTGCAGTTGGCGATCGACGATGCTGACATGAAAGCGATGAACCGCTTGTTCTTGGCGACCGGCAATTTCGACGTCAACGCCGGCCGTTTCTCACTCTATAGCGAGATAAGCGTTCGCGAGGGAGTCGTCGATGGCTACGTAAAACCTTTGTTCCGCGATGTCGATGTGTACGATGCAAAGCAAGATAAAAGAAAAAACATTTTCCGCCAGTTGTATGAAGGAATTCTCGGCGGCTTGTCCTGGCTGCTTGAGAATCCTCCGCGCGACCAGGTCGCGACCGCCACCAGCATCTCCGGCCGCCTGTCAGATCCTGAAACCAGCACGTTAGATATAGCCGTCGGCCTGATTCAGAACGCGTATTTTCGCGCAATCCTGCCCGGTTTAGAAAGAAGCGTCGGTTCAAGCCCGCGCCGTAAAGACTGAAGTTAAAGCAGTGCAAGCGCTCGCGATGCCAGGTGCCAACGCGCGGCGGCCAGACGCTTGCCAGTGATGACTGTTTGATTATTTCCCCGCGGCGGCCGTCCACTCAGTAATCGCTTCCGGTGACATCAACTCGGGTTCACGAATGTCGCGGTAACCCCATTGTTGCACGTCGACAATATATTGGGCGCGCGAGAGGAGAGTGCCCGCACAGACGGGTTCGCCGGGAGCGTTAGCGCCGATCTCTCGCGCGAACAATCCAGTCATGTAGTGCTGCACGCCGCAGGGGATCTTGGTCCGTTCGGTCGGATAGATGTAGCCGAACAGCACAATATAGGCGAACAGCACGCGCCAATGCTCACCAAAGCGCGACAACAGGCGGTGCCAATCGATTTTATCGCTTTGGGCGCGCAGCAGATGGGCGATATCGGCGCCATCGAAACGTTCGCGCTCCATGATAAAAGACTTTTGCCAGATCGATTCTTCGATCGGGCAGTAGCACACTGACCTGCCGAAGATTTCGCCAATTGGCGCATGTTCGAACCAGGTAGGATCAACCTTGCAGAGACCGTTGCCGGAGTTGAAAATGATATCAACGAAATCCGTACCTCCGTTAGCGTACGCTTTCGCGAGCCAATGGGAAAATGTCATCTCGGTGCGGTACCCGGCGCATTCGAGCACGTCGCAGGCGCGCTCTACGTCAGCTTCGAGCATAAAGAGATCGAGGTCCTTTGTGTCCCGCGAAACTCCGGTAAAATATTCCTGGGCAAAGGCGCCGCCGACGAGAAATGGGATCTTTGCCTCGTTTAACACGTCGAGCGTGTTTCTGTAGAAGTCCTGAGCGGGTTCTGGTTCTGTCATAATGATCACGACGGAGAGGGTTGAGCCGGACTGGCGTGGTGGTCGCTGCTTGCCGGCACCTCGAGCATGCGGCACGGCACACGGCCGGGAAAAGTCTTTTCCATAAGCTTCATGGCGACGTTGTACACCGGCACGCCGCCGCTGGTTTTACCTTCTGGCGTGCCGTGATGCGCATGGCCATGAAACACCGCGGCGACCGGGTAACGATTGAGCGGTTCTTCCAAGCGGCTCGAGCCAAGAAACGGAAAAATCTCGAGCGGCTCACCCATGGCTGTCGCGGCGATCGGCGCATAGTGAAGCAGAGCGATTCGCGACGGAGTGCGCAATCGCGCTAGCGCCGATTCGAGCTTGAGCGATTCCTCGATCGCCTCGCGCACGAACTGTTTGATGATCGGCTCGCCCCATGGTTCGAGCAGGCGCGCGCCGAATCCGCCGGCGAAACCCTTGACGCCGGCAAAGCCAACGCCTTTAACTTCGCACGCATCGCCGTCAAGGATCGTGATGCCGCCGTCTTTCAAGATCGCGCTGACCTCATCGACCTTGCCGGATTCAAATTCGTGATTGCCGAGCACAGCGAGTATCGGGATGCGTTTCGCGGTGTCGCTGATGTCTTTGATGAGCAAGCGCGCTTCGTCGGTCAGCCCGTAGTCGATGATATCGCCACACAACAGCAGGATATCGGCCGTATTGGAGATTTCTGCGAACAGCGATCGATGCCGACCATCGCTATTGTGATAGTGCAAATCACCGACAGCCGCGATGTGGACAGTTCCATTTGCCATCGCCCTCGTTTCCGCAATTCATATGCCACCAACGAACAGCTCTGATCGGGCATCTGACGTCATGACAGATGGTTTACGGGCGCCCCATCGAGAAAGTACGCTAAGATTTAGAACTTTTGGTGGGCGGGATCGAGCCGGCGCCTCGAGTGTTCGGGCGCGCGGCTCGACGGGGAGGGTCTAAGACAAGGAATTATGATGTGAGCTGAACTAGGCTCCTTGCTGAGTTTCCCAGCTGTTCACCTGGCGTTCAGCTTCTTCCTTGGTGATGCCGTATTGTTTTTGGATTTTTCCGATCAGCTGATCACGTTGCCCTTCGATTTGATCCAGCTCGTCATCGGTGAGCTTTCCCCATTTCTCCTTGATTTTGCCTTTGACTTGTTTCCAGTTTCCCTTAGCCTGATCCCAATTCATGTGTACCTCCTGTTTTTGCGAGTGCACCGACAAAATGCAACGCTTATACCAACGAAAAATTGTTCGGCTCGCAGGTGGACTCTCCGCGAAATTGTCCCACCTTCAGTACTCGGGCCACCAATGTGTCTTATAAGCTGGACAAACGACGACGCACCTTGAACTATCCTTTAACCAGGGTGTCTCCTTCGCGGGAAATACCCCGAACAATAGTGCTTCATAGTTGCTGTTCCGCGCAATGCTCGTGCGTAGGACGCGCCTCCAGATCTTTCAGAGAAGTGTCGATGAGTCGCGCCTGTGAGTTGGTATCCTTATTGCTTTTACGCTGAGTACTCGCGGAACGCGGGACTAAGTTTGGGGGTGAATTTTATGGAATATAACGAAAACGAAAATATCCATGAGCTCCGTTCGGAGGAGGCGAGAAAGGCCGAAAGAGCGGCGGAACGTGCATCCTGGGCGTCCCACCGTACAGCGGAAAAGGTCGGTGATCGAATGAAAACTTTCGCCGGTAAGATCCGCGATACGGGTCCGCGCGTGGAATCGAAGATCCATGATACCGCAGAGCGGCTCGCGGAGAGATTCGAGCGCGGCGCGGACTACTTTAAAGAAGGGCGTTACCAGGACACCGGTCGCAAGCTGACAGATTATATTCGAGAACATCCGGTTACGGCGATGGCGGTCGGTATCGCCGCCGGGTTGTTGTTGGCGTTCAAACGCCGTCATTAAACACAGCGGGGGACGTTTATGGCCGACATTCCAAATGAAGAATGCAAACCCGGCAGTATTGTGTCCCTTGTAACCGGCATTTTCCGTGATGCTAGCACGTTAATCACCAAGGAATTGACGGCCGCAAAACTCGAGTTGCGCGAGGAGCTGGCAAACGCCAAATCTACCGCCGCCCTGATGGGAGTTGGGCTCGGTGCGCTGCTGATCGGCGTTATCTTGTTGACGCTGATGCTGGTCTACCTCCTACAGGAGTATGCCGGCTTGGATCTATGGGCGTGCTACGGGATCGTCGGTGGGGCCATTACGGTTGCGGGGCTGGCCATTTTACTGTTTGGCAAACAGCGCGCGGCAAAGACCAGTTTGGTGCCCACCGCCTCAATTGAAAACGCCAAAGAGGATGCACGATGGATAACGCGCAAAGTGAAATACGACACGAAATAGAATCTACCCGCGCGGGAATGGTGGAAAAGATTACTACGCTGGAGGAGCGTCTTCAGTGTGCAATCGACGAAGCCAAACGCTCCGTCAGCCCCAAGTACCAAACGCAGAGGCGCCCATGGGTGATGACAGGATTGTCACTCGCCACCGGGTATTTGGTGGGGCGCGTCGTGTTCGGCACTACGCCGCGCACCCCGCGCATCGTTCTGCCGGACAACTGGTCAGAACGGATCGGCAGCAATCACCACAAGGCCGGGGTGGCGCAAACCCTTGCGGGCATGCTGAGCGGAGTCGTCACAGCGGTAGGCGTATCGCTGGCGCGGGAATTCGCCAGTAAGTTACTGATGAAACATCCGGGACGCGAACAAGGCGACGGCGCTGGTGGCGCTACCGGAGAATACGAGCGGCGTTACCAATGAGCTAGGCACTCCACAGCCCTCGCCGCTAGCTGATCGATTCCGTATTTCCGCTGTTCGCGCCTCGCCGCGCGCTGCTCAGCGCCCGCAGTGCAGCGGCGACGCGTTCCAGGACCGGCTGCCAACTACCCTGATGGTGTTGGCGGAACAGACGCATGGTCGGATACCACGGGCTGTCGTCACGGTCCTTCATCCAGCGCCAATCGGCATCGCCGTGGAGCAACAACCAGACCGGCACACCGAGAGCGCCCGCGAGATGCGCGGGCATCGTGTCGACTGAAATCAGCAGGTCCAGCGCCCGCATCAAAGCAGCCTCATGCATTATGTCGCGCCAGTTTAAATTATGGATCGAGAGATGGCCCGCCGGACCGAGTGTGGCGCCCCGCTGGAACGCGAACAGCTTTATTCCGCCGACATTGGTTAGCGGTGCGAGTTGCGGCAGCGGAATCGAGCGTCGCCGATCCCAGTCGCCCGATGCCCAGACGATGCCGACGGCGAAACGGTTCTCGGCGGGCAACGTCGATTTGGGTACATGAAGGTAAGGCACATCAGCCGGAATCGTACCTTCCTTGGTCCGTAAAGCGTAAGGTAGCTCCATCACTTCAAGATCGACATCATACGGTTTCGGCTCACCATCATAAGGAACTATCCGGTCGATCGCCGGCATCGTTTCAAGCAACGGGATCAGCTCGGGCTGCGCCGAAACGATCACCTCGGCAGCGACCGCTTTGACTAGCGGAGCATAGCGAATGAACTGGATGCTATCGCCAAGCCCGCGGTTGCAGCGAATCAGAACTCGGCGCCCTTGCAGTGAGGTGCCGCGCCAGACCGACCGAAAATGGCGCGGCAGACGGGGGTCGAATGGCACATCCGTTCGGCGCGTTGCGTCACTGATCCGCCACGCCGCTTCAAAGTTGCCGCAACGCATGTGTTCAACCCAGCAGGCAACCGCGGTGCCGGAGGCATACCCGTTCGCCGCATCTGGGGAATTCTTCGTGCCAGTATGATTAACCAGACTCTTCACACGAGTGCGCTTGTTCGCGCCGAATTAATTGCAGTCATTACCCTAGCGCCTCTCTAGCGGTGCAAAAAACCTGCCCGCAAAAAACATTGAAATAGATAGCGGAAAACCCGCGGCTGCTTATGAATAATGCAACATAAGACGGCCTTGGGTTCTCAGATATGGGACGCTTGTGTTGAATTTTCTGCGAAAGCGGACGCTTTTTACTGGCATAACGCTTGCTCGCATTACGACCGGGATGTAGCTCGACAAAATTGCTGAGGAGGTCATCATGAGCATCAT
>DATBMR010000094.1:0-7223 GCA_036554745.1 Binatia bacterium
CTATTTCGGCGTGCTGCCCGTCTTGGGCGCCAACGTGGCGCAATGGATTTCCTATGCTCACGCGGTTCAAGGGCTGAAGGACAAATCCCGCGCCGGCAAAGGCGCGGTCGAAGGTTTGCTCGGCCCCGGCGCCGCCAACAATTCCACTCGCGGCGGCGATTTGATTCCCACTCTCGCCTTCGGCATTCCCGGCAGTGGTGCGATGGCGTTACTGCTCGGCGCCATGTTGATCGTCGGTCTTAATCCCGGCCCCGAAATGCTCAAGTCGCGGCTTGACGTGACATTTTCCATGGTCTGGGTGTTGATCCTCGCCAATCTCATCGTCGCTGCGCTCTGTTTTTTGATTCTGAATCATCTGGCGACCTTGACGTTCATCCGCGGCACGCTGCTGATTCCGTTCCTGATGTTTCTGGTGTTCATCGGGTCGTTTACCGCCAACAACGATCTCAACGACATTATCAGCACCTTGATCTTTGGCTTTGTCGGCTTTTGCATGGTCAAGTTCGGCTGGCCTAGGCCGCCACTGATATTGGGCCTGACCCTCGGCAAGATCGCGGAAAATTATCTGTGGATCTCCACCGCCGCCTACGGTGCCAAATGGCTTACCTTCCCCACCGTCATGGGCTTGATCGCGCTGACGATCTTCACCGTAGCGTATCCGACGCTCAAAGAGCGCATGGGCAAGGCCAAGTACGAGCGTCCGGAAGACGCGGTTTGATTGTTTCCACAACACTGCGCCGCCGGTTTCATGTTCGTATCCCAAGTTGAACAACTCCGACGCGAAATTCCCGCCGTTGTTGCTCGTGCACACGATCAGCATTTGCCGCCCCAGCGATGAAACGCAGAGTTGAACCCGAAACTTAAAACGTAAAACTGCGCTCCCCGTTGACAGGCTAACCGCTTCGGTGGGATAAGGAATTAATTGGTTCAACAGGAGGTCCCGCTTATGACTCACGATTTAGTGATCAAGAACGGCACGGTTGTCGACGGCACCGGCAGCCCGGGATACGGCGCCGACGTCGCGATCGACGGCGAAAAGATTACCGCGATTGGGAAAAATTTAGCAGCGGGGAAGAAAGAGATCGACGCCAGAGGCAAGGTTGTGGCGCCGGGCTTCATCGACTCGCACACTCATATGGACGCGTTCGTGGTGCAGTACCCCAACGGAAACCCGGTGGTCAATTACGGCGTTACGAGCATCGTCATCGGCGACTGTGGCGCTTCTTGCGCGCCGGTGCCGCCGAAACCTGAACCGCGCCAGGTTCTGGTGCAGTACCTCCGTCGCGTGCTCGACAAATACGTCGACGATAAGGACTGGAAGTGGAATACCTTCGGCGACTACTTGAATTGCCTCGAAGGCAGAGTCGGGGTCAACGTTTTACCGCTCATGCCGCACTCGCCGGTACGCCTGACTGTCATGGGCGAAGCCGCCTACCAAAGAGCCGCCAATCCGGAAGAGCTCGATGCTATGAAAAAAATGGTTCGCGAAGGCATGGAGCTCGGCGCCATCGGGTTTTCCACGAGCCCACGCGGCGGCCCGGCGATTCACGCCGGCACGCCGAGCACGTTCGCCGAGCACAATGAAATCATCGAGCTCGCCAACGTCGCCGCCGAATATGGCGGCTGCTTCCAATTCAACGGCTTCCAGATGATCCTTCAGCCGGAGTCCGGCGTGCCTGAGATGCTGACCAAGATCAAAACCTTGCAGATCGGTAATGAATTCCGCGTGCGCCCAGGTGCGAAAGCGGCCGGCATGCAGTCGATCAAGTACATGGAAGAAGCGCAGAAGCGCGGCCAAGACATCTATGGTGTGGTCATCCCCTATCAGCACATTCGCCGCTTCAATCTAGACGACTGCTTCCTGTTCAACGGGCTGCCGACCTGGGAAGCGATCAAGAACTCCGCCGATTTGAAGGCGAAGCTTCGCGACAAAGACATCCGCCGGAAGATCGAGCAAGAGCGCATTGCCTGCGAAGGCAAGCTCGAATTTCCCGAATGGCATGGCTGGGACCGGGTAGTTTTCGAACATCTCGAAAAACCGCAGTTGAAGAAGCTTGAGCTCAGAAACGTCGAGGAAATCTCACGGCTCACCGAAAAAGCACCGGTAGATGCCTTCTTCGATACCTGGATTGAGGACGATCTGAACTCGAGTATTTGTTATCACGGGCTTGCCAACGCGCATCCCGAGTTGCTGGCGGAAATGATTAAATCCGACACCAGCCTGATCGGAACCGACGTAGGCGCTCACCTCGATCGCTTTTTCTGGCATGGCGCGCCCACCCGGGTGCTCGGTTACTGGACCCGTGAAAAGAAACTCTTTAACCTCGAGCAAGCCGTGCACAAACTGACCGGTTATCCGGCAAAGAAGCTGCGCCTCAATCGCGGCGTGTTGAAGGAAGGCATGCCCGCGGATGTGACCGTCTTCGACGCCGACAAGATCGACGATCTCGTCAGCAAGAGGCTCCCTGACATTGTCGATGCGCAGGAAGTGCGGCGTCATCCGCCCGGGATGAAAGCGGTGGTGGTCAACGGCGCAGCGGTCGTGGAAGACGGTCAATGCAACGACGTCTTCCCCGGCAAAGTGCGCCGCCAGCAGTTGTGCATGCCGCACTAAATTTCCATTGCACATTCTAGCCTCCTCACCCCGACCTCTCCCCCAAAGAGGTCGGGTGAGGACGAAGGCCATTCGCATTATTTAAATTCTTACTCAAAGACGAAGGATCCTATGGCCAACAAAGTTTCCGCTATCGACGTTCACCACCATTACGTGCCGACGAGCTTGCTCGAGGAAGCCAAGAAGAACGGCAAGCATCTGGGCGTCGAGCTGATTGAAAAAGATGGCAATAAATCGCTGTCCTTTGCCGGCGGGCCGCCATTTGTGCTGCATCCAGAGCTGCCGGCGGTTGACGAACGATTAAAGATGATGGCGGACTCTGAGCTTGCCGTGGCGGCGCTGGAAGCCCACACCGCGACCCTGGGTTACCGGCTGACGGGCGAGCAAGGAGAAAACTGGTGCAACGTCTATAATGAGGGCATCGCCGATCTGGTGAAGCGCCATCCCGACCGCTTCGTTGGCATGGCATCGGTGCCACTGCAGGATCCGGCACGCGCGGCAAAAGTACTGGAGCGTGGCGTGCGCGACCTGAACTTGCGCGGCGGCTACATCGGTACCAACGTCAACGGCAACTACTACGGCTCGGAAGAATTCGATCCGTTTTGGGCCAAGGCGCAGGAGCTTGACGTCATGGTGGTGATGCATCCCGAAGACGTGGCCGGCGCAGACAAAATGAATCCCTATGGTCTCAAACTCATCTGCGGCAACCCGGCGGATAGCGCGCTCTCTTTTGGCTTTCTCACTTACAGCGGCGTGTTCGACCGTTTCCCGAATTTGCAGCTGTGTATTCTCCACGGCGGCGGATTCTTTCCCTATCATCTCGGCCGCTTCGACCAGGGTTGGGAAGTACGCGCGGGATCCCGCGCCGCCAAGGCCAAGTCGCGGCCAAGCGCCTATTTGAAGAACATCTATTATGACAATATGATTTACCGCCTCGACACCCTCAAGTATTTGATCGGACTCGGGGGCATTGACCACATCATGGTCGGGACCGATTATCCGTACGATTTGGGTGATTGGAATGCAGCGAAAAAAGTATGGCAGCTCGACATCCCTGACGCGGACAAACTGCTGATGCTGGAAGGCAACGCCAAGCGCTTGCTTCGGATCAAATAGGGCAAGACGTTTTCGAACCACGGGCTGAGGATATTCGCCCCCTTTACTCCAACCATCCTCAGTGACGGACTCGGGCAGCCCGAAATTCGCTATCCGTTCCTGCCGTTCGGGCGATGCCTTCAATGAGGTCGCCGTTCACACGGCCGGTGAAACGGGTCGTGGTGCTAGCGAAGAAAATATTTTCGCCCTGCAGTCTGCCCGTGACCGAAGCCGAACCGCCGGCATCTTTCAGGCTGCCGGCAAACGTCTGATAGACTTGCTTTAAGGTTAGCTCGCCGGCGGGCATTTTCCACACTCCGCTGACATTCGCCGGCACGATCCACAGTCGCGCCGTACACCAACGCACGCAGTTCCCGTCCAGCGATGCCATTCGATCGGCATTCCAATCGCCGATGCCGAAAGTGTTGGCGACGATGCGCGCTCCCGGCTTGAGCCCAAGCAGCTTGGGCCGGAGCCGCATATTCATTTCGGGAGTCAGAAAAAGCACGATGACGCTGGCCCTAGTGAAATCGCTCTTGAACACGTCGCCCTGCTCGAAGGTGGCGCGCTCGCTCACTCCTTCACGCACTGCAGCGCGCCTGGAAAGCGCGACCAGGTCCGCGTCGTACTCGATGCCATGAGCCCGGGCGCCTCGCTTGGCTGCGGCCATGACAGCACGGCCGTCGCCGGAGCCGAGATCGATGACGAAATCGCGCGGCGTCACAGCGGCCAAGTCGAGCAGCTTCTCTATCATAGCCGGTGGGCTCGGCACCCACACGACGTCTTTACCCGGCTGGCCCGATTGCGGCATGTATTCGCCGGACCGGGCCGCTGCGGCAAAACACCAACAAAGTATCCCCGAAGACAATGAAGCGAGAAGAAACGGTTGGCGCAAGAACCGGATCATGCAAATTCGCTGCGTCAGCTCCCGGTTCGGCTTACTGATCGGTGCGCGTTGCGTTCCAACTGCCGCCGGAGCTGATCGTCCCGGCGATTGAACTGCCGTTGACGACGCCGTGATAAACCGAGCCGCCGGCATTGAACACAATCTGATTGCCTTTGAGCTTGCCGTTGGCAAGCTCAAAGGTTTTACCGCCGTGTGTCAGCGAGCCGGAAATCATCTGATAGGATTGCTTCAGCGTCAGCTCGCCGCCGTCGAGGCGCCAGGTTCCTTCGACTTTGG
The DNA here is from genome assembly GCA_036554745.1 of Binatia bacterium. Classification (GTDB taxonomy): domain Bacteria; phylum Desulfobacterota; class Binatia; order UBA9968; family UBA9968; genus DP-20. The sequence goes on from DATBMR010000094.1 coordinate 4,893, forward strand.
CGGGCACAATCCAGAGATAGGCGGTACAGTAGGAAGCGCAGCCGTCGGTCACCTTCACCACGTCATCCTCTTTCCAATCTCCCATCGTGAAAGAGTTCGACACGATCCGTGTTCCGGGCTTGAGATCCAAAAGCTTGGGACGAAGCCTGATATTGATATCTGGCAGTAAAAACATTGTGATGACCGTTGCTTTCGACAAATCGCTTTCAAACAGATCGGCTTGAACAAAAGTTGCGAGCTTGCTCACTCCCGCCTTCGCCGCATTGCGCTTGGACAACTCGACCATATCCGCGTTGTATTCGATGCCAAGCGCGCGGATGCCACGCTTCGCTGCCGTGATCACCGTTCGGCCATCTCCCGAGCCGAGGTCGATCAAATAATCCTTTGGCGTCGCCGCGCCGATATCGAGCATCTTTTCGACCAGCGCCTGGGGTGTCGGCACCCAGATTACATCCTTGCCTTCCTGTCCGACCTGGGGCTGATATTCACGCGTTCCCGACTGCGCCTGGGCGCATGCACCGGCGAACACGATGGCCAGCGACCATGCCAAAGACGATCGACGAATTTTAAAGAATAGCGTCATGGAACCTCCCGCTCCTGCACCCGCATTGCACGCAGAGTCGCATGCAGTGTGCAAATTGTCCAGGCCGACGTCCGGTCGGCTCGTCAAGACTCGACGGTTGCCTCCCGCGCTATTTCGGTGATAGAGACAGTCGAACGAACTACACGACCAGCAAGCCCGATTTCCAAGTCCTAATCACAAATAAATTTGGAGGCAAGTTTCATGCGGGAGAGATCCGATTATCCGACATTTTCCGATGCCGAACTCGACCGACGTCACAAGGCCTTTTACGGCTTGATGGACCAAGAAGATGTGGAGGCCGTGCTGGTTTACGGCAGCGGCCGGTACGCCTCGGATGTTTATTGGCTGAGCGATTGGCCGAGTAGCCGGGAAGCCTACCTGCTCATGCAGAACGGCAAAGAGCCGGTTATTTTAATGCAGCTTTTCAATCATTATCCGATGGCCAAAGTCATGTCATGGATCAAGGACGTGCGTTGGGCGGGCGCCAACACGACGAACAGCGTGGTCAATCTCATGCGCGAGCGTGGTTTGGAGTCGAAGAGAATCGGCCTCGTCGGCGCGATCTCCTATCAAGTCTACAACAAGCTTCGTGACGCCTATCCGGGCGCTTCCTTCGTCGATCTCGGCGGCAAGCTGCGCATGATGCGGACGATCAAAAGCCCGGAGGAGATCGAGCGCATCCATCTGGCCTCGAAACTCACGGATCAGTCCATCGAAGCGCTCGCGGCGGGCTTGCGCGCAGGCATTCGCGAAGACGAGATCGCCGCGATCATCGAACCGGTCTATCTCAAGGCCGGCGGCTATGCCGGGATCCACTTTATGAGCAGCATGCCGATGCGTGAGCCGGATTTTCCCGTGCCGGCGCAATTTCAATCGAGTCGCAAGCTCAACAAAGGCGACGCGCTGATCACCGAGATCAGCGGCGCCTACTCAGGCTACAGCGGCCAGATCCATCGGACCTTCTCCATCGGCGAAGGCCCGACCCCCGAGTGGCAAAGGATGCACGAGGCGGCCGTCGAAGCGTTCGACGTCCTGTGCCGGGTGATCAAAGACGGCGCGACCACCACCGAAGCCGAGGAGGCGGCGGAAGTGATCCACCGGCGCGGCTACAGCACCTATGACGACCTGGTCCACGGCGTCAACCAGTATCCGCCGATCTTTCAGACCAAAACCCGCAAGCGCCACGATTCGCGGGAGATGGTCTTTCGCGAAAATATGGTGATCGTCATCCAACCCAACCTGATCACCGAGGACGAAAAGATGGGGCTTCAGTTCGGCGAGACCTTGGTGGTCAAGAAGAACGGCTGCGAATCCCTCAACGCCTACCCGCGGCAGTGGATAGTATGCCATGGATGAAATGCTGATCTTGAATGTTGAGCGCGTTGGCGAACCGCTAGCGCTCGATTTCGCGGATGATCGCTTCGGCGAATTTTTGCGTCGTGGCGCTGCCACCGAGATCCCGCGTCAAGACTTCGCCGCGCATCAACACCCGCTCCAGCGCGAGCGCGATCCGATTCGCCGCAGCCTTTTCGGATAGATGGCGCAGCATTAGAACGGCGGCTTGAATCATCGCCGACGGATTGGCGATATTTTTGCCTTTGATATCCGGCGCGCTGCCGTGAACCGTTTCAAACAGCGCGTGCCGGTCGCCGAGATTGGCGCCCGGAACCACGCCGAGCCCGCCGACCAACCCCGCGGCTAGATCCGAGAGAATATCGCCGTAGAGGTTTTCCATGAGCAGGACGTCG
>DATBMR010000031.1:0-15545 GCA_036554745.1 Binatia bacterium
TTCCTCGAACGTCTCCGCCGATAGTTCGCCTGCGGGTATCGAAAAATGCTGCCACAGCCCAGGAACGTCAATAAACTTCAAATCGACTATCTCGGCCTTGTTCTTCTTCGCCATCTCTAAGGCGTCTTTAACTGACATCTAATGCTCCTCTCTGCTGGTTAACGTTTTGAAATGGAAATTTTGTTATCACATTCTGGATTACAGGGCCACCCCTATTCGTAAGCCCGCTCATTGTGCTGGCTCAAATCCAAACCCATTCTTTCTTCATCATCGGCAACCCTAAGCCCAGCGATCGCTTTGACAATCGAAAGCAAGATGTAGGTTCCGATGATCGCTAAAGCCAGCGTCGCGAGCACCGAGACAAACTGAATCCAAAGTTGCCCTGGGTTACCGAAAAACAATCCATCATTGCCGGCCGCGTTAATCGCCTTGGAAGCGAATAAGCCGGTCGCTAAAGCTCCCCAAGTGCCGCCCACGCCGTGCACGCCAACGACATCGAGCGAATCGTCATAACCCAGCTTTGGTTTGAGACTACAAGCCATTGAGCAGAGAATACCGCCGACAATACCGATCACGATCGCCGACATCGGTCCGACGAAGCCGGCTCCGGGAGTGATCGCGACAAGCCCGGCCACGGCTCCGCTCGCGGCTCCCAAGACAGTCGGTTTATCTCTGACTATCCAATCCATCGCGAGCCAGGCCAGCGCGGCGGCGGCGGCGGCTAAATGCGTGGCGACGAACGCCGATGTCGCCAATCCGTCGGCGGCAAGCGCGCTGCCGGCATTGAAACCGAACCACCCCACCCAGAGCAATCCGGCGCCGATCACGCTGAATGGCAGATTGTGGGGCGGCATCGCCTCATGGCCGTAGCCGATCCGTTTGCCGCACATCATTGCCGCAACGAGAGCAGAGGCACCCGAGCTAATATGCACCACTGTACCGCCGGCAAAATCCATAGCGCCCATCTCGCGCATCCAGCCTTTTACACCCCAGACCCAGTGGGCGAGCGGATCGTAAATGAACGTCGCCCAGAGAACAATAAACAGCAAGAACGAACCGAACTTGATTCGTTCGGCAAACGCGCCGGTTATCAACGCCGGTGTGATGATCGCAAACATCATTTGGAAAACCATAAACGCAGCGTGTGGTACCGTCGCCGCATAGTCGGCGTTTGGCTCTGCGCCAACGCCTTGCAAACCAACCCAGCGCAAGTCGCCGATAATACCACCAGTATCGACGCCGAATGCCAGCGTGTAACCCCAGAGGGCCCATTGGACGCTGACAACGCCGACAATGATAAAGCTGTGCATGATCGTGCCGAGGACGTTCTTGCGGCGGACCAAGCCGCCGTAAAAAAGGAACAAGCCCGGAATGGTCATCATCAAGACCAGCGCGGCGCAGGTAAGGATCCAAGCGGTATCGCCTTTGTCTATTTTTGCCGGAGCTGGTGGCGCCGGGGAAGCCGGCGTAGTGGATTCGGCTGGTGCCGTCACTACCGGTTTTGATTGACTGTCTTGTGCAAAAGCCATCGTTGGGATCGCAACTTCGAGTACCGCAACGAAGACCAACAAGACCACAGGCCAACTCTTACGCTTTGGAATCACAACCAACCCTCCTTATCTGCGCATTTGCCAAGCAACAGTCTGAGAAGAAAGAGCAGTTCTGCTAGAGTTGAGCAACCGATATGCCACCCGTTCGAAGCGAGGAGCTATTTCATTATCAGCCACTTACGGCGGGAATGGGGCTTCGCGAAAGAACCGATTGCTTATGATTTATGCAACCGCACAAATCTTAAGCAGCAGAAAGCAGCAGGTGAAAAAACCCCAGGTTTTCCGGAACAGTCCTATGATTTTATGGAATGCGTGCCATCTCAGGCGGTAGAGCAAAATGAATATTCTCTTCGACGAAGCCGATGTGAGTGATCTCGGCGCCGTCACGGGCAAAATACTCGGCAGCCGCGAGCACCAAATGTTCGGGTACGGACGCACCTGAAGTAATGCCGACGCGTTTCACGTCTTCCAGCCAGCGCGGATCGATGGCGTGATGATCGTCGATCAAGTAAGCGTTTTTGCCCTGCGACCGTGCAACTTTACAGAGTTGATTCGAATTTTCGCTGTTAGTCGAGCCTATGACAAGCACCAGATCGACTTTCCTGCTGAGCTGCTTCACCGCATCCTGACGGTTTTGCGTGGCGTAACAAATATCCTCCTTGGCGGCCGTTACAAGCCTGGGAAATCGCGCTCTCAGGATGTCGAGAATTTCTCGCGTATCGTCGGCGCTCAGGGTCGTTTGGGTCAACGCGACGACCTTCTCAGGGTTCGGTATCTGTACCGTGCGCGCTTCGTTGACATTGCCGACGATGCGAATTCGCTCCGGAGCTTCGCCGCTCGTACCGATAATTTCGTCATGTTGCTCATGACCGACGAGAATGATCCAAAAGCCCCGAGCGGCAAACTTGCGCACCTCGCGATGAACCTTTTCGACCAGAGGGCAGGTTGCGTCGATCACCATCTGCAAGTTCTTTTCTTTCGCCTGCTGCCACACGCCTGGAGCGACACCGTGGGCGCTGAAAACCAACTTTGCTCCCGCAGGTACTTCGTCGATCGACTGGACGAACCGGACGCCCCGCTTCGAAAATTCGGCGACGACGTGGCGATTATGGACAATCTCATGAAACACGTAGAGCGGTGCGCCATGCCGCGCCAGTGCGCGCTCCACGCTTTCTATCGCCATTTCCACTCCGGCGCAAAAGCCTCGGGGTGTGGCCAATATTACTTGTTCGACAGACACGCTGCAGAAAGTCTGGAGCAATCGAAGTGACGTGTCAAACGGCACGCGACGTGCGATGCCGCTGATCATTAGGCCGAACAGTCGACAAGCGTCAGGATTTTCTCAGCCGCCACGGCTGCGCCATTTAACGCGACCGCCGGCCAATTCGGCTGTTTGTTGAAAAGCCGCTTCAACTGGGGCCGAACGTTTCCTGCCAGCAGATCAGCTTGCGGAATAAACTCGGCGGTGGCGAGTTCCGACAGAGCTTGCACGAGGCGCGGATACTCCGGAAACTCACCGCGCTCGGTGTAGAGCACCGGCAGCCGGTGCGCCAATATATCGGCGACAATTCCATAGCCTGGCTTGGTGACAACCGCATCCACCGCACGCAACAAATCGCTGTATTGCCGCTGGGCGACTGAAAGAACCCGCACATTATTAGCTTGGCGCTCGACCGGTCCAGTGGCGACAAAGAAGAACTCTGAAAGTTCGCCCAGTCGGGGCCACGGAAGGTCATCGAACCCGAGTCCGCCGAAACTTAGCAGCACGATGAGACCGCCGGACGGCAGGCCGAAGGCTGTGCGCGCTTGCTCTCTAGTCAATCGCGACGCGCGACTGATCCAGGGGATCGATTCGCATCGGGTAAACATACTCATATCGCACGGATAGGGTAGACTCAGCGCAAGCGTTGCCTTGCTGTAGAAAGCGGTCATTTCGCCGACGATTGGACCGAGCTCGGGACGCTGCGTCGCGTAAGCCCGATAAATTAGGTCCCAGGTGAAGTTTGCCACCGCAATGGAGGGGATCTTCGCTCGCGCCGCAATCTCGAAACAGACGGGCGGAATATCACCGATGATCAAACCGATTCGCTGATCCTCGATAAACTCCAACTCTCGCTCGATCAAACTCGGCAGACGCCGGTGCAGCTCCTGGCATGCGTCCGATGTTTTTTCGATGTCCATAGCCAAACTGTTGGGCTGAACGATACCGACGTCGATCGACCGGTTGGTATACGACACCGTTCCCTTGCTATTTTGAAACAGCCATTCGGGGGCTGTGGAACGCACATGCACGAGGAGACCGGGGGCGGCCTCCTGCAGGGCACGGATCACCTGATTCGACCGGACTGCATGGCCATAGCCATGACCGGTGACATAGTAAAGAATTGATCTCAAACCGCTTTTGGATATATGAAGCTAAGACGTCCAACCTATTGATCGATCCTGAGAATGTCAATTGTTCGGTAACCCCCAACAGGAGAAACGATGGTATGACGGGCACAATCAAAAAAATCATCCGGCAAAAAGGCTTCGGCTTCATCACCCCAGATGATGGCAGCGAAGACGTTTTTTTTCATCGAGGGAGTCTCGCGCCTCGTAGCCAGATCGAGGACCTGAACGAAGGAGATTCGGTTCAATTTCAGGTGCGAAAAGGGGAGAAGGGTCCGGTCGCCATGGATTTAAAGATTCGCTAAAGCATTGCGCTGCCTCTTTCTCTCATTATTTCCACTCGGTAGATCGTGCTGGATCGCCTGGCCACGCATGTGAACAGACCGCTACGCCACGCTAGGACTCAGTGCCAGATTCCGACTCCGGACCCACCCAAAGAATTTTACGCAGTGCATTTACCGAGCTTCCATTTTGATGCGTTTCGACGCTCAATCGTTTGTGTTAGCGTGAAGTTATTGAAGAGAGCGGGCTCGAGGACCGCGAACCTGGCTTGGTGACCTATTAAATGAGATCTCCACCATCGCTCCCGGCGGGAACAGATAGACCGGGCGCGAAAATTTGCGCATCTACATGCCCATGCACTCTTTGGTAAGTTCACCTTAGGGCGGTGTTCGATGGAAGCGAAGCCAACGCATAGCAATCGTCTGATTCATGAAACCAGCCCCTACTTACTTCAACACGCCCACAACCCGGTCGACTGGTATCCGTGGGGTGAGGAAGCATTCGAGAAAGCCAAGCGGGAAAATAAACCGATTCTTCTCAGCATCGGCTACTCCGCTTGCCACTGGTGCCACGTGATGGAGCACGAGTCGTTTGAGAACGAAAAAATTGCCGCGCTCATGAACCAACTCTTCGTTAGCGTGAAAGTCGATCGTGAAGAGCGCCCTGATTTGGACGAGATCTACATGAACGCCGTGCAGATGCTGACCGGCCGCGGCGGTTGGCCGATGACCGTATTCCTCACGCCGGATGGAAAACCTTTCTACGGCGGCACCTATTTTCCGCCGGAGGATCGGCAGGGTATGCCTGGCTTTCCGCGTATCCTGTTGGGCGTTTCCCAGGCATATCGGGAGCGCCGAGAAGACGTCGACAAAAGCGTCGCACAGATCCTAACCGCCTTGCAGCGCATGTCGGAATCGCGCGAAACGACCAAGGACCTGTCAAAATCGATCATCGCCGAGAGCGCCGAAAAGGTCGCAGGCGCTTATGATCCGGACCATGGCGGTTTGGGGCGAGCGCCAAAATTCCCCAATGCCGGCGTTTACGAGCTTTTCTTGCGTCACTATTCGGCTTCAAGGGATGAGCGATTCCTCGAGATGGTCGTTCACACGCTCACTAAAATGGCTCAAGGGGGAATTTACGACCATTTGGGCGGAGGCTTTCACCGCTACTCGGTGGATGCCAAATGGTTGGTGCCGCATTTTGAGAAAATGCTTTACGACAACGCCCAGCTCGTGCGCATTTACGGACACGCTTATACGATTACGCGCGAGCCGCTTTTCAGGGCGGTGGTCGAGGAAACCGTCGGTTATCTGCTCCGTGAGATGCTTCATTCAGAAGGTGGTTTTTATTCGACCCAGGACGCGGACAGCGAAGGTGAAGAAGGCAAGTTTTTCGTATGGACTGAAGATCAGATCAATCAGGTGATCGGGGAAGAAGATGGCCGTGTTTTCTGCCGCATGTACGATGTCGGCGAGCCGGGCAATTTCGAAGGCAGAAGCATTCTTCATCCCGTCCTCACGATCGAGCAGACCAGCAAACTTTTCCACAAGGAGCCCTCTGAAATCCAAGCGCTGGTGGCTCGAGCCAGGCAAAAACTTTTTGCGGAAAGGGAAAAGCGTGTCAAACCTTTTCGTGATGAAAAAATTATCACGTCATGGAACGGGTTGCTGCTGTCCGGGCTCGCAGAAGCGATTAAGATCTTGAACCATCCACCCTGCCTGGATGCCGCGCAACGCACCGTCGAGTTCGTTTTCGAGAAGATGTTCCGGGACGGTCTTCTGTTACATACTTACAAGGACCACAACGCCAAGCTGTTTGGCTATCTCGATGACTATGCGTTTATCGCGGTCGGCTTGCTCGATCTCTATGAGACGCTATTCGACCGCAGTTATTTAAACCGCGCGGTTCAACTGACCGATATCATGTTGCGAGAGTTTTGGGATGAGCGCGATGGCGGGTTCTTTTTTACCGGAATATCGCACGAGCCGCTGATCAGCCGGGCCAAGCCGGTCTTCGATGCGTCGATTCCGTCGGGGAACGCCATAGCGACTCAACTGCTGCTGCGCCTTTATCACTTCACTGGAGAGAACCGCTATCGCGCCAGTGCTGACAGGGTATTGCGTTCCTATTACGCGGCGATGGCAAGCCAGCCGTTTGGGTTTGCTCATTTGCTTTGTGCGCTGGATGCTTACGTTCAGGGGACCAAAGAAATTGTGATTATAGGAGAGCCGACGGACGCGGCCGTAAAGAACTTGCTTGCGGAAGTCAATTCGATTTATCTGCCGAACAAAGTTCTTCAGATAGCGGCAGCGGGACTGCCTGCGGAAATTTCTCCGCTGCTAGGGGGAAAAACGCAGATCGATGGACGGGCAACCGCTTACGTCTGTCAGAACTTCACTTGTTCGGCACCCGTAACCAACCCCACCGAACTGCGTGAGCTGTTGGAAAGCAGCACGGTTTGACCGATCAAGTAGCTTTCAACCTGGCAGATTAGGCAGCGGGCGAATTCTTGATGATGGTTTGAATGATACGTTCCAAGTCCGCCATGGCATAGTATTCGATCTCAATCTTTCCCTTGGTCGAACGAGCCTTGGGAATAAGACGAACGCGCGTGCCCAGAGCACGTTGCAAATTTTCCACGATAGATTTTAAATCGGGGTCAAGCAGTGGCACGCCGTGACGGCGCTTGCGGCCCGTGATTAATAGCCGGACCATCTTCTCGGTTTCTCGCGTTGACAATCCTTTGGCGACAACATCGCGACAAGCAGAAATAATAAGCGCTTCGGTATGCAAGCCGAGCAATGCGCGCGCCTGACCGGCGGGTAAATTCCCTGCCGCGACTTCCTGTTGCACTTCGGCAGGAAGCGCGAGCAATCGGAGCGAGTTGGCGATCGCTGGACGGCTCTTGCCGACTCTTTCGGCCATCTCTTCCTGACTCCAGTGAAATTCTTCCTGCAAGCGGCGATAACCGCTGGCCTCTTCGATCGGGTTCAGGTCCTCGCGCTGAAGATTTTCGACCAGGGCAAGCTGTAACGCCTCCTGATCGCTGGCGTGGCGCACGACGACGGGAACTCGGCTGAGTCCTGCTTTCATGGCGGCGCGCCAGCGCCGCTCACCGGCGATCAATTCAAAGCCGTCACCCTTGGGTCGGACAACTAGCGGTTGAATGATTCCCTGATTGCGTATCGAAGCAGCGAGTTCTTCTATTTTGCCATCGTCGAAAGTGCGGCGCGGCTGGAACAGGCTCGGGAATATTCGATCGACTGCGACTTCGACCGTTGCACGCTGGTCGCGGTTCTCTAAATTCGTTTCGGGAGCGCTTGGAATGAGCGCGCTAAGACCCCGGCCCAAGCCCTTTTTCTGCGTTGACATTGTGCTCTCCACGGGCAATCAACTCCATTGCTAGATCGCGATAGTCCTGTGCGCCGGTAGAAGTCGCGTCGTACAAGCAAATCGGCTTGCCATAGCTCGGGCTTTCGCTCAGACGCACGTTACGCCGAATGATTGTTTGAAAAAGTCTGTCAGGAAAATGCGCGCGAATCTCCTCGACCACCTGGTGTGAGATGCGATTTCGGCTATCGAATAGCGTGATCACGATGCCTTCCAACCGCAGCGCGGCGTTGACACTTTGCTGTACCAATCGCATGGTTTCGAGAATCGCGCTCAAACCTTCGAGGGCGTAATACTCGCTCTGGATCGGGATTAGCAGCGAATCCGCGGCGGCGAGCGCGTTCAATGTCAGCAGGCCCAAAGACGGCGGGCAGTCCAACAATACATAATCGAAATGCGCGCCGACATCGGCCAAACCCTCCTTAAGCCGGTATTCCCGCCGTTCAGCGCCGACCAACTCAACTTCGATACCGACGAGATCTTTCGTAGCTGGGATGAGTAAAAGTTGAGGAAGCTCCGTCGGATACAGAACCTCGGCAATGAAGTGGGAGCCATCCAATACCTGGTAGAGACTGGCGGTTAGCTTGCCGCGTTCAACTCCCAAGCCGGTTGTTGCATTGCCCTGTGGATCAAGGTCAACCAATAGAGTGCGCTTTGATTCCAGAGCCAGCGAAGCAGCTAGGTTGATCGCAGTCGTGGTTTTGCCGACGCCACCCTTTTGGTTGGCGATCGCAATTGTCTTATGCACAAAAAATCCTTGTAAATCAAGTAGTTACAGTATATCAGCTATCGGCTCAATAATTATCACAAATATGGCGTAAAGGAAAGCGAAATCGGTTTCACGTGAAACATTCCGACAGCCCGTAGCCGGCGAGTTTCCCACTCGTACCCGCTATTATCAAGAATTTATTGGTTCTCGCCTTGCGTCCCGACCCAGCCGAAAACCTGAAGCTCAAAACATCGATTGCAGCTAACCGGCATGACCTTGGGCCAGAGGCGAACTAGCTGCAGCTGGTTTTTATCACACATACCGTTCAAGAGCTTCTGAGCGATGAAGGGGAACCGCCGACTGCGGCGACTCAAAACACGTCTAGCCGCTGGTCGTTTTTATGTAGAAGGAAAGCAGCGAGATTGCAGCAGGGGTAACACCGGGAATCCGCGCCGCCTGCCCAAGTGACCGAGGCTTGATCCTGGTAAGCTTTTCACAGACCTCGCGCGATAATCCGCTGATGCTCGTGTAATCGGTGTCCTCCGGCAGGCGTGCATGCTCCATCTTTTTAAATCGCGCGACGATCTCTTGTTGCCGATTCACGTATCCTTGATATTTGATTTGGATTTCAACCTGCGAGTCGACATCGGATCGATGATGCGGCATCTCTGGGCACAATGCTCTGAGATGATCCAAGGATACTTCCGGTCGCCGGAGAATTTGCGCTAATGTAGTCAGGTTGCGGAGCGGAGTTGTTTGATAGCGCTCAAGCGCTCCGTTTGTTGCAGGACTCGGGAGAACCTGTGTCTCCTCCAAGAACTGCACTAACGCAGCGACCGCGTGCTTCTTGCAATCGACTCGTGCCCGGGCCGTTTCGCTCGCGAGTCCAATTCCGTAGCCGAGCTCGGTTAATCTTAGGTCGGCGTTGTCTTCTCGGAGCAAGAGACGGTATTCGGCCCTCGAAGTGAACATACGGTAGGGCTCATCATCCGTCCCTTTGGTCACCAAGTCGTCGATCAGGACGCCGATATAGGCTTGTTCACGACTCAAGACCAATGGTTGATCGCCGCGTAGACTGAGAACCGCATTAATTCCCGCCATCAACCCTTGAGCCGCGGCCTCTTCATAGCCGGTAGTGCCATTGATTTGCCCAGCATGGTAGAGCCCCCGAACCAACTTCGTTTCAAGCGTCGGTTGAAGCTGGGTTGGCTCAAAGTAATCGTATTCGATCGCATAGCCGGGTCTCATGATATCGGCCGTTTCGAGCCCCTCGATGGAGCGCACCATTTCAATTTGAACATCCAGGGGCAGACTGGTCGAAAGACCATTGGGATAGATTTCGATCGTATCAAGCCCTTCTGGTTCCAGAAAGATTTGATGCCGCTCTTTATCGGCAAAACGATGGATCTTGTCTTCGATCGACGGGCAATATCTCGGTCCACGACTTTTGATTACACCCGAGTACATCGGTGAGCGATGAAGCGCCGAGCGGATGATTTCGTGCGTACGGCAGTTCGTATAAGTTACATGGCAAGGAACTTGTCGCTGGCGAATCGAGTCGCTGGAAAATGAGAACGGCGTGGGAGTCTGATCACCGTGCTGCACAGCTAATCTAGCAAAGTCAATCGTCCGCGCATCGAGCCGCGGACAAGTGCCGGTTTTTAGCCGGCCAGCTCTGAAGCCTAGTCTAGCCAGTGCTTCACTAAGGCCGTGCACCGCAAAATCCCCCGCTCTCCCCGCCGCATAGTTGCGATCACCAATGTGGATGAGCCCTTTGAGAAATGTTCCGGTAGTCAGTATGACCTTCCGACCATAGAACCTTTCTCCAATTTGAGTCTCGACACCCTTCACCGCTCCGCCTTCAACGATCAGGGTCTCCACGCTGCCCTGACGGAGCGTGAGAGCTCCGGTTGATTCCACAACCCGCTTCATCCGTTGCCGATAGAGCGCCTTGTCAGCCTGCGCGCGCGACGCTCGCACGGCGGGGCCCTTCTTCGTATTTAAGGTTCGAAACTGAATCCCCGTCTCATCGATCGCGCGTCCCATCTCACCACCGAGCGCATCGATCTCCTTGACCAAATGCCCCTTGCCGATACCACCGATCGCCGGGTTGCACGACATCTGCCCGATGTGGTCGAGGTTCAGCGTAAGCATCAACGTCGAGCAGCCCATTCGGGCGGCAGCCAGACAAGCTTCGATTCCTGCATGACCTGCTCCGACAACTATCACATCGTATATTTGCTGCTTCATCGTCGTCGTTTCACGTGAAACATCCTGGTTTGAGCGGTAAATTATGGTAGATAAATTTTATTAAACAATTATTTTCCAATACAAAACTCAGCAAAAATACGTTCTAGGATTTCCGAGTTCCCAATCATGCCGGTAACTTCGTCGAGCGCGGCGCGGGTGTCGTTGAGGTCCACAGCGACAAACTCTGGCGCGTACTTCTCTGCTAGCGACGTTGACGCTCGTGATAATGAAGCCTCGGCTCGTTCTAGGGCGGCGCGATGGCGCAAGTTGGTAATCACCACAGGCGCGTCGACCTTTGAAACGAGAAGAAGGTTTCTGAGAGATTCCTTTAACTCGGCAATCCCTTGACCCGTCTTAGCAGACACGGATCGAACCTGAGCCGCACCGGCAAACGATGTAAGATCTTCCGCTCCGAAACGCTGCGCCAAGTCAGATTTATTGACAGCGATCAACGCTTTCCGGTGCGCGGCCTCGCCGAGTAGCTTATGATCCTCGACGGCCAGCGGTTCCGATCCATCAAGGACGACCAGCACCAAGTCCGACTTGGCTATGTGTTCACGGGTCAAACTAACACCGAGGCGTTCGACTTGATCGTCGCTGTCGCGGACACCGGCGGTATCCCAGAGTACGGCAGGTAAGCCATCGAGATTGATTGAGTCCTCGATGACATCGCGCGTGGTCCCGGCGATCGGCGTGACGATTACGCGCTCGGCACCGAGCAAGGCATTCAGCAGGCTCGATTTGCCCACATTCGGGCGACCGCAAATACATACGCGAGCACCTTCGCGGAAGAGCTTAGCCCAGTCATAAGTTATTAATATATCGTGGATTTTTTCGCGAAGACGGCTGATCCGCAGAAGCATTTCCGGGCGCCGAAGCAGCTCGATGTCCTCCTCAGGAAAGTCGATAGCGGCCTCCACTTGTACCAGAATCTGGATCAACTCCTCGCGCAGTTCTTGCACCCAATTCGACAACTCGCCGCGGGTTTGTTGAAGCGCCAACTCGGCACTCTTCGGCGTTCGCGCCCGAATTAAATCGAGAACGGCTTCGGCTTGAGTTAAATCCAAGCGGCCGTTTAGAAAAGCGCGCTTGGTAAATTCTCCGGGCTCGGCTTGGCGCGCGCCCTGAGATAGCACGAGCCCCAACACTTGTCGGGAAATGAACGCACCGCCATGTCCGTGGATCTCGACAACATTTTCTCCGGTGTAACTCCGCGGCCTCCGCATCACCGTAAGCAGCACTTCGTCGACCAGCCGCTGGCTACGCGGGTCACGGATTTTTCCATGGTACAGCGTATGAGATCTGAGAGCGCTGCTCTTCTTCCCCGAGCGAATGAAGATCCGCTCCGCGATCGCCTCGGCGTCGGCACCGCTGATGCGCACGATCGCCACGCCGCCCTCACCCGGCGGAGTCGCGATCGCCGCAATCGTGTCATGCTCGTACATAGAAACGCGGAGTCATATTAACAACTCCATCGATCGAGGCAAAGGCGGAGGCAACTCCGCGCCCACGGGAACAATTGCGGCGCTAGGGGCAGAGAGAAAGAGAGAACGAATTTAGTTTGAGATCAAAGTCTTCTGCCGAACTGCCACATCCTCAGGGCCGGCGAATGCGAACCGCTCCAGCGCGTCTGGATCCAACTCGATTCCCAAACCCGGTTGGTCGGGAGGAATCAAATAGCCGTCTTTCATTTTAATCGGTTGCTGCAGCAAATCTTCGCGGAGCGGGTTGTAGGTGCAGTCAAGCTCCATGACGGTGCAATTCTCGAGCGCCGCAGCAAGATGCAGGCTCGCAGCCAACCCCACGCCGTCGCCCCAGGTGTGAAACGAAATGGGCAGGTTGTATTTGGCCGCCAGCCCGCTGATTTTTCTGATCTCGGTGACCCCGCCGGCGCGGGCGACATCCGGTTGAATAAAATCGACCGCGCCGCGGATCATAAAATTCTCGAACGCATAGTGGGTATGCAGATTCTCACCGACGGCGATCGGCATGCGGCTTTTCTCGCGCAACATGGCGTGGCCCTCTATATCCTCGGCAAAAAGCGGCTCTTCGAGCCAGAAGACACCGTACTCCGCGAATGCCTCAGCGGCTTTGACGGCAACGTCGAGCGTGTAGCCTTGGTTGGCATCGGTCATCACGCTGAAATCTTTGCCTAATTCCTCGCGCACCGCGCGAACCATTCGAATGTCTTGCTCCAGGTCGAAGCCGACCTTGATCTTGACGCCGTGAAAGCCCCGATCGGCGAACGCGCGCGCCCTTGCCGCCACTTTCGCAGGCTGTTCGGGATAGAGAGCGGTCGCGTACACCGGAACTTTGTCCCGGTATTTCCCGCCAAGTAACTGATAGAGCGGGGCGCTGCGGACTTTGCCGAGGATGTCCCACAGCGCGACGTCGACACCGCTCAACGCGACCACGCCGATACCGCGCGTGCCAAATTCCTTGTGGCCGCCGCGGATATAAGCTTTGTCCCAGATCTCATCGATCGCCGTCGGATCCAAGCCGAGCAGCAACGGCCTTAACACTTTGCTCGCGACGATTTCGATCAACTCGCCGTTGCCGGAACAAGAACCGACTCCGCTGATCCCCGCATCGGTTTCTATCTGCACCAGCGTCGTTGACCGCGAATGCCTCACACCAGAGCGGCTGAAAACTTGGCCGTCCCTGGGCATGGTTGCGCGCAGGCGAATCGTCTTGACGTCGGTGATCTTCACCTACTTAAGCTCCCAGAACTGACCCTCGACCACCTGACCATCGACGACGACGAAATCGATCTCCTCATCCGCCCTCTTATTGCCCTCCGCATCCACGCGAACGACTTTCGGTTTGTTGCCTTTCTTCGCGCTCACGCGAAACAGCGCCAACGGCTTCTCGCCCGTGCTCTGAAAATAATAATAATGGTTCTCCGGCAGCATGATCCCTTCGCCTTTGTTGAGCACGGTCGGCTGATGCTCCTTATTAAAGAAGGTTGCCTGGCCGTCCATGACGACGAAAATATGATCTTCGCCCGGGTGGGTGTGAAGCTTGTTTTTTCGACCGGGAATGTAGTAATTCAGCCCAACGCTCATGTGTTCGGTAGCGGCCAGCGGAATATGACTGCGCCCTCCGCTGATGTGCGGCGTTCTCAATTTGAAGGTCGACGCTTCCATGGTCTCTCTCCTCCTTGCTGAACCGTATATCGCACAGCTGAAATCTTGAAAAGAGCTCGCCGGCTGGTCTATTTTGGCGAGATGTCGAGCACGCGTTGAAAGGATATATGCTATGGCTGATATTGGTCTCGCCTGGGTTAATCCAGCTCCGTTAACCAAACCCGCAAACGTCGTTAACTTCGCCAAGCAGTGCGAAGCGATGGGGTGTCATTCGATGTGGACCATCGACCGTGTCGCATATGACAATCTAGAACCGTTGACGCTCTTGGCCGCTGCGGCCGGCGTTACGCAAAAGATTCGTCTCGGCACCTCCGTACTGCTGGGCAATCTGCGCCATCCGACCCATCTCGCTAAGAGCGTTGCAACGTTGGACTTCATCTCCAATGGCCGTGTTACCCTTGGCCTCGGCTTCGGCAGCCGTGAGAGCGATTACAAAGCAGTCGAGATTCCCTTTGAGCACCGCGGCAGCAGGGCGGTCGAACAAGTGCAACTGATGAAGCGCCTGTGGGCCGAAGATAACGTCACGCACAAAGGCAAGTTTTTCAACGTAGAAGGTGTAACCATTGGGCCGCGTCCCGTACAGAAACCGCATCCGCCCATCTGGACCGGCGGCAGCGCCGAAATCGCGCTCAAACGCGCCGGCACATGGGCCGACGGTTTTATCTGCGGCAGCTCGGCCATTCCAGAGTTCCCGACCACCTGGGAAAAAGTCGCGGGTTACGCCGGAGCGGCCGGACGCGATCCCGATAAGATCACCAAAGCCGGTTTGACTTTCATGGCGATCAACGACGACCAAGCGAACGCCGTAAAGACGGTTGAAAGCTACGTGATGCGCTACTACGGCCGACTGCGCGCCGACGTAGCGAATACGTCGCTCGTCGGGTCGCCAGCCGCGATCACAGACCGCATCGCCGCCTTTCTCTCGAAAGGCCTCGACATGCTGATCATCGGCTTAGCCGACCCCGATCCGCGGCAGCTAGATGCATTTGGGGAGAAGGTGCTGCCGAAAGTTAACTAACCATCGCCTGCCGCCTGTGAACGATAGGTCAGATGGGATTCGCGTGTAGCTGCTCGTGCCGCCCGAAAGCACAACCCGGCGCTATCGACCCTGATATTTTCGATAAAATCGCAGCGATGGCCGGAGCTTGCCCACGCCGATACCAGAGATGAAGGCCGTCACCAGAAGCGCCGCCTCGAGCCCCGAAACGCCCTCGGAGAGCAGCGCGGCCTTACGGGCTTGCGGACAGACAACTTTGGCCAACTCTTGGGTTGTAATCTGCGTCATCTTGGGAATTTCATTGATGCCGTAGACGCAAACTTCACCTGTCCGCAGTGAACAGAAGCGTTCCCGAGGACACTGTTTCAAAATGTTCTGCGGCGCCCCTTGCCCGCAGACCGCGCCACTCTCGCGCAATACTTGGAGAGTCACGTCCGGGTATTTGGATATCTGCTCCGGCATAAACATCCTCCTCCTTGCACAAGGACACGTTCAGCGAGCAGTAACCAGCTCAACGTAGATTCGCCACGGATTGATGTGACACCATCGGCGAGGGAATCCTTTCCGCTTCACTCCAGCCGCATGCGCACATGGGACCAAACCGCGTCGCCTCACCTGCGGCTTTGCAAAAAGGGCTTCCAGTTCCATTCGAAGTTCGGATCGCTGTACGCTTGCGGAGGCATCAACGAAGTCAGTCCGCGTTTTGCGAGCTCGCTTTCGAACTTTTCCCTGACCCACTTGTCTTCGTTGACGTACTCGATCTGATCCTTGGCGCGGTCTTCGACCTTCTCGGCGTGGCCGTGAAACTGCATCGGCGGATGAAGCGCGAGATA
>DATBMR010000048.1:0-6321 GCA_036554745.1 Binatia bacterium
AGCCGGCTTTCGATCTCGCCCGCGTGCTCCTTCATGTAATCGACCAGCCGCTCGTCGGGTTGCGCAAACCACGGCCCGGACTCCGGCGGAGTGATCCAGGAAACCAAAATATGGCCGTTGCCGCAGGCGATTTGGCATCCCTTGTTCCATTGTCTCGTTTGGCTTGTGGTGGTATCGATGCCGAGCTCGCGCGCCGAGCCGTGCGTCGAAGTAATATGATAGCCGTCGCCGCCGAAATTTTCTGCGGCTGTCTTCCAGTTGGCGTCAAGCAGCCACCGATGCGGAGCGCTCACCTCGGTGCCGCCCGCGCGGCGATCAAGCAAAATGTCAAGGTACCAGGCCATGTCGCCTAGATAGTCCAACAACGTGGGAGCGTCGGAATCGAATGTTGCAAAGATGAGCCCTTTGTAGCTGTCGATCTGCGCCACCGGGATGAGACCCCATTTTTCTCGATCCATTCCGGCGAAAGCATCAAGCATGGGCACGAACGCCAGCTTGCCGTCGCTGGTATACGCCCAGCCATGATAGGAACAGGTGAAGAGCTTGGTGTTGCCGCGATCGGCGCGACACACTCGGTTGCCGCGGTGACGGCATATATTCAAGTGCGCGCGCAGGCGGCCGCTGAGATCGCGGCAGAGAATTACTGGCTCTTCGCCCATATAGCGCGTGACAAAATCTCCAGGCTCGGGAATTTCACACTCATGCCCCAAATAGAGCCAGCAGCGCGCGAACAAGCGCTCGCGCTCCAATTCATAGATTTCACGGTCAGCAAAAATCCGCCGGTCAAGGAGACCGCCTTCCGGGTCGACCAGAGATTTGATGTTCATGCTTCGCCCTCCGCGTCTTACTGGGCACTCGACTATATCGCGCGGGCCATTGTGGAACAAGAAAGGAGGGTTTTTCTTGTCGGATAACATAACCGGCCGGCGCTTCGCATCAAAAACAAGCGTTTCAGATTTTTCGTCGAACTGGCCCCATTCGAGCGCTATGCGCAATCGCGCCAGGCGCGCCATTTTCCACCGACGCGCGGGGAACTCTTGAGCCCATTTCAAACTCGTTATATGTGTTACGATACTGATTTTTTCTGAGCATGGGCTTGCCGTCAGCAACAAAGTCCGGTCAGAGATCACTTTAAGAAATACGAACTGGAGGAGAGTATGACTGCTGAGGCCGAGTACGCGGCGGTGCCGATTAGTGTGACCGTCAACGGCGTTAAGCACGAAGCCGTGGTCGAACCGCGCACGCTGCTGGTTTATTTTCTACGGGAAAATTTAGGGTTGACCGGAACCCACGTGGGCTGCGACACCAGCCAGTGCGGTGCCTGCACGGTCCACCTGAACGGCCGCGCCGTAAAGTCTTGCACGATCCTCGCGGTGCAAACGGACCGGGCGGAGGTGAAAACCATCGAAGGTCTCGCCAACGGCGACGCCTTTCACCCCGTGCAGGAAGGATTTCGCGAGAAACACGGACTGCAGTGCGGTTATTGCACGCCGGGAATGATCATGACCGCGGCGTACCTACTCGAGACCAGTCCGGATCCGACTGACGAGGAAATCAAACACGCGCTTGAAGGCAATCTGTGTCGCTGCACCGGCTACGTCAACATCATCGAGTCCGTTAAGTGGGCGGCGGCCAAAATGAAGAGGAAAGGATAAAACAAATGGCAAAAAAATCCGCGCTCGAAATTTTTGCTAGCTTGCTTCTTACGCCTTACTCCTCACTGCTTTCCCAGCGCCGAGGTGGTCATGTTTCCCGCTAGTTTCGGCTACGTTGCGGCACGCTCCGTGGAAGAAGCATTGGAGTTGATGGCGCGGCACGGTGAAGACGGCAAATTACTCGCCGGCGGTCACAGTCTCATCCCGGCGATGAAGCTTAGGCTCCAAGCGCCGCGCACTTTGATCGATATCGGCAGTGTGCCGGATCTTCTCGGTATAAAAATCATCGGCAATCAACTGGTCATCGGCGCGCTCACCGTCCACGCGGATGTGGCCGGCTCCGACCTCGTCCGCAAACACGTGCCCGGGTTGGCCGACGCCGCGGCAGTGATTGGCGACCTGCAGGTGCGCAACCGCGGCACCATCGGCGGCAGCGTCGCCCACGCCGATCCGGCAGCGGACTTCCCGGTAATTTTAACCGCGCTCAACGCTTCTTTCATCGCCCAATCGTCGTCGGGCACTCGAACCATCGCCGTCGACGACTTCTTTACCGACTTTTACACGACGGCATTAAACGCCAATGAGATCCTCAGAGAAATTCGCGTGCCGATTCCCGCCTCAGGCAGCGGCACGGCCTACGCAAAACTGCCGCACCCCGCATCTGGATACGTGGTTGTCAGCGCCGGCGCATTGATTGTCAGGCAAGCGTCCGGCACCTGCGCGTCCGCCCGGGTTGCCATGGGCGGTTTGGGCAGCGGGCCCATCCGCGCGATCGCCACCGAGACGGAATTGCAGGGCAAGCCACTGACACCCCAGACGATTGCTGCCGCGGCCGCCAAGGCCGCCGAAGCGACCGATCCGGTGGAAGATTCCTACGCCAGCGCCGACTACAAACGGCATGTGGCAACGGTGTTTGCACGCAAAGCGATCGAAGCGGCGGTGCAGCGGGCAACCTAAGAACCGTGTTCGTGATCGTCCGCCGTGTTTGAAAAGCGGTTCTAGTCACGAGCCACGAACCACGGACGCGATCACGCTTTTACGAGGTAACCCATGACTGAACACACACCGAATGGCCTCATCGGCGCGTCTCCGAAGCGAGTCGAGGATCCACCGCTGATCACCGGTAAGGGTTGTTATGTCGACGACATCAATCTACCCGGCATGCTCCACCTCGCGTTTCAGCGGAGCCCCTATCCGCACGCGAAGATCCTGTCGATCGACATCAGCAAAGCAAAGTCGATGAACGGCGTCGAAGCGGTCATAACGGGTAATGACATCAGCGAAAACTTGAATCTCACCTCGTCGCAGGTGTTGCCGAATATGAAAATCCCGCCCCATCCGGTGCTCGCGCGCGGCGCGGTCCACTGTACCGGCGTCCCGGTTGCCGCAGTGGTGGCGCGCACGCGCGCCCAAGCACAAGACGCCGCCAACGCCATTGAAGTCGAATACGAACCCTTGCCGGCGGTATCGAACGCCGAAGAAGCGATGAAACCGGGCGCGCCGCTCGCGCGCGAAGAGATTGACGGCAATATTTGTTATACGCTGACCAAAAACGGCGGGGATGTGGACAAAGCTTTCGCCGCGGCGGACCACATCTTTACCATGCACATCGCCAGCCCGCGTCAGGTCGCCTTGGCCATGGAACCACGCGGCGTCGTCGCCAGTCCGGATCCGTTCGCCAGAACGTTGACCGTATGGCTTTCCACTCAAGGACCTCATCGCGCCCGCGCCGAGATCGCCAACGTTTTGGGCTTTCCCGAACATAAGATCCACTTAATCGCCCCCGATGTCGGCGGCGGTTTCGGTAGTAAGGGGCCGGTTTATCGGGAAGACATCGTCGCCTGCTATCTCGCGTTAAAATTGCGCAAACCGATCAAGTGGGTGGCAACACGGAGCGAAGATTTCATCACGACCATTCAGGGCCGCGACCAGGCAATGACTTCCGAGATGGCGCTTAGAAAGGACGGCAAGATTCTCGGGTTAAAAGTGAAGGTGGTCGCCAATCTCGGCGCTTACTTGCACTCGAGCACTGCCGGGCCGCCCCAACGGATGCTCGGCATGGCCTGCGGCAGCTATCAGATTCAGGACTGCCGCGTTGAAATTGTCGCGGTTTTTACCAACACGTGCCCCACCGGACCGTACCGCGGCGCCGGGCGACCCGAATCGGTTTTGAACATTGAGCGTTTGCTCGACAAAGCGGCGGCGGTGCTGGGCATGGATCGCTTGGAGATACGGCGGAAAAATTTCATTCAGCCTGACCAGTTTCCCTACACCACCGGCACCGGTGTCGAGTACGATTCCGGCGACTACGAAAAGCCGCTCGAGGAAGCGCTCAAGATGTCCAACTATGACGATCTCCTGCGCCAGCGCGACGAACGGCGCAAGCGCGGCGAGCTGGTCGGCATCGGTGTTTCGACGTTTGTCGAGCCGAGCGGCGGTGCCGGCTTTGAGAGCGGCACGGTGCGCGTGGAGCGCACCGGCGAGATTACCGTGCTCACCGGCTCGAGCTCGCACGGTCAGGGACACGAGACCTCGTGGGCGCAAATCGCCGCCGAGCTGATGCGAACGTCGATGGACCACGTGACGATTCTTCACGGCGACACCCATGTGAGTCAGCAAGGCACCGGCACGTTCGGCAGCCGCAGCGCCGTGGTCGGCGGCGGTGCACTCGCGATTGCGGCAGAGCGGGTGATCGAAAAAGCCAAACGTATCGCCGCGAACCTGGTCGAAGCGGCGCCCGACGACATGGTGCAAACCGACGGTGGATTTGCGGTTAGAGGCGTCCCCGACAAGAAAATCACCTGGCGAAAAATCGCCGCTGCCGCTTACAGCGGCAGAGTCCCAAAGGGGATGGAAGTCGGGCTTCAGGAAACCGCCTTCTTTGATCCGAGACGAGAAGCCTGGGGATTTGGCACGCACGTCGCGGTGGTCAGCATCGACCGCGCCACCGGCAGGCTCACGATCGAGAAGCTGGTGCTGGTGGACGATTGCGGTGTGGTAATCAATCCAATGATCGTTGAGGGGCAGATTCACGGCGGCGTGGCTCAAGGCCTCGGCGAAGCCACCTGCGAACAAATGCTTTATAGCGAGGACGGGCAGGTGCAAACCGGCACGTTCATGAATTACGCGGTCATGCGCGCTGCCGACATGCCGCCCATGATGCTCGGCGAAACCATCACGCCGAATCCGTTCAATCCGCTGGGGGTCAAAGGAGTCGGCGAATGCGGCACCAATGGCGCGCCGCCGGCCGTCGCTAATGCGGTGATGGACGCGCTCGCGCCGCTGGGAGTAGACCACGTCGACATGCCATACACCGCGCCGAAGTTATGGGAAACGATCCGAAGGGTAGAGGCCAAGAATTAAGGCGGTAGGCACGAGGCCATCGGCAACAATAAAGAAACAACGGCTCCGTCGCGGCGCAGCGGTTGTGCTCAGAGGACTAAAGTCGGGTGAATTGACCTGTTATGTAAATGCGTAATCACGTTTCGCTGCTTCCAGTGAGACGTAACCGCGCCTGATGTCGCGCTCGATCATTTCTCGCGCTCTTTCCGACGGCAGACCATAGCCGCCGCCACCGCCGGTTTCAACGATGATTTGGTCGCCCGGCTGCAATGGATAAGCTTTGCTCTTGTAAATGATTTCGGTTTCTCCGGATTTTTTTATTATGGTGATCCGCCCCGACTTGCCTTCCTTGCCGCCATGCACGCCCCAGGGCGGATATTTCACCCGATCGAACATCGCCTGAAGATCGCACGCTCCGAGAATCTCGTAACGCTTGCGAAATCCCAAGCCGCCACGAAACTTCCCGGCGCCAGCGGAATCGTCGCGCAGGCTAAACTCGACGATCCGATAGGGATACATTGACTCCTGCAGTTCCACTGGAATGATGCGCGTGTCGCCGTGCGCCATGGTGCGAAACGGCCCAGCGCCGTCATGGGTGGCGCAGGCGCCCCAGCCGCCGTGACCGCTATCGTGGCAGTCAAATGGGACATCATTGTCGCGCCTGCCGCGAAAACGAACGCCGGAGAAGGTGCCAAAGTGCGCGCCAGTGACACGCTCGGGCAGCGCGTTTTCCAATGCTTTGATGATCGCATCAATGACGGTCGGGAACGGTTGGGAATAGTTGCCCATCGGCGCGGTCGGATGAGCGCTCAGAATCTTTCCTTCGGGCAGGATCAATTTTAGCGGCCGAAACGTTCCTTCATTGGCGGGCTCGTCGTTAGCGATCAAGTATTTGAACGCCACTCGAGCCGTGGTGCGCCCGCCGCCGTAATAACCGGAGTTGATGCAGCCGCGCACCTGGGCCGTAATATCGGAATAGTCGACGATCATCTCGTCGTCGGCGACGATGATCTTGACGCGGATCGGCAGCGGTTCGTCGGTCTCCCCGTCGTTGTCGAAAAACGTTTCGTAGCTGTAATCGCCGTCGGCAATGGCGCCGATTTTGGTCCGTGCCGCGGCCTCGCTCTGGTCGAGCATGGTTGTGAGCGCGGCGAGAAACGTCTCGACACCGTATCTGTCTGCGAGCGCTTGGGTGAGATCTCGCCCGAGCACGCAGCCGGCGTGCTGCGCCGCGATGTCCCCTAGCAGTTCGACGGGAAAGCGCGTGTTGTTCTCGATAATCCGGTAGACTTCCTGGATTGGTTCGCCCTTCGACCAGAGCTTG
>DATBMR010000061.1:0-4034 GCA_036554745.1 Binatia bacterium
AGCGCGCCCGGTAATTGGTGCGTTGAAAATATTTTTTAGATTTCCTCCAACTATAGCGATCAGATTTGACTCACAACTTTCCTATTTCTTAGGATCGATGCGCCGAAGCTGTGTTGTTAACGGGACAGCATGCTGTGCGCCGACCCCGGCATACATCTAACGCATTCGAAAATTCTAGGTGCGGCGCTTGGCTCGGCTTTTGCGTTTTCATTCCCGGCGAAAACCGGCGGACGCAATCGCGTTCTTGGATCGGCCCTCTGGCCCGACCGTTGCCGGTACAGCGACAGGCGTACCTAACGCGTGCTGTCGAAATTCAGGGAGGCAACAAATGAGCAAGTTCATCGGAATTCTTTTTTTGCCCCGCGTGGGCGACTACGCTTTCACAGCGCGGTACAATTAGTGCCTTCGACTTGGCCTGGAGGAGCAAGCAGGGACTACATACGCACCAACGTCCGCGACGATAACCAAACTCTTTCTAGCGAACAGCGTCGATCGTTGTACGAAAGAACCCGCCCTCTGAATGCCCATCCGCGCCACTAAGACTCCGCGCGCACATGAGAATCGCTCAGATCGCACCGTTATACGAACGCGTGCCGCCGCTGCTCTACGGCGGCACAGAAAGAGTTGTCTCCTATCTCACCGAAGAACTGGTGCGACAAGGTCACGATGTCACATTGTTCGCCAGCGGCGATTCCGTCACCGCAGCGGAGCTAGTGTCATGCTCGGAACGCTCGCTACGCTTGGATCAGCGGATCGTAGATCCACTCGCCCATCACTTTCTTCTGCTCGAGGAGGTTTTCGCGCGCGCCGCCGAGTTCGATATTCTTCATTTCCACATTGACTATCTTCATTTCCCGTTCTCGCGGCGCCACCCGATACCGCATTTGACGACCTTGCACGGGCGACTCGATATGCCTGACCTGGTTCCTCTTTACAAAAAATTCGGCGATGTGCCCGTCGTGTCAATCTCGCGCGCCCAGCGCCAACCACTGCCGTGGATCAACTGGCAGGGAACGGTTTACCACGGTTTGCCGACCGACCTCTATCGCCCGGCGGCGGAGTACAGTGACTACTTGCTATTCATCGGCCGGATCTCGCCGGAGAAGCGAGCGGATCGCGCTATCGAAATCGCCAGGCGCAGTGGCATGCGTCTCAAGGTCGCCGCTAAAGTAGACGCTGCGGATCACAAATATTTCAAAACCATTAAACCTTTGTTCAACGATTCTCGCATCGAGTGTATCGGCGAGGTGGGCGAGCCGGAAAAACAGGATCTCCTCGCCAATGCTTATGCCCTGTTGTTTCCCATTGACTGGCCTGAGCCCTTCGGATTAGTGCTGATCGAGGCGATGGCCTGTGGCACTCCCGTGATCGCGTATCCTTGTGGCTCGGTGCCCGAGATTGTCGAAAACGGCGTGAACGGCTTCGTCGTCGATAATCTTGACGCCGCCGTTCGCGCGGTGGCAGACGCCGCTCGTCTGAATCGTGCCCTCTGTCGCAGCCTCTTCGAAGAACGTTTCAGTGTCACCCGGATGGCGGAGAATTATTTAAGAATTTACGAACGCCTCTTGAACGATTGACCATCGCGCATGCAATCCGCTCAAGCCGTGAGATAAAAAGCAGAGCGCCGCAGCGAGCCCGGGTACGGGTTATTGCAAAGACGTAGTCGTTAACGAATCACGACTGCGGCGTCGCCTTCACGACGCTCAATGGAGACGCCACGCAAGGAGCGATCGCGCACCAAGTCTAAAGACGCATCGCCAACTTTCAGATTTTTCACATAAACCTGATCGAGAAACGGCGGCAACAAAGACGTAACAAATTTGACCTCCGTTGAGGTCGCGTCGATAAACAAACCCAATGACGCTTGCAGCATCATGAATACCGACGCGGACGCCCACGCTTGCGGCGCGCAGGCGGCTGGATAGTGGGTCGGTCCTTCTCCTTCTCGTCTGGAAAAGCCACAGAACAATTCGGGCAGGCGCTCCATCTCGAAGAACAGGCTCGCATCGAAAAGACCGCTAAGAATTTTGTTGACCTCGTCCTTCAGGCCGTACCGCGCCAGACCGCCGGCAATGATCGCATTATCGTGCGGCCAAACCGAACCATTGTGGTACGACATCGGATTGTAGCGGACTTCCTTAGTGGAAAGGGTGCGCACGCCCCAGCCGGAAAACATATCCTCGCTCATCAGCCTCTCGGCTAGCCGTCGGGCGTATTCATCGGACGCGATGCCCGCAAACAGAGCGTGGCCGGCGTTGGACGCCACGACACGGCAGGGTCGCTTGTGGCGATCGAGCGCGAGCGCATAGCTCGAGATCTCTTCACACCAGAAAACCTCGTTGAATTTTTGCTTGAGTGCGCGCGCCTGGTCGAGCAGCGCGCGGGCGAGTTCGACATGACCGAGGGTGGTCGCTAGCCGCGCGCCCGCCTGTTTGGCGGCATAGGTGTAAGCTTGTACTTCGCAGAGCGCGATCGGGCCCTCGGGTAGCGAGCCGTCGGCGTGAGAAACGGCATCCCACGAATCTTTCCAACCCTGCTGCACAAGCCCGCGTAACGACTGCCGGGCGGTCTCCACGAAACCGTCGCCGTCGACATCGCCGTATCGATCACCCCACTCGAGAGCTAGGACGATCTGTGGCCAGATCGACTCGATGAATTCGCGATCCCCGGTGCGCTCGTAGTAGGCGCCTGCGAGGATGACAAACAAAGGCGTGGAGTCGGTGCTGCCATAGTACAAGGCAAACGGAATCTCGTTGAGCGCCGCCATCTCGCCGCAACGCACCTCATGCAGTATTTTTCCCGGTGTGGCATCCCGCTCGGGAATGATCTCGGTGGCCTGGTACGCCGCCAAGTAGTCCAACACGCCGCGCGCCACGCGCGTATTAACCCAAAGAAAGAACAGAGCCGTAATGATGCCATCACGGCCGAAGACGGTGCTGAACCACGGCACCCCGGCATAGGGATACAGACCGTGCTCCGTCTTGGTGATCATCATGTGCAGGTCCGCCGCCGAACGATTGAGCCAGCGATTAAATTCGCGGTTGGAGGTCTGCACCTCACAGTCGTCAGATTTGCAATACGCCATCGACTGTTCCGCCGCCTGAAGCGCAATGGCGCGCGGCCGCCGGCCACCGTGTTTTTGCTCAATGATAAAGGAATAGGTAAATTCGAATTGCTCGCGCTTGCCCGGCGTCAGGATCCTCCGAAAATAGGCGCGCGATGCGGAAAAATCTTCCGGCACCGGTGAAAAATGAATCTCCGTGCGGCGCGACACTCCATCGAGGCCCCGGTAGACCAACACAACCTGGTTCGGCGCAATCTCATCCGGCAAACGATGGCCGCGCCTCTTTCGTTTAATGCCGCGAACCTCAAAGATGTCGGAGAAATCGGCGTCATACTGCAGCGTGAAAGACAACTCGATCGGCAAGAGACTGTAGTTGACCAGTTCGAGAGTTTCGAAGCAGGTCGCCTGCCAGATGAACTTGCTGCGAAACACGTGGAGATCGCCGCGGCGCAAAATCACCTTGCCGTTGGCATACACATCGGGATTGGTGAGGTTGATGGTGAATAACAGATTATCCTTCTTCACCGTCGAGTTGAGTAGAAACGGCCGCAGATTGCCGATGCGTAACGCCAGCAACGAGAGAAACCGCGTCCCTTCGTGATAGATCCCCTGCTCTCCGAGCCCGGCATGTTCAATATCGCCGGTGCGATCGAAAACGGCAAAACTCTGGCCTTGCTTCAGAACCCGAACTTCGTCCGTGGTCGACGCCGGCGTGACAATATAATAGTCATCAGTCAGACGGATAATGTCATTCATTTTGCCTGCTCATTTGCCGCGGCGCCTCACGGCGGTGCACGTGCGGTATTTGTTTGGAACAGGATAACAAATTATTTGAAGCCAGCCATAGCGTGGTGCGCCTACACCCGCTTTCATGTGTGATCGCCGTAGTAGGGCTACGGTCAAGCCAAATTGTTTGTTCAGCGGTCTAGAAGCGCCTTCCCATCGTCTCGTCGGCGGCACACCTCTCGTT
>DATBMR010000077.1:0-4320 GCA_036554745.1 Binatia bacterium
CAAAGATGGTCGAAGGCGAAACGCCGGTCTCGGCCGCCAGCCGAGCCGCAATTACCGGCCGTCCCTCTTCGAAAAGCTGGTAGATCGCCTTCAAATAGTCTTCGAGGGCGTGAGTAACCTTAGGGGTATCCATAGATGATAGAATCGTTCCCGCCCATGACCTGGGTCTCGCGCAAACTTAGCCGCGTCGCATTCCCGGCATGAGCCCCGTCAAAGAACTCTATTCGTAGTGGATGTTATTTCAGGAATCGGCCAAGATCAAGTTACGCGATTCCATCGCGCGATTAATGCGCTGCCGAACCGATGGAGTTCATGCGTGTCCACCGACTGTCGGTGGCCCGGAACCTGGAATTGTCGGCCATTTTTAGGTATGGATTGCTGACGAGAATTTCCGTGGTCGTTATCGAAGTTAAACAAATCAGCAAGCGCTACAACGGGACCCAGGCGGTAAACCGCTGCGACCTGGAAGTTTCCGCCGGCGAGATTCTCGCGCTCCTCGGGCCATCCGGGTCCGGCAAGACCACACTATTGAGATTGATCGCGGGGTTCGAGCGACCCGATGATGGCCGGATCGTGATTAACGACCGGGTGGTCGTCGATACGGCCGACGCCACGTGGATCGCCCCGGAAAATCGCGGTGTCGGAATGGTTTTTCAGGATTACGCGCTCTTTCCTCATCTTACCGTATCGCAAAATGTTCGGTTCGGCTTGCACGGCGCAGGCAAGCACGACAGCCAGCAGCGGGTGGATGAACTGCTCCGATTGACGGAGTTATCGCACTGCGCCGAGCGCTATCCGCACGAGTTGTCGGGCGGCCAGCAGCAAAGGGTCGCTCTGGCGCGAGCGCTGGCGCCTCGGCCCAAGGTCGTCCTGCTCGACGAACCGTTTAACGGGCTGGACCCGGAACTTCGCCCGCAGATGCGCCGGGAGGTGGCTCGCATCCTGCGCCACCTGGGCACAGCGGCCGTTCTTGTCACTCACGATCAAGAGGAGGCCCTGGGCATGGCGGATCAGGTTGCCGTCATTCGCAACGGTGAAGTGCAACAGGTTGGAACCCCGGAAGATATTTATTACATGCCGTCGACGGTATTTGTCGCCGGCTTCGTTGGACACGCGGACTTCATCCCGGGAGTCGTTTCAGGCCCGGAAATCCACACCGAAATCGGCGTTTTTACCTGCCCCGCCGACCTGCCACCGGGACCGGTGAAAGTCATGATCCGCCATGAAGCGGTAAATTCCAAAGCGGGCGGCATCCTCGCGACCGTTGAAGAGCGCGAGTTTCTCGGCGGCGAGATCCTCTATCGGCTTCGCCTTCCGTCCGGCGCGACCGTTCACTTGGAACAACGACGGCCGGTGTATTGGCACGTCGGCCATCAAGTGCCGATCGAGGTGCACCTCCCCAATGTGGTGGTTTTCCCTTCCTCTGCCTCCGCCGACGAAAACCACGATCCCAAGTGATCACCGTAGGCGCCCATTCCCTGCCAGAAGTGAACTGATCTCGGCTTCAGCCGAGCCCATCGAAACTATCGTCGAGCCACTCTGCATACAGGGCACAGCATTTTCACGAACTTACTATAGGTATTGACAAACTTATATTATTTGGATATCCGAAACTCTAGATTCAGTAGCTACAAATAAATTTTCCCGTACAAAACAAAATCGGCATTTACTAACTGAATCATCGATTGACCGGAGGAAAAAGAATCATGCGACTGTTATTGCTCAGTATAAAGACGATAATCGCGGGTTTGCTGCTTAGCCCCGTCATCCAGTCAGAGGCGCTTGCCCAGCAAAAAGTGCTCAATCTCTATACCGCGCGTCATTACGCGACTGATGAGGCGTTTTACACGGGTTACACCAAAGCGACCGGTATCAAGATCAACCGGATCGAAGGCGGCGAGGACGCGCTATTCGAACGCATCAAAGCCGAAGGAGCCAATAGCCCCGCGGACATATTCTTGACTGTGGACGCCGCTCGTCTCTGGCGCGCGGAGCAGGCAGGAATCTTTGCGCCGGTAAAATCTTCCGCCCTCGACAAGCGCATCCCGGCGAACTCGCGCGGCACCGACAACAAGTGGTTTGCTTTCTCCGCGCGCGCCCGTGTCATCGCCTTCGATAAAAGCAAGATCAAACCCGCCGAACTGGCGCGTTATGAGGACTTGGCCGATCCGAAGTGGAAGGAGCAGATCTGCGTCCGCCCGAGCAGCCACCCCTATAATTTGTCGCTGATCTCGAGCATGATCAGCCACCTGGGCGAAGAAAAAGCGACCGACTGGGCGCGCGGCGTTACGGCCAATCTCGCTCGCCCGCCACGGGGGGGCGATACCGACCAACTGCGCGGCGTTTTCGTCGGTGAATGCTCTATTGCGATATCGAACCACTACTACTACGTCCGAATTATGCGCTCCCAGAAACCCGAAGATAAAGCTCTTATCGAAAAAGTGGGGCTGATCTGGCCCAATCAAGCCGATCGCGGCACCCACATCAATATTTCCGGCGGCGGTCTGCTCCGCCATGCTCCGAATCGTGAAGCTGGTGTCAAGTTCCTGGAATATCTCGCCAGCGATAAAGCGCAAACCCTGTTCGCCAACGGCAATAATGAATGGCCGATCGTGAACGGCGTCAAATTGGACAATCCCGCGCTGGAATCGTTGGGTAAATTCAAAACCGATTCATTGCCGTTGACCAGCCTCGGCAAATCTCAGGCGGCGGCCCAGCGTCTCGCCGACAAGGTCGGCTGGAAGTAGTACGATGGAAGTTGGCAGCGGTTTAGGCTAACAGCCAGCCATGACCGGCGTCATCGCAATACGCTTTCGGGTATACGGTCTCACCGTCGCCAGGCTCGGCTGGCTGGGGTGGATGTCGATCCTGGCGGCGGCGTTGGTACTCGCGCCGATCGCCGCCGTCGTGTTTAACATCTTTCTGCCCAGCGAAGCGACCTGGCCTCATCTCGCCTCCACGGTTCTGCCGGAATACATTAAGAACACGATCCTGTTGGTCCTGCTGGTGGCCTTGGGCGCTATCTTGTTCGGCGTGCTCTCCGCCTGGCTCGTCACTGCGTACCGGTTTCCCGGTCAGCACGCACTCGAGTGGGCACTGGTTCTACCCCTCGCCATGCCCGCCTACGTGATGGCGTACGCCTACACCGATTGGCTGGAGGCTGCCGGTCCGGTGCAAACCCTGCTGCGCGACCTGACCGGCTGGCGGGTTCGCGAATACTGGTTCCCCGAGATTCGTTCGCTGCCCGGCGCCGCGGCAATGCTCTCGTTCGCGCTCTATCCTTACGTGTACTTGTTATCGCGCAACGCTTTTCTTGAGCAATCGCGCACTACGATGGAAGCGGCTCGACTCGCCGGCTACGGCGCCTGGGGACGGTTCTGGCATGTCGCGCTGCCGCTCGCCCGCACGGGGATCGTTGCCGGCACGGCTTTGGCGCTGATGGAAACGCTCGCCGACTTCGGCACGGTTTCCTACTTCGCGGTCAACACTTTTACGACCGGTATCTATCGCGCTTGGCTTTCGCTTGGCGATCCGGTAGCCGCCGGCCAACTCGCGACGTGCCTGCTGATATTTGTTCTGCTGATGTTGGTCATGGAGCGCATGCACCGGGGCGGCGCACGCTATGCCGCGCAGCGTACCCCTATGCCGCCGCAGCCGCTAACCGGCTGGCGCTCCTGGCTCGCTTTTGTCCTGTGCGCGACGCCGATCACTTTCGGTTTTTTCATACCGGCGCTGGTGCTGCTCAAGCTTGCTTGGACGGAGCCGGAAGCGCAACTGGGAGCGCGAATCTATGGCTTGGTCGCTAACACTTCAACTCTGGCCGGAGTCGCGGCTATCGTCGCCGTAACCGTGGCGTTGCTCTTGGCTTACGCCGCTCGGAGCGTGAAGAGTCCCCTGATCTATGGGGCGAATCAGCTCGCGGTGCTCGGCTACGCCCTCCCCGGCGCCGTCATTGCCGTCGGAATTCTTCTACCTCTCGGCAGGCTCGACAACGCTCTGGCCGGTTGGGCTGAGCAGCAGTTTGGGTGGAACGTGGGCCTGCTCCTTACCGGCTCGATTGCCGCGCTGATCTACGCCTATGTGGTGCGTTTCCTTGCCATCGCCTTCCAAACGATCGAGGCGGGTCTTACTCGCGTGACGCCATCCATGGACGACGCGGCGCGTAGTCTCGGCCACTCCCCCGCCGGTACCCTCCTGCGGGTTCATATCCCGATCATGTGGGGGAGCGTCGCAACCGCCACCCTGCTGGTGTTCGTCGATGTGATGAAAGAACTGCCCGCGACCTTTGCCATGCGCCCCTTCAACTTCGACACGCTCGCC
>DATBMR010000148.1:0-10381 GCA_036554745.1 Binatia bacterium
AGCTAAACCAGTTCGATTTCGTCGGCTGCTGCGTTGGCGGGTGGATCGCCGCCGAGTTCGCCGTGCGCCATCCGGAAAGAATTCGCAAGCTGGTGTTGATCGGCGCCGCCGGCTTGTTCGTCCCAGGCGAGCTCATCGGCGACATCTTTATGAACGCCCAGCCCGAGTACGGGTCGAGCTACGCAACTCTGCGGGAAATGCTTTTTTCCCGCGCCGACCATCCCATGGCTTTGGAATTGTTCCCCGATGGCAAGGGCGAGATTGACGATGAACTGCGCCGCTACCAGATGCTCCGGCTAGGCTCCCGCATCGGCTTTAAACCGCCCTACTTCTACAATCATTCGCTTGGCAGCCGCCTGCACCGCATTTCCACTCCGACGCTCGTCATCTGGGGCGAAAAGGACCATTTTGTGCCGCGCGCCCATGGCGAAACCTACGCAGCAAAAATCCCCGGGGCAAAACTCGCCATCGTTCCCGGCGCCGGCCACAGCGTCCACCTGGAAAAGCCGGAAGATACGGCAACATTGATGCGCGAATTTCTCCGATAAAGTTCCCGGACGAATAACGAGCTTTCGTATCTACCGATCTTCTCCGCCAGCCGGTTTTTCGGTCGCTTCTGCGCGGCGGAACAGCGACAAGACGAAGGCGACAACGCATAATCCCGCCGCCATAACAAAAACGTCTTGGAAGGCGGGGACGAATCCCTCGATAGTGCTGAGCGGGTAAAGAGCGGGCTGCGTTGAATAAGTCTGCCGCCGTTGGTCGAACAGCAAACTCGCGCCGGTAGCGCCGAACACTATCCCGAGCGTGCGCATCATATTGGCGATACTGCCGGCGACGCCCTGCTGATTACGCGGCATCGCGCCCATCACGAAGCTCATGTTCGGCGCCTCGAAGATCCCCAATCCCGTGCCGACAACGCCGAGCGCCACAGCCACCGGTAGGTAATCGGCGTGAGCGTCCAAGCGGCTGATCATCCACAGACCGATTCCCTCCAAGGCTAAACCCAAAGAACTCAACCCAGCGGTGCCGACGCGATCGGAGAGTCTTCCGGCCAGGGGTGCAGCGAGAGCGGTCATCAAAGCCGCCGATAACATCAAAGTACCGCCAGTCGTGGCCGGATAGCGCAAGACATCGATCACGTAGTAGGGCACGAGTAAACCGATGGCGAATCGAGCGCAGTTGGCAAGAACGGTGAGCAGGTTAGCGATGATAAACGGCCGTTGTCGAAAGAGGCTCAGATTAACCACGGGCGTGCTTACTCGCGATTCGGTCATAACGAATGCGACGAAGCATGAAGCGGAAACGAGCGGGAGCAGAATCACATCCAGAGATGCCCAACCCATTGCGCGGCCCCGGCTAAATGTCAGTAAGAAACCCGCTACCGCGCCTGCGAGCGTAACGGCGCCGAGAAGATCAAATTGACGACTTTCGCCGTGGCGCCTAAGTGCCGGCAACCTGGATAGGGCGAGCCAAGCCAGCAACAACGCGGGCACTACGCGAAACAAAAAGACCCCGCGCCAGCCAAAACTGTCGACCAGCAGGCCGCCAATCAGCGGTCCCAAAGCGTAGCCGGCGGCCATGCTCATCTGGAAGATACCCAGCGCGCGGCCGCGTGCTTCGGCCGAAACAGCGAGGGTGACCAGCGCGGGAGCAGTACCGGACACGAGCGCAGCCCCGATTCCTTGTCCGACACGGGCTGCTACGAGCCAGCCGAATGAGGGCGCGAAGCCGCATCCGGCAAAGGCAAGAGCGCTGGTCACCAGTCCGCAGCTCAGTAATCGTCCATGGCCCGCGAGATCAGCTAGGCGGCCGCATCCAAGTAACAGGCTAGCGTGAGTCAAAACGTAACCGACCACGACCCATTGGATCGAGGTCACTTCCAGGGAGAACGTTACTGTGATCGCCGGAAACGCGATGTTGACGGCGCTATCGAGGGATACAAGGAACGCGCTCAAACTCGCGATGGCAACCGACCATGAAAGCATCGGCACGTTGGAATACCTATCGTTGTAATTCGTCGCGGACGAAGAGCGCCGTGAATTCCTCAGGTTGTGAACAATTCTTTTAAGAACACCGCGCTCGATGAAAAAAATTTCCTCACCTCTTTGTTGGGCTCGTTTCAGTGTTACACTGAGTGAGGGTAAATCGAAAGTTACCTAAAATTCGATGACCTAACGGGGACATTCAAGAAGCGAAGACCGGAAGATGCCGCAGCGGACACAAACAATCCCAACAACGCCGTTCGGGCGTTGAAAGATAGATTTTAGATTTTGGGACGAAACATCGTTGGGGGACGAGTCCTTACCATGACCCGCTCGAAAGACTTACGAGCCATCGGTCAATGCCTCGAAACGACACGCATTGATGCGTTCGAGCTGGAAAACCAAGCCGGGTCGTATCTCATTCGGAGCCGATCTATCACTCCCACGTCTCACTGGATCATCAAGAACAGCTTCCTTGAGGTTTTGAGCGATGAGGGGGGCTCGGACCAGGCAAACAACCCCTTCAGAGGCGGTGAAGGCTGGCTTCAATATGAGTCCCGCATCCTCTCGCGCCTAGATGCCCATGGACAAAAAAAACGACGCGGCTATTTGCCCTCGCATGCACAGCCAGCGGGCAAGCCGTCTCAGTATCTGCGCACCCTGGGCGAACACCTCGACAGAGTCGGAGTGTCCGCGTTCACAATTTCCTGGCACCATCCGTATTCGGTGACGGTCTCGTACAAGTCCTCGGACGGCCGGAGTGAACAAAGAACTTTTAGCTTTGACAAACTGCACGAACTCGGTTTTCACATGAGATTTCGCCGGGCGAGACAAAACGGGTAACCGGCCGCGCCGCATCCAGCAACTACATTTCGCAAATTATCGGCTTCGCAACCGGCTGAGACAGCGCTGGTTGACCGCAGCTCTCGGCGCCGAGTTTTCACGCTCTCGACGACTGCCGACGCTTGCGCTCGCCGGGTCTAAAGCGCCAAGACCGCGGTCGCATATCGATAAATGTCAGGTCGCCGACTGGACGCAAACGTTGATCGATCGCCCGCGGTGTGCGATGTTCGTCGCAATCAATGGTGCAGAAGTTTGTCGTGTCGAAATTAGGATAAGACCGCACTCAACGACACTATCCGGAGGAAAGCATGCAAGGGAAAGTGGCCATTGTCACGGGCGGCGCAAAAGGCATCGGTAGGCATGCGGCGATGACTTTGGTCAAGGCCGGAGCAAAGATCGTGCTCGCCGATACCGACGTGGAGCGAATGCATAAAACGCTCGGCGAGCTGGCACCCTTTACCGCCGAAGCCATCGGTATTCCAACCGACGTCCGTGATGAAAGAGATGTGCGCCGTCTGGTGTATCATGCGGTGGAGCGCTTCGGTCAGATCGATGCTTTGATTAACGACGCCGGTATCGTGCCGCATTTCAATTGGGGGATTCCGCGTTGGCCACGGGTACGTTTTCTGAGCAAGGATTTTTGGGACAGCGTGATCCAAACGAATTTGGGTGGCACGTTTCTCTGCACCAAGTACGTGGTCCCGTTCATGGAGGAGCGCCGATCCGGTAACATTGTCAATCTCTGGGGCGGCGGCCGCGCTGAGAATCACGGGGCCGCCGCTTACGTGGTCAGCAAAGACGCCATCCGCACGTTCACGCGCTTCGTTGCCGAGGAAGAGCGTGAATGGAATGTCTGCGTGGTTGCCTTCAGTCCCAAACAGGCGATCGCCACTGAAGACGCGCCGGAAGAGGCGCGCATGCGCTTGCCTGGTCCGGAAATTCTCGGCAACGGCTTCGTACTCGCCGCCGCGGCCGGCATGGAGATCACCGGCAAGACCGTCGAATATCGCGACGGTAAACTGGTTGCGATTGACTAGGCAACGCGCGAATAGCGACGGCGACGGCGGGACTGGGCTGTTCGGCACGGCCGGCTCATGAAAATCTCTGACGTCGGCGGATCGCTATCGGACATCTTCTATGGCTGGCGGATGATCGGCCTCGTTTCAGCCATACGGGTAGTCGGCGGCGGCCTGCATCAATACGGCTTTACGGTTTTTTTTCTGCCGATCAGTCAAGACCTGGGGTTGAGCCGCGCTGCCACGTCCCTCGCCTTCTCGCTCGCGCGCGCCCAGGGCGCGATCGAGGCACCGCTGGTCGGCTATGTCATCGACCGCTTCGGCCCGCGGCCAATCATCGCTACGGCTGCGTTGCTCGCCGGCCTCGGTTATATCCTTTTGTCATGGGTCCGCACCTACACAGAATTCATGCTCGTCTACCTCGGCGTGATTTCGCTCGCCTTTATTGCCGGCTTTGTCCATTCGCCAATGGTCATCGCGAACACCTGGTTTATTCGCCAGCGCGCGCGGGCGATGACCGTCGTCAGCGCGGCGGTGCCGGTAGGCGGCGCTTTGATCTCGCCGCTGCTCGCCGTCGGCGTGCAGACGCTCGGCTGGCGTTGGGCGGCGCTCGTATCCGGCTTTATTTTCCTTGCCGTTTGTCTGCCTCTGAGTATCCAAGTGCGCCGCTCGCCGGAGAGCATGGGGCTTTTGCCCGACGGCGAGATCGACGCCGATCACGAAACCGGCAGCTTTGGGAAAAACACGGCCTCGCGCTTGCCAATTCAACCAGATCTTACTGCCGGCCAAGCCATGAAGACCTTGGCGTTTTGGTTGTTGGTCGTTTCCATGACCACGCGGGTCGCCGCTTACAGCACCGTCAGCGTCCACTTCGTGCCGATCATGGTTTGGCAGAGACTCAATGAGAGCGAGGCGGCTTTCATGCTCGGCTCCTTCGCGTTCATCAATCTGGCTGCGCATTTCATGCTCGGCTGGATCGGTGATCGCGTCAACAAGCCCGGGCTGCTGGTGCTTTGCCATTTCGCCCCGGCCGTCGCCGTCATGCCACTCTTTGGCGAAGCGTCTCTGTGGCAGTTGTGGCTGTTCACCAGTTGTTACACACTGCTCGATGCCTCGTTTCCGATCGTTTGGGCAACGGTCGGCGACTTTTTCGGCCGCAAACACTTTGCTACGATCCGTGGTATGCTGAGTTTCTTTTATATGTGGGGCAGTTTCGCTGGGCCGGTCGTGGCGGGTGCGATCTTCGACCGCAGTCAAAGTTACCAAACCGTGATGTGGGGACTGCTAACCGTGCTCGTGGTGGCAATGCTGCTCAACGCGCTGCTCATCGTCCCTTGGCGGAAAAAAATGAGCGCGGGACAAAACAATCGTTGAACCGAAAACTTGCCGGAGCGAACGGTTTTCGCGCCGGCGCGGAAATTACGGGCTCGCTGAACTCGTTGTGAGGGGTAATATGATCTTTCCGCTATTTTGATTGAGGGGGAGCAATTCAAGTTGGAACCACTCCAGCCGGTTAATTATTACGCACGAGCTTTGCGCGCGATTGGGCAGGATATCGCCGATCTGTTTCCTTTACAGCTCGAAATCGAAGAGCAAGAGCGTATTTTTACCGTCAGAGTTCGATGCGCTCGCAAAAGGTCGGAAAGCAAATCCTCCACCGAGGAGGCACCAAGGTCGCGGCTCGGCAGCATTATCTACAAGCTCGCCAATTACCGTCTGGATAAACCCCCGGAAAAGCCTGAGCTTGTAGACGTGAAGCGCTCCTACGGGCCTGGCGACATCAGCCGGATCGACGAAGCTGGTCTACATCGCCGCATGCAAGTGGGCAAGACGCCGGACATCCATAGCCTTGCCGAGGCTCTTCGAACCATCGGCCGAATCATCGACGCAGACAAAGGGCGACTGACTAGAATCTTCAAAGACCAAAGGCGTGTGTTATTTGACTACGTGAGAAGCGGTGAGGACCGTAAAGTCGAGATGAGCCTGATCGATCTATACAAGGTCCAACAGAGCTATTATCAGGGTCGCAGTGCCTCTCAAAGCCTCGATCTCTGGAAAGGGAAAAGCTAGACCGGCATCGTCCGGAAGGCTTGCACCTCATTCTAGCTCAATCGCGCTATCTTCATCACAAACAATCCGGATCACGGCAACCGCAGTTTCGGGTCGAGGGCGTCGCGCAATGAATCACCGAAAAGATTGAAAGCGAAAACCGAAAGACTGATGGTGAGCCCAGGGTAGATCGCCATCCACGGCGCGCGTTCGGCGAACTCGACCGCGGCACCGCGCAGCATAAGACCCCATGCTGCTTGCGGTTCCGCTACGCCGAGACCGAGGAAGGAAAGCGACGCCTCCAAAAGAATCGCCTGACCGAGAAACGCGGTCAGCATGATCAGATAGGGCGCCATGATATTGGGAATCATGTGGCGAACAATGATGTGCAACGGACCAAAGCCGAGGGCGCGCGCGGCTTCGACAAATGGCATCTCACGCAAAGCGAGGGCGCTGCTTCGCACAACGAGAGCGCAGCGCGGTACCATGGGAACCGTGATGGCAAGGATGACATTCGTCACGCCGGAGCCCAGGAACGAAACAATCACCAGCGCCAAAATGATCAATGGAAACGACAAAAACAGATCCATGAAACGTTGGAGCACGAGATCGATCTTGCCGCCGAAATACGCGCTGGTCACGCCGATGAACGCTCCAAGGGTTGCCCCAAGGAAGGAAGACGCGAACCCGATCCATAAAGCAGTCCGCGAGCCGTAGATGATACGGGTGAATACGTCTCGACCGAAAGAGTCCGTTCCGAACCAGTGAGATGAACTCGGTGCCTGTAGCATTTTTCCGTAATCGGTCGCTAGCGGATCGTACGGCGAAACGAACCCCGCAAGGACCGCAGCCACGATCATCAGGCCTATAATCGCCGCCCCGACCGCTCCTACCGGGCGTCGACGGGTGAAGCGGAAAGACGCCTCAAGCCACCGATCGAGGCGAGCCACAAGTGAAAGCGAGAAGTCTTGAACGCTAGTGCTTAACATGCCGCGGCTCGTTCAAAAGGTTCCTGAGGTTTGCCACGGTCCGGCGTCTGAACCATTTGAACATTTTTCGCTATTTGAACATCTTCCATCTTTGTATTCGTTCATCGATAGCGGATCCGTGGATCCAACCAGGCGTTTATTAAATCGACGAGAAAATTCACGAAAATAAAGACAAATGAAGTGAGCAAAACCAGACTTTGGACCATCGTGTAGTCGCGCTGGCTAATGGCTTCGACGAAGAGCTTGCCGATACCGTTCAAATTGAAAACCTGCTCGGTCACCACCAGACCGCCAACAAGAAACGCAAATTCAAGTCCGATCACGGTAATCACCGGCAGCAGTGCGTTTTTGAGCGCGTGGCGGATCAGCACCGCCCGCTCCCAGAGCCCTTTGGCGCGCGCTGTGCGGATGTAGTCTTCCCGCAAGACTTCCAAGACTGCTGAACGCGTCATGCGCGTCGCGACAGCCGAGTAACGGTAACCAACGGCTAAGGCGGGCCAGATAAGCTGCGTCAGATTGGCCTTCGGATCAACCCAGAAAGACGTAAAGGTCAAGGGCGGCAGCCAGCGAAAATAAATGACAAAGGCCAGAATGATGACGATGCCGAGCCAGAAAGACGGAATGGCCAGCCCGGCGATCGAGAAAATCCGCACGCAGTAATCGATCCACGTGTCTTGCTTCGCCGCCGCCAGCGCCCCGAGAGGAATCGAGATCAGGACCGCGACGAAAGTCGCCATCAGGGCAAGCTCGATACTCAACTCAAGTCGAATAGCAATTTCGTGGGTAATCGGCTGTCCCGTCCACATGGATGTGCCGAAGTCCAGGCGGGGGATACCGGCGATCCAGGTGACAAACTGTTTCCAGATCGGCTGGTCTAGACCTAGTAGCGCGCGTTCGCGGTCGAGCGCCTCCTTCGGCGCATAGGTTCCGACACCGGCGTACTTGAGTTCGACGATGTCTCCAGGCACGACGCGGAGGAGAAAAAAAATCAAAACCGCGACCCCGAATAGAGTCGGGATCATTAACAACAGACGTTTGAGGATATACTGGCGCACGGCTTACGCCGACTGAAGATCGTAGATAGATAGAATACAAAGGATGCGATCCTCGATCCTCCATCCTCGCACTGACTACTGCGCAATCCAGACATCCCTTAAATCCTGATTGACGTAATGACTCGGAGTGACCTTCCAGCCTTTCAATTTGGCTGAGTGGGGAACGATCCGCTGCCACCAGAGGGTGGGGGGAAACTGATAGGCCTTCTCATCAATAACACGTTTTTCGAATTGCCTTAAAAGCTTCAGGCGTTCTTTCGGGTCTGTGGCCCGGCTCTGCTTTTCGTACAGCTCATCCAACACACTGTCTTTGTATCGCGCATAGTTGACCGGGCTCTTATCACTGCTCACAAACTTGAAAAGCTGCAGATCCGGGTCGTCCATAAAGTCACAGGAGAAATCGATCCCGGTGTCATAGTTACCCTGGCGAAAATCATTGAAGTAAGCTCCTGCTTCCTGCTGGACGTGATTGACGTTGAGTCCAATCTGGCGCCATTGATCGATGACGTAGACCCCGGTGACCTCGTAAGGCTCTCTGACGTTGCGGTTCTTGAGCGTGAAGGAAAAACCCTCAGGGACCCCGGCTTCTTTGAGCAATTTTCTCGCTTCCTTGCGCGACGCCTCGATGTCTTTTCCGAATCCGGCGAGCTTGACGAGCTCCGACTCAGGTATGGCGAACTCGGAGCCGGGGCGTAAAAGCCCGCCGACGTACTTCATCACGGAGATTTGCGACAGAGCCTTCGATGCTCCCCACCGATCGATCGCAAGAGTGAGAGCGCGTCGAACTCGCACATCGTCGAACGGTTTCTTTTCGTTGTTGATCGTCACCGTAAGATTGCAGACCCAGGGACTCTCTTGAACGACAACTTGGTCGCCGGCGGTTTTTACAATGTCGTCGCGGGCCGCCGGGTTGAAACCGCGAAATTCGACGAGTGCCTGGCCGCTGCGCACCGCCGCAACGCGCGGCGCCGTGTCTTGAATGATGACGGCTCTATAGCCGTCGAGATACGGTCGCCCCTTCATGAAATAATTCGGATTTTTCTTTCCTATCCAGTGAGAGCCGGCTACATATTCGCCAAAGGTGAACGGGCCGGAGCCCATGATATTCTTTTCAAACCAGCGCGGATCTTTGGCCAGAAGGTCGGCTTTGTAGATAAAATTCCACGGCGAGGCCAGGTTGGCGAGAAAAGATGCCGAGGGATGCTTCAAACGAAAGACCACGGTCTGCACATCCGGAGTCTCCACTTTGTCCACGACGGCATAGGTGGCCTGGCGCGCGCTCACCACCCCTTTAGGTGGAAAAATAATCTTGTCGTAGGTAGCCTTGACGTCTTTGGCGGTCAGTACGCTGCCATCGTGAAACTGAATTCCCTGACGAATCTTGAAAGTATAAACAAGCCCATCTTTGGAGACCTGCCAGCTTTCCGCCACGTCGCCAACAATTTTGGGATAGTTCTGCGGATCGAAGCGCAGCAAAGTGCTGTAGTGCGGAGCAACCGGATGGATCATGGCGAAGGTCGTTTCGCGGTGGCCGTCGAATGAGGGTGGTGTACCGCCGACGGCGAAGACCAGCTCCCCGCCAGACCGCGGTGTTTCCGCCGCATTGACTGTAACGGACCAAACCCACAGAGTCCCGACTGCGAATAGCATCTTGGTGAAACGACACTTACTGACCTTTGCGATCCAGATAAACATAGTTTGCCCCCTCGCAATTTTTTTGCAGCAAGTTCTGTAATGAGGCGAAAATATTGGATTAGCCCGCGTAAAGTCAAGCTAGCAGCGGTTAATACGCTGATCGCAGCTTGCGCACAAAGATGAACTAAAGCATTCCTGCTACCGGAAGGGCTTGCCGGGCAGCTGAGGCGAACCGGATTCAACCCTAAGAAGTCCCTTGCTAGTTCACCCTGAACGATCGCGTTCAGAGTTTTACCTTGTTTAATGCAATCGAGGAGCCGGCGCGCTACAATGCTCCCAGCATGCGCGCCTCGATTCTCGCAGTGAAAAATCCGCCCAGGAATATCAAAACCCGCCCGCTGCCGCCGCCGCGCATGATCACCGGGACGGAACGGCGCCGGATCAATCCGAACCGTGGGCTGATCAAGCTTTTTGAGCGCTACGCCGATTTGCTCGTGTCGCGCTTCGTCTATCCGATGCTCGGCCATGTTTGGAGTCCGTATTGCTGGATTCTGGAACAGCGCTTCCGGCTGGCCGAGACGACGCTCTCGCCGGCGCTCTGGCCGCGCGACCTGGCGCCGCTCCGGGTCCTTTTGATCACCGATATCCACGGCGGCATTTTCTTGAAGCCCGAAACATTCTGGCAGATCATTCGCGACTTGATGCAGAGCAAACCCGATCTGGTCATCATCGGCGGCGATCTGGTGACCGGGCACGTGAGCGAAGCAACTCCCTACCTCGACGTTCTGGCGGTGCTCGCCGACGCCCCG
>DATBMR010000168.1:0-8389 GCA_036554745.1 Binatia bacterium
AACCTTTGTGCGGCGAGTTGGATCGCATCGACGATCTTGTTGTAACCAGTGCAGCGGCAAATATTGCCGGAGACCGCTTCCTCGATGTCTTGCGCCGTCGGTCGGGTGGTGCGGTCAAGCAGCGCTTTCACCGACATGATATAGCCCGGGGTGCAGTAGCCACA
Source organism: Binatia bacterium (assembly GCA_036554745.1). Classification (GTDB taxonomy): domain Bacteria; phylum Desulfobacterota; class Binatia; order UBA9968; family UBA9968; genus DP-20. The sequence goes on from DATBMR010000168.1 coordinate 165, forward strand.
CTGCACCGCACCTGTGTCGATGAACGCTTGCTGCACCGGGTGCAGTTTGTCCCCGTTCGCGAGCCCTTCGATGGTCGTGATCTCGGCGCCGTCGGCATCGGCCGCCATGGTCACGCAGGAGTTGATCGGTTTGCCGTTGTAAATCACCGTACACGCGCCACACTCGCCGGTATTGCAGCAGAGCTTGCTTCCTTTCATCTCCAATGTGTCGCGCAGGAACTCCAGCAGTGATGCGGACGCTTCGGCCGTCGCCGTGACCGATTGCCCGTTGATTTTGGTGTTGATCGTGACGCTCATTACGCTACCTCCTTGCCAGTGGCGGCTTTCCAGGTTTCTGCCACGCCGCGGCGGGTCAGTGCCTCGACAATCCAGCGGCGGTACTCCGCGCTGCTTCGCTGATCGCTGATCGGGCTCGATTCGGAAGCGGCAGTGGCCGCGGCTTCCTTGAGCAGCGCTGCCGTAAGCGGCTTGCCGCGGAGCAGCGCTTCCGCCTTGGTGGCGCGAATCGGCGTTGGCGCAACCGCGCCCAGGCCGATGCGGACCTCCCGCAAACTGTTTTTTCCGTCATCCGGTATGACCAGCACCGCGACGCCGACCATGGCGATATCCATGGGTCCACGCACGGCGTGTTTCAAGTAGACGCTTTTACTGCCAGTCGGAGGGTAGGGAACTTCGATCTCGGTCAAAAGACCGCTTGCACCAACGCTACTCTTGCCCGGGCCGTGGAAAAATGACGTGAAAGGTTCGGTCTTCTCGCCGTCGGAAAAAGCAAGCTTGGCTTGCGCCTCGAGCACGAGCAGCGGCGCCAGCGTCTCTCCCGAAGGCGACGCGCGACAGATGTTGCCTCCGATGGTTGCCGTATTGCGAATCTGCAGCGACGCGAACTGATGCGCCGCTTCCCATAGCACCGGCAGCTTCTCGCGTACCAGCGGGCTCAACTCGAGCTCATGGATGGTCACCAGCGCGCCGATGCGCAGGCTGCTGCCGTTCTCCTGAATGGTCGTCATGCCCGGGAGTTTTTTGATATTGACCAAACAGCCCGGCTCTTCTTTATATTTGATATCGACCATGACGTCCGTGCCGCCGGCAACGACTTTGGCTTCCGCGCCATGCTTGGCCAAAAGCGACAGCGTTTCGCCGACTGTTTTCGGTTCATAATATTCCATATGCGCTCGCCTCTTTTGTTCTTGACTGACGAAGTTTCCGAATTTTCCTCTTAGCCCATCTGGTGTACCGATGGCAACCCCAGAGACGAAAAGATCGCCGCCGAAAACCGCGGCTGCTAACTTGACTCTGTTGGATTCGACGACTAGAAACATTCGCATATTCCGCCGCCGGACACATGAAGTCCTGCGGCCGCCGCCGATCAATCATTTGTTATAAGAATGCCCATTCCCGATAGCGGCAGTTTTGGAGGAGCACGCATGGCCGAAACCACGGCATCTGTTGACCCCAACCTAAAACCCGAGCGGATCGATACTTACAAGAATTGGCAGGCGAAGCAGAAGATTCCGGTGGTGCGCGGCTTCTTTGTCGAGGACGTCAATACCCTGGCCGTCGAACCGTGGGACTTAAAGGGCGTGCCCTGTTCTCTCGTGGTGCTCGACGGCACCGGTGGCACCAATGACGCCTATGTCTGTGAAATTCCCGCCGGTGGCAAGACCAAGCCGCAACGCCACATGTACGAAGAGATGGTCTATGTGACCCAAGGCTACGGCGCCACCAGTGTATGGCAACGAGACGGTAAGAAGCACACGTTCGAGTGGGGACCGGGGAGTCTGTTCGCTATGCCGCTCAACGCCGATTACCAGCATTTCAACGCCAGCGGCAGCGCCCCGGTGCGGTATTTTGCGGTAACCAACTGCTGCTTCATGATGAACCTGTTTCACAATGTCGATTATATTTTTAACAGCGACTACGCGTTTACCGACCGCTTCGATCCGCGCACCGAAGGTTACTTTAGCGGCCAAGCCGAGCTCACCGGGCGGTTTTTTCTTACCACCAACTTCGTGCCGGACACCCATACGCTCAAGCTCACCGACTACAGTGAGCGCGGCAAGGGCAGCACCAACATGAAATTCAACCTGGCGAAGAACACCATGGGCGCTCATATCTCTGAGTTTCCGGTCGGGACCTACAAGAAAGGACATCGCCATGGTCCGGGCGCCCACGTGATCATTCTCGGGGGTCAGGGTTACTCGGTTCTGTGGCCCGCCGGCGAAAAGCCGCAGCGGGTGGATTGGAAGCCCGGCAGCGTGGTGGTGCCGCCGGATCAGTGGTTTCATCAGCACTTTAATTCCGGTGCGGCGCCGGCGCGCTATCTAGCGTTACGCTGGAATAACTGGCGCTACCGATTCATGCGCTCCCAGGACGGCGAAGGCAGCACGTTTACCAGCCTGAAACTCGGCGGCGGTCAAATCGAGTTCGAAGACGAAGATCCGCAGATTCACCGCGACTTCGAGGAAGCGATGAGTAAAGCCAGCGCGCGCTGCAACATGCCGTATCATCCCCGCTGCACGCAAAAGTACTAGCATGGCCCTTCCAGAGAGGTTAAGGCTCAGGTTAAGGTCCAGCTCGACCTCAGCCTCGGTCTCAACCTTTGCACCCGTGGGAGGCAGGCTGCGATACGGCGCGTTTTTACTCATGGACTCTCACGCATCTGCGCGGGAGCTTCGTTTAACTTCTCTGCGGCATCGTCGGCAGAGTCTCGTGCTTCGCCGTGCCTAATGTCTTCTTCGTTCCAGCGAAAACGACTAATCGCCGGCACTCGCCAGACAGTTACCAGCGTCATTAGAGAGACGATTGCGCCGCCGATGACGGTCGCTTCCCGGGCGCCAATTAACGGCACCAAGATGCCCGATTCGAGCTGGCCAAGCGGATGAAGGCCGCGGTTGCTCAGTTGAAAGACGCCCATGACGCGGCCACGGAATCTCTCCGGTGTAAGCATCTGCAGGATCGTGCCGCGTGCCGCGCTCCAAATCGTATCGGTGGCGCCGACGAAGGCGAGCAGCACCAGCGCGAGCGAGAACGACGGCGCGAGGCCAAAAAGCGCGAAGCCGGCGCCGTAGAGCAAAGCCGAAACGCACAGAATCCGACCCTGGCCGGGTCGCTGGCCCATGGTGATAAAGAAGGTCGAGCCGATGACTGCGCCAAGCCCGCGCGCGGATTGCAAGAAGCCGAAGCCGGACGCGCCAACGCGAAATATGTCGCTAGCCAAAATGGTCAGCAGAGCATGGTCGATACCGAAAATGGACGCAAAAGCTTCCATGACCGTGATGCCGAGAATGATCGGCTGGCTAAGGATGTAAGAAAATCCCTCTCTGGTTTCGGCAATGAAATCACGTCGCCGTTCGTGAACGGCCGATGCGGCGCGCATCAGCAATAGAGCGAAGACCACCACGAGAAAGCTCGCGGCATTGGCGAAAAAGGCGCCCGCGGTACCCATCAGGCTGATCGCGATGCCGCCGAGAGTTGGACCGAGCAAGGCGGCGCCTTTCCAAAGGAGCGAGTTGAGCGCCACCGCATTGGGCAGAACTGCGCGCGGAATCAACGACGGAAACAGCGCCTGGCGCACCGGGCCGTCGAAGGCGCCAACCGATGCGCTGACGAAGGTAAAGAGATAAATCTGCCAGGCTTGAATCTTCCCGGCATAGTCCAACATACCGAGCATGAAAGTGATCAGAGCCAAGGTGGCCTGAGTCAGCATCATGAACCGCTTGCGGTCGTAGCGATCGGCGAAGGTACCGCTGATCCAGCCTAGCGTGAGGGCAGGGATCGCGCGGAATACACCGTTTAAGCCGAGCTGGAGCGGTGAGCTGGTGAGCTCGTACAACAGCCAATTGGTTGCCGTCATCTGCATCCAGCTGCCGATATTGGAAACGAACAGGCTCAGCCAAAACAGGCGAAAATCGCGGTAGCGAAAGGCGGCAAGCCGCCGCACGGTTTGCCGGTTAGATGAGTCGGTCATTCCACGAGCCGTGCAGGTAGCGGCCCTATCGGTCGTCCGTCAAGCGATCGCCCCACGTCTACTACAGAACCCCGGAGGCGACAAGCAAAGGCAGGTTCCAGTTGTGCCAATCGTTGCAGCCGTTCCAATGGTTTCAGCGGAACTGCGGGCCGCATTGCACACTTGTGTTCTTTTGATCGCGTTTTGCGTACGCTATGGCTCCATGATCGGATGGGAATACTCCCGCAAAGCGCAAAGACCGCTAAGATGATTCCTCTACGCGGTCCGCAGTTTTCTTTGACAAGGCCGATGAAAATAGCCGAAGACTGAAAAGTATAGAGAGCGAAATTGAAATTGACTGAAGCCAAGCGGCGTATCATTACCTATGAGCTTCCCGGCGGCTGGACGGTGCTGGCCGGGGGCACAGATGCGGACAACGACTATCTGAGCACGTCGTTAGCTGAGCCGGACGATTGGTGGTTTCATGCCGACAAGGTTCCTGGCAGCCACGTGATTTTGCGCGCCAAACCGGGTGAAGAACCGAGCCGGGAAACGTTGCGCCAGGCCGCCGCGGTGGCGGCGTATCACAGCAAAGCCCGCAAAGCGGGGATGGTGCCGGTTCACTGCACGCACGCCCGCTTCGTAAAAAAACCCCGCGGCGTAAAAACCGGTACAGTTAGCGTATCGCGGGGCACCGTGTTGAAAGTGCGTCCCGATATCGGCTTTGCTACCCGCATTGTTGGAAAGAGAAGTAAGAGCGGCGGCTCGATCTGGTCGTGAAAAGTTGATCGCAACTTAGACGGGAGAAGCTTGCTCGTGATTCGAATCCTGGGTAAAGTTCGGCCGTTCAGACAATTGAGAAGAGACGGGATCAAAAACGTCGGCTGAGACAAGAAATCATGATCTCCAAAGAAGAGAATAACCTCTTAACCCAGACAGACGCCGGAACCCCCGCCGGTGAGCTGATGCGCCGCTACTGGCAACCGGTGGCGCTCAGCGAGGAGCTGCCGCCAGGCGGACCGCCGCTGGCGGTTACGATCCTCGGCGAAGAACTGGTGCTTTTCCGCGATAACCAGGGCCGGGTCGGTTTGCTCGGATTGCACTGCTCGCATCGCGGCACCGATTTGAGCTACGGCCGTATCGAAGATGGCGGGTTGCGCTGTCTCTATCATGGTTGGTTGTACGATATTCGCGGTCGTGTTCTCGAGCAACCGGGCGAGGCCGGTGGGGGAGCGCAGCGAGATGCGATCTGCCATCTTGCGTACCCCTGCCAAGAAACCGGCGGAGTCGTATTTACCTACATGGGTCCGAAGGATCCGCCATTGTTGCCCAATTACGAATTTCTCACCGTACCTGAGCCGCAAAGGGCGGTGACGAAGATTTTTTACCGCTGCAATTATCTGCAGGGCAATGAAGGAAATATCGACCCGGTTCATTTATCGTTTCTGCATCAATACCGTAATGAGACCGACGTCCTCCACAAGCGTATCGTTCCCGGGTCCGGCACTACGGACAACGCTTTGCTGGGAAGGGACCTCGCGCCGACCATCGAAGTCGAAGTGACCGACTACGGCCTGCGGATTTACACGATTCGCGGCGCGGGATCGGATCAAACTTACCTGCGCATCACCAATTTTATTATGCCCAACCTCTCGGCCTTCGGCGGCTCCACCGTCGGCGAAGGTTACGCTGTTCACTGGCACGTGCCGATCAACGACAGCTGCCACTGGAAATACGTTTTTATGTTCAATCGTGAAAAGGCTCTTTCCGAGGAGCTGCGGCAGAAGCATCGGGCCGATATCACGTCCGACTACCGGTTGAACCGGGAGGAGGCTAACCGCTACCAGCAAGACCGCGACTCCATGCGGACAAAAACGTTCACCGGCATGGGGCTTAATTTTCAAGCGCACGACGCGTTTGCCACCGAGAGCCAGGGACGCGTTCAGGACCGAACTGTGGAACATCTCGTCTCCTCGGACAAAGCGATTGTCGCGGCACGGAAACTTTTGCTAAGCGGGATTGAAGACGTCAAGCGCGGACGCGAGCCGCGGCACCGGATAGCCGATCCGAAAATGAACCGCTTTCCGCACCTGATGGTCATTTCCGAAGTGATTCTCGGTTCGATTCACTGGAAGGACTACGCCAAGAAGTTGGTGGCGGAAAGACAGGCGAGATAACACTCGGTAGCACAGGGTTACTGGAGTACAGGAGTGTTGGAGCCTTGGGTTTAAACCCATTACTCCATCACTCCAATACTCCAAGCGTCTGCGTGCTAGACTTAGGACGGCAGCGAACTAAAATACCTCCTAACTCACTAACCCAACGGTGTCCAAAGACGGAGGAGGAATAATGAGATTTTTAAATAACGCGGTGCTTGGCCTTTTGTTGGTCATGATCTTGCCGCTGCGCGTCGCGGCTCAGCAGCAAATGATCGGTTACGCCGGTTTCGCGGGATTCCAGGTCTCCATGTGGGCGGTCAAAGACCTTGGCCTGCTCAAGAAGTACGGCCTCGAAGGCGAAACGGTTTTGGTGCCGGGCACGTCGCGCCAGATCCAGGCGCTGGTCGGCGACAGCATTCAGTTCGCTCACGTCGATGCCGCCGGGCACGTCCGAGCGGTGATGCGCGGCGCCGATATCGTGATGGTTGGCGGATCGCTCAACAAGTTTCCGTTTAGTTTGGTGACACAAAAGGAGATTCGCAAGCCGGCCGACCTGATCGGTAAAAAAATCGGCATCGTCGGATTCGGCGGGGCAAACGATCTTGCTGTCACTCTGCTGCTCAGGGAATGGAAGATCCCGCGTGACAAGGTCACCGTCTTGCAGGCCGGAGGCGGCGCGAATCGCTTGGTAGCTATGTCCACCAAGGCCCTGGACGCGACGGTGCTTTCACATCCCGAGCTTGGCGAAGCGCTCCGGATGGGGATGAACGAGCTGGGTAATCTCAATGAATTCAAGACCGCCGACTATCCCATGTGTGCGGTTGCGGTACGCCGGCCTTTCATGGCGCAAAATCGCAATGTCGTGAAGCGATTCATGATGGCGTATGCCGAGGCGACTTACCAATTCATCAACAATAAAGAAAAAGGCATAACGATTTTCAAGAATCGCTTGAAGCAGGATAATGCCAAAGCGCTGCAAGAGACCTACAATTATTTTGCGCCGCAATTTTCCTTTCCGACGCGCGTATCGGAGAACGGCATGCAGAACACGTTGGAGCTGATTGCGACAGAAAACCCCAAGCTCGACACCAACGTCGGCAAATACGTTGACGAGAGCATCATGAACGAGTTGGAGAAGGAAGGATTCTTCAAGCAAATTACTAAGAAGTAATTTGCGTTCCAATTGTTCCAAAACGTTCCAGCAGTTCCAAAGGTTGGACGGATTTCGGAATTTGCAGAAGGACGGGTTGGTGTATGTTGTGACCGTAACCAAGCTCTTTAACCCTTGGAACTATTGGAACGACTGGAACTGTTGGAACCAACCGAGGACGGTCGTTGAACTCTTTAACGTTTTGAACCAAACCGGCCCCAGGGAGGCTTATGCTCACTCGGATTCAACACTTTGCCATCGTCAGTGAAAATTTCGTCCGTGAAGCCAAGTTCTACGAATCCGCGTTCGGCATGAAGAGGTCGAAGCCGGGGTCCGAGGAAGAACAGAAGGCGATCCGGACGAACTACGCGGTAAGCATCAGCGACGGCTACGTCGGTGTCACGATGATTGGCAGAAAACCAGGCTACGTGCCGGGGCTGCATCACTTCGGCGTTGATGTCGACGACGTTGAGCAGGCGATCGCGCGGATCAAAAAAAGCTATCCTGAAGTCGCGGTACTTAAGCGGCCGTCCAACCGGCCGTTCGCGACCTACGGCGCCCACGATCCCGAGGGCAACTACTTTGATCTGACACAGGAAGGCATGTCGAACCGTCGCGACGTTTATGTCGAACAACAACGCGAGCAGCCTCGGCGTGTTCATCACTTGAAGCTGCGTGTCATGAACGCGCCGGCGATCGCGGCTTTTTACCGCGACATGTTGGATCTGAAGGAAGAGGACAAAGCGCTGGAAGATCCCAACTTTTATCTCACCGACGGCAAGATGACGCTGATCGTCGCGCCGTGGAAGATGAGCGATTTCGAGGGGGCCGGGATCGACCGGCCGGGTCTGGAGCACGTCGGCTTCAAAGTCGAAAGCGTTGACGCCGTCAAGAAGGACTTGGCTTCCTTGCGCGAAGCCGATCCGGATATGCGCGAGCGCATCATCGCCGAACCCAGCGAAGGCGAACG
>DATBMR010000242.1:0-12492 GCA_036554745.1 Binatia bacterium
GCGGCGCCGTGAATTTTGCCGGAGCGCAAGCGGTTCAATGCTTCGTTCGCTTCTTCCAAACGGAATGTCTCCACTTCGGTACGCACGGGCACTTGCGGCGCGAGAGCCATGAACTCTTCGCCATCGCGACGCGTGAGGTTGGCGACCGAGCAGATCGAACGCTCTTCCCAAAGAATCGAGTACGGAAAGGATGGAATATCGCTCATGTGAATGCCGGCGCAAACGACTCCGCCGCCTTTTCTGACAGTTTTGAGCGCTTGCGGTACGAGCGCGCCGACCGGCGCAAAGATAATTGCAGCATCGAGTTCAACTGGTGGCGGTTCTTCCGACCAGCCCGCCCAACGCGCGCCTAGACGCAGCGCGAGTTTCTTGGCGTCTTCGTCACCGGCGCGAGCGAAGGCGTATACTTCGCGCTGTTGGTATCGCGCGACCTGGGTGACGATATGAGCGGCAGCGCCGAAGCCGTAAATGCCGAGCCGCGTGCCGCCGCCGGCCTTGACCAAACTGCGGTACCCGATCAGCCCGGCGCAGAGCAGCGGCGCTGCTTCGGCATTGCCGTATGATTCCGGAACCGGAAAACAAAAGCGCTCATCAGCGACGGTGTATTCGGCGTAGCCGCCTTCGAGAGTGTAGCCGGTAAACTTGGCCCTATCGCAGAGGTTTTCCTGGTTGTTGCGACAGTACGGGCACTGACCACAAGTCCAGGCGAGCCACGGCACCCCGACGCGGTCGCCGATCTTGAAGCGGATAACGCCACCGCCGAGCTCTGCGACAGTACCGACAATCTCGTGGCCCGGAATGAGCGGCAGTTTAGGATTTGTTAGTTCACCGTCAACGACATGCAGGTCAGTGCGGCAGACAGCGCAGGCATGTACCTGGAGTAGCACTTGGCCAAGGCCCGGTTCCGGCACCGGAATATCGGTCAGCCGCAACGGTTCGCCGGCCTTTTGAAGCAGCATGGCGCGCATCGATGGTGCCTGTGCTAGAGGCGCGGGTAAAACAACACTCGAGGAATTTGAAGCAGTTTTACTTAATCTAAATCGATGTCCTTTAATGGTTTAGTGATCGGTTCATCTTTGGCTTTCTTGAAAAGCTCCTGGAACTTGGCCTCGAGCACTTTCGACTTGTTCTTTTCTGCCTCAGCGATTTTTTGATATTTCTCATCGCGGCGCGACGCTTCTTCTTGAACCAGCTTCACCGCATCCTTTAGTTGTACCGCCATTTGCGGCTTGGCGGGCAGCTTGTGGTCGAGGACGGCGGCGAGCACCGGATCGATCGTCAGGGTTGCATCGCAGCAAGGGCAGGTAATGGAAATAGTTTTTAATTCGTTGGCTGACATCTTCATAGCTCCGATCTACATGCATTGAGTGTGGAGGTTATAAGGTCCAATGCCACACCAGGATTATCCTCTCAATTCAATTTGTTCGCCATCCGGGCCGGCGAAAACCACGCGCCTCCAGCCGTTCTCGCGCGGCTCGCGAGCTGCTGTGTCGTGCGGCGCTCGCACCAATTTTACGCCGTCTTTCTGCAATCGATCGATCGCAGCGTCAAAATTGTCGGTTTCAAGGCAAAAATGGAAGCCTGACATGGCGCCATCGGAATGATGGGTTAATTCAAGAACCGTGTCACCGAGCCTGAGATAAGCGATCTGCAGCCCGTTGCCCGACGCGTGTTGAAAGTAATGTTTAAACCCGAAGTGCCGCTCGTAGAACTGCACGGAGCGATCGAGGTCGGCGACGTGGATCGCAACGTGATCGATACGTTTGAACATGTTTTTACCCCGGCCTAAAGGATAGGCCTTTAGGCGGTTGCTTTGCAACTGCTCATCGCTGGGTGTGAAAATTTTGCGCAGGGCGCTAGAATGAGCCTCGGGACAGAAAGACAGCATGCCCATTTTTCGACTGGTCGAGGATACGGTCTTCCCACCGGCGGACTATGCCGATCCGAGCGGATTGATTGCCGTCGGCGGCGATCTTTCGGCCGAGCGGCTGCTCGAAGCCTATCGTGTCGGCATTTTCCCCTGGTATGCGGAAGACCAACCGATTCTTTGGTGGTCGCCCGATCCACGCTTTGTTCTCGAGCTCGACCGATTCAAAATCTCCCGTAGTTTACGCAAAACACTGCGCCGCCGAGTTTTTCAGGTCACCTTCGATCGCGTCTTCGAGGAGGTGATCGCCGCATGCGCGACTGTGCCCCGAGAGGGCCAGAGCGGGACCTGGATCACTCCTGAAATGCAGGATGCCTATATGGAGCTGCATGGACTCGGTTTTGCCCACTCGGTTGAGGCTTGGTGCGAGGGCAAACTGGTGGGCGGACTTTACGGTGTGTCGCTTGGCAGAGCCTTCTTCGGTGAGTCGATGTTTCACCGCAAGCCGGACGCATCGAAAGTGGCGCTGGCGGTTTTGGTGGAAAAGCTAAGAAGCTGGGGGTTTCACTTTGTCGATTCACAGATGACCACCGAGCATATGCAACGTCTCGGTGCCGAAGAGATTCCCCGGCGGGTCTTTTTAAAGAAACTGCGATCGGCGCTCCGCCATTCGACCAAGCGCGGTAAGTGGCATGTGGAAGACTGAACCCGCCAAGTGATACCGTGGCTCAGCCGCCGTTTAAGCCGGTGTTTGCTCAACGGCTCCCAGCAGTTCGGTGAGAGATTTCTCAGAGGGAAATTCGATGACCAGCAGCATCACGCTCAAGGTTGAAAGCACGTACAAGTCTGACACAAAACGGCCGAGAATCGCCAAGACAAACCCGTACACCGCGATCGCTTCGATGATCGCGAACAACACGACTTTGCGCGTGACATAGGTTGATACGACGTAGGCGGCGCGTTCTTCGACGCTGCCGCTAAACTCCTCCAACGCCCGAAAAAGCTTAGTCGAGCGCGCGCTCCGTTGAATCGATTCCGGGGTCAAATTTCGCTTGCGCCAGTAAACGTAATAGCCGAGATCGACGATTGTGAGCAGCCAAAGCACGATTCTGGCGGTGTCGGCCAAAGAACGGTTGACGCCGATGTTGGGATTGTTCAAAACGCTGCGTGCGATGAAGATATAAATAGGTATGGAAATGACAAAGCAGCTCCAAAGAATCACTGCGGCGCCGCGCTGGTCGAGCAGGATCTTTCTATATTCCGGTCGGATCATGACTTCTCCTTCAACAGCGTATTAGCACAGCCGAGATCCCTCTGTCTCGCACCGGCTGCACAGCAGCGCTCTGCGTTGCCCGCGGTTGTCGGGGCACGGATGCGGTGATATAGGCACAAAGAACGCTCGAGAGAGGATTTAACATGGCAGACTTCGATATCGTGATCCACGGCGGGAAACTGATCGACGGTTCGGGAAATCCCTGGTTTTATGGCGATCTGGCGATTAAAAACGGCAAGATTGCAAGCATCGGTAAAATCAACCCTGAATCCGGAGCGCGGGCGATTTCAGCGAAAGGTTATGCCGTCACGCCTGGGTTTATCGATATGCACACGCACAGCGATCAGCCGATCATCAATGACGGCAATGCCGAGAGCAAAGTCCGCCAAGGCGTGACCCTGGACATTATCGGTGAAAGCCAGACGGTCGCGCCGCTGGAAGGGCCGATCCTGGAGGAGTACCGCGCCGAGCATCGCAAGCGCAACAACATCGAGACCGACTGGACAACCTTTACCGGCTATTTCAGTACCGTGATGCGGGGAGGAGTTTCCATCAACGTCGCCTCGGGTGTGTCGCCGCAGCAGGTCAAGCGCGTAGTCTGTGGGTTTGAAGAACGGCCGGCCAATGGAGCCGAGCAGGAAAAAATGAATCGCCTGGTAGGCCAAGCAATGGAAGAAGGCGCGCTCGGTCTTACCGCCGCGTGGCACGCGAAAGGACCGGAGAATCCCGACGAAGTCGTCGAGATGGCGCGAGTGGTAAAACGCTACGGCGGTTACTACGGCGTTCACGTTGGCAGCGAAGGCTTCGATATGATGGAGGAGCTCGCCAAGGCGCTGCGGGTGGCGCGCGAAGCGCGGATCCCCGTTCATGTGTACCATCTGAAAATGCGCGCTAAGGCAAACTGGGGGCGGATTCGTCAGGTGATCGAACAATTGGCAGAGGCACGTCGCGAAGGTCTGGACATCACCGCCAATCAGTACCCGTATACCGCGATGCAGCATCCTTGGCGCCGGCTTTTCCCACGTTGGGTGCAAGATGCTCCGGTTGATCAAACCATCGCGAAATTTAGGGATCCGTCCTTTCGCGAGCGTGTGATCAACGATAAGGAATTCAAACAATACGTCGATGAGCATGGCGGCTGGGAAGGCATCGTCGCGGCGCGCTTGGACAACACCAAATTGAAAAAGTTCGAAGGGATGACCATCGCGGAAATCGCCAAGATTCGCGAGGATGATCCGGTGTCGGCTTGCTTCGACCTGATCCACGAAGAAGGCGGATTCATTCATGGAGTGCATCACACGATGAACGAAGATGACGTAAAAACGGTCATGCGCGTGCCGTGGGTGTCAATCGGGTCCGACGGCAGCGCGCTCAATCAGAACTACCCGGGCAAGCCGCATCCCCGCAGCTTCGGCACCAACCCGCGCGTGCTCGGCAAATACACACGTGAGGAGAAAGTACTAACGCTCGAAGATGCAGTGCGAAAGATGACATCCCTGCCGGCGCAGGTATTGGGCTTGAAAGATCGCGGTTTGCTGCGTGAGGGTTTTTGGGGTGATGTCGTCGTGTTCGATCCCGATCGGGTCGCCGACACCGCCACTTACGAGACTCCTAAGCAATACCCTAAAGGAATCGACTATGTACTGGTTAACGGCACGGTCGTCATCGATGATGGTCATCACACCGGTGCGCGCCCAGGAACAATCGTGTATGGACCCGGGTATGCCGCAAGATAAAGATTATTCCCTCCGGCTGTAGACTGCTCTCGGTTTAGGTTGCGTGTGACGCGACAATTCGCCATGATCACGTTTCGACGGGGCGTGATCATCAGAAACCATTTCATCGCGCACGCCAAGGAGAACATCATGATTGAGGGAACTAAACGATGGTTGACCATTACGCTGGTGGCCGCGCTTTCGATGAGCTACGCAGAAGCGAGCCTCGCCCAGGAATTCAAAGATAAGACGCTCACGTTCATTGTCGGTTATTCGCCGGGCGGCACCTACGATCAATACACGCGGCTGATCGCGCGTCACATCGGCAAGCATCTACCCGGGAATCCAGCCAGAATTGTGGAAAACATGCCCGGTGCCGGCGGGATTATCGCGGCCAATCATCTCTATAATCGCGCCAAACCGGATGGACTGACGGTTGCGGCATGGGCCTCGCCGCTGATCCTGCAGCACGTCATGGGCAACGAAGCGACCAAGTTTGACGGACGCAAGGTCGGTTGGCTCGGCATTCCGGCCTCCTATGACACTGCTTGTCACTTCAACCAGCAGAGCGGCATCAAAACCGTCGAGGACTGGTTCGCCGCCAAACGGCCGATGAAAATCGCCTCGATCGGACCGGGCACCAGCCTCTCCGATGTTCCCAAGCTGCTCAAAGCGGCTCTCAACTTGCCGTTGGACATGGTGGAAGGTTACAAGGGCGGAGCGGAAGCGCGGCTCGCGGTTGAAACCGGCGAGGCCGACGGTTTGTGCGCTTCCTGGCAGGCGACCAAAGTCACGTGGCGCAGTCAGATGGACGCGGGAACAATTCGCGTCGTGCTCCAGGCGACGTTCAAATCCCATCCCGATTTGAAAAACGTTCCGCTGGCGATTAACTATGCCAAGACCGAAGAGGCCCGCACTTTGTTGCGTGTCGCCGACAATGTCCACGTTTATCAGTTCCCTTACTCGGTCGCGCCGGGCACGCCGCGGGATCGGCTGGAGGCGCTGCAGCAGGCGTTCATCAAGACGCTGCGCGACCGGGAGCTCGTTGCCGAGGCGAACAAAGCGAAGCTGGAAGTCGATCCGATCGACGGGCCGACCACGGCGAAAACCTTCGCTGGTCTTTACGAGCTGCCGCCGCCGCTGATTGCCAAGCTGAAAGGGTTGCTGACTCCCAAGCGATAGCTCGCGGCCATGGGTGCATGATGGCCACGGCGCTCGAGCTCGCCATGCTGCTGGAGCGATCGGCATGGTCGTGGCCGGTACGCGCCAAAGTCGAGGCTCAAGCGTGAACGCAACAAAGTTTATCTCCGGATGAAAAAGATCGTCGTCACCGGCGGTAGCGGCAGATTGGGACAATTTGTCATCCGCGACCTGCTTTCCCATGGCTATGATGTCCTCAGTCTCGACCGAGTTCCGCCGCGGGAAAAATTGTGCCCGAGTTGGCTCGCCGACTTGCGCCAAGCGGGAGATCTTTTCGAGGCGGTCAAAGGCGCCTACGGTATCGTTCATCTCGGCGCCTATCAGGCACCCAATCTGGCCCCGGACGCGGAGACCGTTAGTAACAATGTTTCCTCCACCTACAATGTCCTGCGCGCGGCGGCGGACGCCGACGTAAGGAAAGTAGTGATTGCGTCGAGCACCGCGGCGTTTGGCTTTATTTACGCGAAACATCTGTGGGCGCCCGACTATCTGCCGCTCGACGAAAGCCACCCATCGAAGCCACAAGATTCCTACGGGCTTTCCAAAGTCCTCGGTGAACAAATTGCCGATTCGATTGTTTCGGTTCACAAGCAAATGACGGTCAGCAGTCTGCGTTTTCCCGGAGTCAATTTTGATCTCTCTTACGAGAGTTTTCGCGAGCGCTGGCGCAATCCGTCTACCCGGGCGAGCGGCTTTTGGACCTATATTGACGCGCGCGATGCGGCGATGACTTGCCGGCTGGCGCTCGAGGCAAAATTCCAAGGGCACCAAGTGTTCATCGCTTCCGCCGCGAAGAATTGTATGATCCAACCCACTCTGGAATTGGTCAAAAAGTACTTGCCCAAGGGCGCCATCATTCGCAAGACTCCGGGAACTCATTGGAGCTGCGTCGATTCGGCCAAAGCGCATCGTATGCTGGGATTCAAACCAAAGCACCTGTGGCAGGATTATCTCAACCAAGGGAAGACGCTGCCCTGTTAGCGTCCCCGTCGCTGCCTATTTATCCTTGCGACAGCCACGTCGATAAGCTGCAAAGCCTGGCCTCACAAGAGATCGACTTTTTTGTTTCCGCTTGACGCCAAGGCGCCGTTTCAAATAGCTTTGGGCGAGTTTTCGGCAAGCGTAACAGCCAGAAATTCCAATCATCACAAGGAGACTCGGCCTATGAGAAGAGTTTTGTCCGCTTTGAGTGTTCTCGTCGTTGGCATTTTATCCGGTGTGAGCGTAACTCCGGCGCAAAGTAATTTTTATGAAGGCAAAACGGTCCGCATCATCGTCGGCTTTTCGCCGGGCGGCGGTTACGACGCTCTTGCGCGCATGCTGTCACGCCATATGCCGAAATATATTCCCGGGCAGCCCACCATTCTGGTCGAGAACATGACCGGCGCGGGCAGCTTGCTCGCCGCCAATCACATCTTCAAAGTTGCCAAGCCCGACGGTCTCACCTTCGGCCACTTTAGCGGCGGCTTCGCCTACAGCCAGCTCATGAAGCAACCGGGGATTGAGTTTGACGTGCGGAGATTTGTCTTCGTTGGCGCGGTGGCACGCGACGAGAGCGCGATCGCCCTGACCAAAGCGAGCGGCATCACAAGCATGGACCAATGGTTCGCGGCCAAGACGCCGGTGAAGCTCGGCACCACCGGTCCCGGCGCGTTCGGCACGGATAACGTCATCAAGGTCGTCAAAGCCGCGCTCAATCTGCCGATTCAGATCATCTCCGGATACAAGGGCACGGCGGACATGCGTCTAGCGGCTGAGAGCGGCGAGATCGATGGTACCACCTGGGGGTGGGACTCCATGCGCGGGACATGGCAGAAAGCGATTCAATCGGGCACGGTGACGATCGTCTTACAGACGGTACCAAAACCATTCCCCGATCTCTCCAATGTGCCGCTCGCCATCGATTTCGCCAAAACGACGGAGGCGAAGCAATTAATCGAATTCGGCATCCATTATCCGAGCAAGATTACCAAAACTCTCGCGCTCCCTCCCGGCACCCCGCCTGAGCGCGCGCAGATTTTGCAGCGAGCGGTGCAGGAGACGGTCAAAGACCCTGCGTTCATCGCGGAAGCGGAGAAGGCGAAGATCGGTCTCGCTCCGGTGACGGCGGAAGACATGCGACAAACCGTGGAGGGGATTTTCAAACTGGATGCCGGCCTGGTCGCGAAGCTAAAAACGATTCTCTTCTAGCGATCGGCTGGAGCACGCCGCTGAAATGCCCTCGTCGCTTGCGCGACAAGATTCGGGAGGCCTGACAAAAAGGAGTTGTCCGATGTTGGCGAGCCGGTTCCGTATATTTTTATTCGCCGCGGTGCTTCTGAGTTGTTTTGCCGCTGACTTACGGGCGCAGCCGGCGGTGAAGTCATCGTTCGACGACAAGGCGATGGCGGATTTCTACCGTAGTAAGACGGTGCGGATTATTATCGGCTCTGGCGCCGGCGGAACTTACGACATCTACTCGCGCTTGATGTCGAAGCATATGCCCCGCTTCATCCCCGGCAACCCGACGTTGCTTGTGCAACCGAGGCCGGGCGCTGGCGGCTTGATCGCTGCTAACGCCGTCTACAACGCCGAGCCGAAGGACGGCACGGTAATCGGTTCGTTTGGCGAAACGTTTGTCCTGCGCCAAGCGATTGGCGCGCCGGGTATTCAATTTGACGTCGCCAAATACCAGTGGATTGGGAGCGCAATCAACACGTCCATAGCGTGCGTGGCGCGGCGCGACTCGGCCGTGACATCTTTCCAGGACGTCACCGACGGTAAGCCCTTTACGGTTGGTACCATGGCACCGGGCAGCACGATCTATGACACCCCCGCCGTTATCAATGCTGCGTTCGGCATCCAAATGAAACTCGTACGTGGTTTCGAAGGCGTCGCGGCGATTGTTAATGCGACTGAAGCGAAAGAGGTCGACGGTTACTGCGCGAGTTGGTTGGCCATGCTGACGACTGGCAGGCATTTGCAACTTATCAATGGAGGCATTATCAAGCCGATTCTAATCATGGGCAGTAAGACGCCGGACCACCCGCTCCTGCAGCGCGTCCCTGCGGCTGAGAACATCGCAAAAAGCGAAGATGCCAAACAGCTGCTGCGCGCCATGCACGCGCCCTCGCAGATTACCAATCCCTACGTCGTACATCCCGAAGTGCCAAAAGACCGGGTCGAAGCGTTGCGCAGAGCTTTCTGGGAGACTTTCATGGATGCGGAGTTTCAGGCCGACGCGAAAAAATCGAAGATCGAGTTCACGCCGAGCGATGGCGAGCAAGTGACGCAAGTCGTGCAGGCGATCCTCAACACGCCGCCGACCGTGCTCGCAAAGATGAGAAAAATTCTCGTGCAGTAGCGCCGGACGATAGCCGGCACGACCAGGAAACATCTTGGCATTATGAAATTCGGCACGCATACTTTGCCGACCTACATGGCGGAAGCCCACGGCACTTTGGCGGATTTTTACCGCGCAATATTCGAGCAAGTGATCGAGGTCGAAAAACTCGGCTTCGATCAGGCCTGGGTGACCGAGCATCACTTCGGCGGCTACGGCGGTACGCTGCCGCACCCGCCGACTTTTCTTGCCGCTGCGGCGCAAGTGACCTCGCGTATTCGTCTGGGTGTCGCCGTGGCGGTGCTGCCGTTGCACAACCCGATCGATCTTGCCGAAGCGTACGCCATGGCCGACGTTATCTCCGGAGGACGGATTGATTTCGGCATTGGCAAGGGCAGTGAAC
Source organism: Binatia bacterium (assembly GCA_036554745.1). Lineage (GTDB taxonomy): Bacteria > Desulfobacterota > Binatia > UBA9968 > UBA9968 > DP-20. Next base: position 9,781 of record DATBMR010000242.1, read on the forward strand.
CGGTTGAGTACCGCAAGCTCGGCACGAATCAGGATGAGACGACTCAGCGCTTTCTTGAGAGCGCTGAAGTGATGCGCCAGGCATGGTCGGACCGGCCGGTCGATTTCCGTGGCGAGTTTTACTGGTATGAGAACGTCAACGTGTTGCCCAAGCCGATACAACGGCCGCATCCACGGATCTGGGTTGGCGCGACGCGCAACGAGGAAACTTTCCGCTGGGCGGGTGAGATGGGTTACGACTTGATGACGGTTCCCTTCGTCCATCCGTCGACCGAGGCGTTGCGCCAGCTGGTGAAGATCTACCGGGACGCGCTGGCGCGAAGCGGCCACGATTTCGTTGGGCGCGAAGTGCTGGGGAAGTTTCACATCTATGTTTCCGACGGCTTTGAGCGCGGGCTGCGAGAAGCGGCGCCGTTTATGAAAAACTACAGCGACCTTCACCATGCGGTCGACCCCGCCCGGCGGCTGACCGAGCGCGATATTGGCGCCGACATGGCACGCGGCTTTATCATTGTTGGCGACCCGGAGCGTTGCACCGACACGATCCTGCGTTGGCACGAGGAAGCGGGCATAACAGCTTTCTCCGGCACTTTTCATTTCGGCGGTATGCCTCAGGAGCTGGCGCTCAAAAATATACGCCTGTTTGCCGAACGGGTGATGCCGAAGCTGAAGGACAGCTAAGCTCCTCTTGGGACAGCCGCCTGTGGTTGTTCGTCTGATCGCACCAGCCCGCAAGAGCGATTGTTAAGCCCGAGTTCCGCAGAGGAAAGCTTGAATGAAGGAACGAAACTTCCCCGCAGATCACGCTGAAATAACCCTGCAATCTAGGAAGCCGACTTCCGCCGTTGTATAAAAAACCAACATCGCTGAATACGGCCGAGCCCCAACGGTAAAGAAAGGGTTCAACTATGGCGATTCATCCTCTGGCGGGCCAGCCCGTGCCCGCCGAAATGTTGATCGATGTCGAGGAGCTTGAATTGAAAGGGACTACTACCGGCTGCAGCCCGATCCCACTAACTTCCAACAGCTAATGAGTTTCGGTACCAGCGGCCATCGCGGTAGCCCGCTCAATGGCACACTCAACGAGACGCACATTCTCGCCATCACCCAAGCGATTTGCGAGTTTCGCGCTCAAAAAAAATAACCGGCCGCTCTACATGGGGAAAGACACTATGCCGACTTGCCGAGGCTTAAAATAGTCATTTCGAGGGATCACTCGGTTTCGTGCGCCGACCAAAACTCGGCCATGTCGATGCAGCGGCAAAACCACACGCCTTGATGATTTTTCACATACGCCAAAAATTTTTCGAAAATTTTCGCCATGCCGGGTCGGCCACCGGTGAAGTTGTGCATGGCATAGCGAAATTTCATCGGGTGTGTTGCGCTCTCTTCGTAGTGGGCGTCAAATTCATCTTGGAGCTGCTGCAAAGCGCCGGCTAGACCCAGGGGTAGCAGATCGTTATCCGTGTAGCCGGGCCGCACGTAGCCGACGGATACGATTTTCTTGCCGTTCACGTCGATCAAATAGGGTATGTCCGAGTCACAGTAGTCACCGTTCCATTTGAAACCGAGGGAAGCGCAGATTTCCAAGGAATGAGAACTCGGGCGGGGGCCGGGCGACATGTAGCCTAATGGGCGCTGCCCCGTAGCCCGCTCGATAGCCGCGACGGACTGCACGATCGCTTCGTGCTCCTCATCGATGCTGGCGTATTCGAATGGATGGCGGCTTTGATCCCAGTGATGACAAGCGATCTCATGGCCGCGCTTCGCTGCCTCTCTTAAGGTATCGGGATAAAGCTCCGCCATGAGTCCGCTGCTGAGAACGGTGGCCTTGACGTCAAATTTATCCAAGACGTCAAGCAATCTTTGAAAGCCGAAGTTGGCACCGTACTGGCGCGCACCGAGCGCCAAGAAATCGATAAAGCCCGCGCCGGCCACGACTTCCCGTTTGCGGACAGCAGCTGATCGAGGGACTGATTCCCATTCGTGCATGATGTTGAAAGTTACGGCAATGCGGTTGTCGCCCGGCCATGCTGAAAACCATTTAGGCCGCCGCGGCGAGTGGGGACGATAGTTCCACTGATAGTCTCTTCTCAGGTCATCGTGGATCATGATCGATCTTCCTTTCACGCAGTTGCCTGTGCCTGAGACCAGTTCGTTGGAATAACATCGAATAAGGCGGAAAAATAGACGCACAAACCATGGACCGATTGCCAGCCGGGCGGAAAGAGCGAGCGAGAGCGAGGGAGAAAAAACCAAAGAGGGCTCCAACGGTGCTGGAACCCTCTTGTGGCGCAATCGCGCCAATGGGTCACTGTAAATTTTCTTCCGCTCGCTGGCTAGATGGGTCGCGTTCGTCTCGTTATCGAGTTCGGCTGGGTTGCTGCCCGCCAGTGTTTAGCCTCTTCTCCTTAAGGCTCGCCCTGGCGAGCCTTAAACCTTCCGGGGTTCGGCGTGAAGGCATAACAGCTGGCAACTCGTACTCCCGATACGCCCCGTTGCCGGCGGCAGTTTTTGTTTTCTAGCCAGGCGGAGTTTCCTCACTCATTCAGTACACCTCCTGGTGTTTCCGACGGAGCAATGCACATGCCACCAGCAGGAGCCGTCGTTCCCTTGTTTTTCTTTTGAGTTTTTCCACAGCGCAGTACCGGAGATTCCACTTTTAAGAAATAGCCCGATGAAAATTCTAAGTCTTCGGAAACAGGCGATCGAA
>DATBMR010000247.1:0-15693 GCA_036554745.1 Binatia bacterium
ATGCTGGTTCATTCTTGGGCCAACGATTACCAGGCGTTACAGGCGGTCGACGTGCCGATGACCGCCGACACTTCGGTGGCCGTGCCGGAACTTACCCGGCTGTGCCGGGAGCTGGTGGGGAACGATTCCAGAAAGAAATCCGCCATCGAAACGCGGCAAAAGGAACTTGCGGACAAACACAACAACCGGCGGGCCAAATGGCGTGCCGACGCGGAGGCGAAAGGATCACAAAAAGATATTTCTACCGCCTGGCTCGCTTTGGAGATCGGTGAAGCGATCAAGCGCGAGCCGTGGGTGCTGGTGAACGGCAGCTCCAACGGCTGGGCCCGACGCTTGTGGGATTTTACCAAGCCCAATCAGTCGCTTGGCGGCAGCGGCGGTGCCGGCTTGGGCTATGGTCCGGGAGCGTCGATTGGCGCCGCCCTCGCGCTTAAGGGAAGCGGCAATATCCCTGTGGCGATTCAGTCGGACGGCGATATGTTGATGACTTCGAGCGCGCTCTGGACGGCAGCCAAGCACCGTGTGCCGCTGCTCATGATCATGCACAACAACCAGTCCTATTACAATTCCGAAGAGCACGGCATCGAGGTCGCCAAGTTTCGCAATCGTCCGGTGGAGAACGCCGGTATTGGCACCCACGTGGACGATCCGGAGATCGACTTTGCAGTTCTGGCACGCTCGTTCGGTGTCAACGGCGACGGGCCCGTGCGCCGTCCCGCGGAACTGCGACCGGCAATCGAAAAGGGGCTCAGATATGTCAAGGAGAAGCAGCTTCCTTATCTGGTTGATGTCATCGCCGAGCCACGCTAAATCGTAAAATTGGCCGCCGATCCCTATCGCGAATTCCGTCAAGCCGTCGACCGGGCCGAAGACAAAATCGACCTCGGTCGCGCGGCTTTGACGCTCGCGCTCACGGATTATCCTGATCTTGACATCGGAGCGTATTTGGCGCGCCTCGATCAACTGGCGGTTGAAGTGGCCCGCCGCTGCGATCCGGGCGACGATCCCGTTCGGTCGCTCGCGGCGCTGAACTATGTTCTATTTGATCGCCACGGCTTTCGCGGCAACGAGGAAGAATATTACAATCCGAAAAACAGTTTCCTCAACGAAGTGATCGAACGCAAACGAGGCATTCCGATCACGCTTTCGATCCTCTACATGGAGGTCGCGCAACGCATTGGCCTCGCCCTAGAGGGCGTTGGATTCCCGGGCCATTTTCTGGTCAAGCATAGGCATGCCGGCGGAGAGATCTTCATCGACCCGTATCACCGCGGCGCCATCAGGTCGCCGGACGATCTGCGCCGGTTACTTGACGGGTTGTCGGGCGGCAGCGTCCCGTTGCGGCGCGAATTTCTCAAAACTGTAAGTAAAAAAGCGATCCTCCGGCGGATGCTCATGAATCTCAAGGCGATCTACCTGAAGAGTAAAGATTGGGTGAAGCTGTTGGCGGTGCTTGACCGGGCGGTTATTCTTGAACCCGGTGCGGCCGAGGAATTGCGCGATCGCGGTACGGCCTACTTGAGACTCGGCCTGTTCTCCCGGGCGCGAGCGGATTTCGAAAAATACCTGAGCCTGGCGCCGGAAGCACAAGACGCGGCGGCGATTCGCGAGCAGCTGGTCAGTCTTGCAAAACAAGTGACCATGATTCATTAAAGCCGCGCCGCTCGGGACAGTTAGCGGAATTCGTTTCCCTTGACACAAAGGGTGAGACACAAACCTTCCATCGCGACAACGGTGGCCCCGCTGCTTGGATGACCCGGATGAAAGTCAAGGTGAAAAACCAAAACGCGCATAAACGGCGCACTTCGGCGTGACTCCTAGGACTGCGCCTATGACCCGTGGGATTCAACTGCGAGATCCGGGATTATTTTGAAAACTCGCGGAAACTGCTTGCAAAGGACGTCGTCAACGAGAAGTCATCAACCATCGCCTTGGCGAACTTCCACGGGCGAATTTGCCACCACTTGAACTCGCGCAGATTGTGGAGGGTCTGCGACCAGACGCGCTCTAACTCGTGCCGAGAATAGACGACTCGGTTGTTGATGGCGTCGAACCTGACCAGCCTCAGATGGGCTTTGGATGGTAAATAAACCCGCAGTCGCGCGTAAGCTTCCTGCCATTCCGGAATCCGGGCGCCCCAGCGCGCGCTGCCCGCTTGGATGTTGTGGATCTCGTCGAGCGCGTGGCGTGCGGCACCGTTTTCGCGCGGCCGCAGTTCCTGAATTTTTTCTCTCAAGCTGTCCCATTGCTTGAGAAATCGGTTAAGATCATGGCGATCATAAACAACTCGGGACGAAAGCTCTTCCAAGGGCTCGAGCATCGCCCGACCGCGCTCGGACAGGCTCTCTTTGGCGTTGTTGTAGACTTTTTGGATCTCGCCAATGCGCAGCGCCTGGCAAATGTCGGATTGTAGCTTTTGAATCTGCTCCAGCCAACGCTCTTCGGTTTCGCTTTTTTTCCGCGTCTGCAGCCAAACCTCTTCCATTTCCTTGACGAACTTGGCCCAGGTGATCAGCAGCGCCGTGATCTCCTTGGCACGTTTCCACAGGTGCACTGGAAGCGGATCGACGGCGTAACCGGACCGGCGATTTTTCCGATCCTTGAGGCGGAAAAAACCCGCTACCATCGGGTGCTGCTTTTCGATCAATGCGGCGTTTTTATACCAGAAGAAGATTGACATCAGGTTCCAATAGTTTCGGGGATGGTTGGTCCAGCGCGACAGATTACGGATCATGTTTTCCTTGCTGTAAAAAGTCCGCCACGCATGCTCGTACGCGGCGGTCCACTCTTCCGCCGTCATCCGCGGATGCTCGATCGTGGCATGGAAAGAGTCGCGCTTGTTGAAATCCGGGTCCATCCATTCGCCGCGCTTTTTCATTTCGCGGTGATCATGGGAGCCAGGAAGCGGAGTCAGCATAAAAAAGGAAGCTTGATCGGGTCCAACCTCATCCATCAAAAAGCGGACGTCTGCGGCGACTTGGTCGGTCGAGTCCCAAGGTAGACCGATGATATATCCGGTGTGCACCAAAACGCCGGCGTCATGCCATTCCTTAATGATGCTGCGGTATTCCTCGACTTTGTTTTGCTTCTTTCCTTCAGCTTCAAGGTTTTGCGGATTGACGCTTTCCATGCCGATGAAAACCTGCGTGCAGCCGGCGCGCGCCGCGAGCGCGACGAAGTCCTTCGGTTTCCTCGCCAGATCGACCTGCATCATGAACGAGACATCGAGGCCCTCCTCCTCGCGTAACTTGATAAACTCCTCGAAAGTCTCGCGCCAAAGCTTCTTGCGGGCGAAATTATCGTCCGTGAAAAAATAGAACGATAAACCATGATCAAGATAGTTTTTGCGCATCATGGCGGCGATGCTTGCCGGGCTACGCTCGCGCATTTTGCGCCCCTGCACATTGATGATCGTGCAAAAGGTGCAGGCGAAAGGACAGCCCCGCGAGGTATCCGCCGTCGCGAAGCTCGGATAGGCGAAGTGCTTCATGGTCTTGGCACTGGTTCTCGGTAATGGCGCGGCGTGGATGTCGACAAGATTTTGTAGGTCCTGGGCGAAACTGTAGAGCGGCTTGAGCTCGTCGTGCAGAAAATCGGCGAGAATTCCCTCCCATTTCCCTTCCACCTCCCCGGAAACGACGCAGATTTTTTCACGGTAGAGTTCTTGAATGTCGGGCTCTTGATCGCTCAGCATGTTGATCGTTCCGCTGGTGTGAAAGCCGCCGATGATCACTGTAATATCGCGCGCTCTCAGAATTCGTGCCATGTCCAGCGCTCGGGGAAACTGGTTGGTTTGAACACCGACCAGGCAGACGAGCAATTTAGTGCCGGGTGCTTTGCTCCAGCGAATGATTTTGGAGAGCGGGACTTTCTCCGCTGTTTCGTCAAAAGTGGTGACTTCGATGGGCAGGGTTCCAAACACTTGGCGCGCTTTGATATCCTCGGTCAGACCATGGAGGACATTTAGCGTGTTGCTCGGCAGCACGCCTTTCCAGAAGCGGATCACGTAGCCGTCGTCATCGTACTTGGACGGTTTGATTAAGACGATATGGAATTTTTTGATTTGCTCGATCATGGCTCCCCGTCCGCTTCCGTGTTCTTGTAAGTTAGCGCGGCATTCTTTATAGATAGCGAGAGCAGTCGAATCTTGGCAACTCTAACAACCGCCTACCTTCATGTCAAGGTTGTTTTCCGTTAAACATCGATTTTGTCAGCGAAATTTTGCCTTTCGATGATCCAGCTCTTTCACCTGTCGAAAACCTATCCGCCGAATCATCAGGCGCTAAACGATATCACGTTAGAAATCGCACAGGGCGAACTGATTTTCGTCAGCGGCGCCAGCGGCGCCGGCAAATCGACGCTGCTCAAGCTCTTGTTTCGCGAGGAGGAGCCGAGCGCAGGGCAGATCTTGATCGATGGCAGAAACGTTACCCGGCTCGGCAGCCGCGGCGTCGCGCAGTTGCGCCGAAAAATTGGCCTGGTCTTTCAAGAATTCAAATTGTTGGCGCGCCTGACCGCGCTAGAAAACGTCGCGCTCGCCGCCGAGGTGCTCGGCAAGTCCAAGCGCGAGAGTCAGACCAAAGCCTATCAGTTACTGCGCGAGCTTGGCTTGAAGGAACGCTACGACGCGATTCCCTTGGCGCTTTCTGCAGGCGAACAGCAGCGTGTCGCGATCGCGCGCGCTTTGATCAACGAACCGAGTTTGATTTTGGCGGATGAGCCCACGGGAAATCTCGATGCCGAAGTAGCCGACGAGATCATGCGGTTATTGCTCAAAATGCGCGACCGTGGTGCAACGATTATTATCGCGACACATGATCTGGGGATGATCGCACGCTACGGCACGCGAGTGCTTACGCTGCAGCGCGGTGTGCTCGTTGACGGCACGGATCGTTTTGTTACGGACGGGCGCCGATGAAGGTCGCGCTTGTTGGATTCGTGCTGCGCCGAGTACGCAGCAATCTGCGTCAGCTGTTCTGGACCCATGTGCTGACTGCAGGAACCATGGCGATGACACTCTTCGTCTTCGGCGGGTTCATGCTGCTGGAAATCAATCTGCAACGGTTGCTCAAGGGTTGGGGTGATCAGATTCAAATCATCGGCTATCTAAACGGCGGGCTTCCGTCCGACAAGGTGAAGGCTCTGATCAAGCGGGTCGAAACGATGCCAGAAGTGGAAGGCGTACGCCATGTCAGCCGGGAGCAGGCATGGCGCGATTTTCAAGCCGCTTTGGGTAGCCAATCCGGTCTGCTCGAAGGACTGCCGCGCGAAATTTTGCCGGCCTCCATCGAGATCTCGCTCAAGCCGGCGCAGCGGGATGTCCCGATGGTCGAGCGATTGGCGGCGCGTTTGAAACAGGAACATGACATTGCCAGTGTCGAGTATCCGCAAGAGTGGGTCGAGCGTTTGGCCCTAGCCGTGCTCACCCTCGACTGGGTGAAATGGATTTTTGGCGGCGTATTGTTTCTCGCGACTTTTTTTATCGTCGGCAGCACGGTGAAACTCGCAGTGCTGGCGCGGAAAGACGAAGTCGAGATTATGCAACTGGTCGGCGCCTCGCAAGAGCTGATCCAGGCACCTTTTGTTATCGAGGGGATGATTCAGGGTGTGGCCGGGGCGACAATTTCTATCATCGGCTTGTGGGTGGCCTATCTTCTGATACAGAAAGAGCTGCCTGCGGTGGGCGGGCTGTGGGCCCCGCTCGATGAGCTGCAATTTCTGGATCTAAAGGGGTTGGCGTTGTTGCTTGTCATCGGTTGGCTGCTTGGCGCTGTCGGTAGCGCAATCTCGCTCAGGAGGTTTGTGAGAAGTTGGAATGCTTCAAACGCGCTCAGCTAGGCCTGTGTGTCCTGGCGGCGCTGCCGATTCTGCTTGCCGCAGCGGCGGTCGATCGTGAGCTCGACGGCATCAAGAAAAAAATTGCCCGGGAGAAGAAAGGTTTATCTCAACTTGAGGATAGGGAAAGTTCGGTGATCGAGTCGCTGGGAAAAATCCAGATAGAGCTCGACAATCGAACGAAGCAGATGAATCTGGCCAACTCCAGACTCGCTTCGATCGGCAGTGAATTGACAGCCAAGCAGGCCGAGGCGGAGCGTCTGGCAGCCTCGATCGCGGCGCGTGCTGACATGCTGGGCAAGCGCGCCGCAGCGTTGTACCGCTGGCGCCGGACCGGTACGCCGTTGGTCGTTTTCGACGGCAACGGCTCCCTGGCGAGCTTCATGCAGCGCCAGCGTTATCTCGAGGCGGCGCTTTCTTTCGATCGCGAACTGCTCGCTCGACTCGAAGACGAAAGCCGCCGCCAAGCCGTCTTGCGCGACGAGCTGGCGCAAAAGCGCGCGGAACTCGCCGAGCAAAAGGCGGCGCTCGGCGCTGCCAAGGAGGCGATGCGCCAGGAGGCGCGGAAAAAGCACATTTTGCTCACCAGCGTGCGCCGGCAAAAGCAGAGCCGGCTGCGGGCTTTGAAGGAGATGGAGGCAGCGGCACAGCGGTTGGAAAAAATGATGGAGGAGATCGCCCGACGCGCCTTGGTTCAGCCTCGAAAACTGCCTTCGCTGCCTTCGCCGGGCAGCGGTCTCGCTACGCTGCGCGGGCTGTTGGAATGGCCGGCGCGTGGTCCAGTCATTGCGCCATTTGGAAAATTTAGACACCCCGAGTTCACCGCTGAGATCGTCCGCAAGGGCATCGACATCGGTGCATCCCAGGGTGAGGAGATCAAGGCGGTCGGAAATGGCCGAGTTGTGTACGCCGATCGCTTTTCGGGCTATGGCAATATGGTCATTGTTGACCACGGGGAGCGGTACTATACAATTTACGGCCATCTCTCCGAAATTAACAAGCAGAATGGTCAGTCGGTGAACCGCGGGGAGGTTTTGGGTCGGGTGGGGGACAGCGATTCTTTGGCGGGCGCAAAACTGTACTTTGAGATCCGCAAAGATGGCCGTTCTATCGACCCGGTCCCATGGTTTAGAAAGCGTTAGATATTTTATTTCTCTTGAGATAGACTTGCGGTCAGTGATTTGACCCATTTGAGGAGATCCTCCAATGCGCATCGTGCAAAAGCATGGGACACCGTTTCTGTTATTGCTCATCGGCATCGCGTTGGGTGTTTTGTTGTCCACCCATTGGGTGCCGAACGTTTCAGCCGTTGGGCGCCAGGATTACGAAAGCTTGGAGTCGTTTAGTAATATCCTGTCGATCGTTCGGAAGAACTATGTTGAAGAAGTCGATACTAAGACATTGGTTTCCGGTGCCATTAACGGCATGCTTCACTCTCTTGATCCGCATAGCGCTTATCTGACTCCGGACCTCTACAAGGAGTTGCAGAGCGACACCCAGGGCCGGTTCGGCGGCCTGGGGATTGAGATAACGGTCAAAGGCGGGATTTTGACGGTCGTGTCGCCGATCGAGGATACGCCTGCCTTCAAGGCCGGCATCAAACCTGGCGATCAGATCTTCAAGATCGAAGAAGAGTTTACCAAGGACATGTCACTGGTGGATGCGGTCAAGAAAATGCGCGGGCTTAAGGGGACGAAAATCAACCTGACAATCAGACGCGAGGGCTCGCCTGATCTGATCGATTTTTCGCTGGTGCGCGACATTATCCGCGTGCGAAGTGTCCGTAGCCGGAGCCTGGAGCCTGGTTACGGTTACATCCGCCTCGCGCAATTTCAGGAGCGCAGCGATCGCGACCTGCAGCGCGCGCTTGAAAAGCTTGCGGCGGAGAAGGGTGGGATGAAAGGCCTGGTGCTCGATTTGCGCAATAATCCCGGCGGCCTTTTGACCCAGGCCGTACGCGTCTCCGACCTGTTTCTGGAATCGGGTTTGATCGTTTACACGGAGGGCCGCATTGAGGCGCAGAAGCAAAAATACTTCGCGCAAAAAGACGGCTCCTGGATGGACTTCCCGATCGTCGTTCTGGTCAATGGCGGGAGCGCGAGCGCTTCGGAGATCGTTGCCGGCGCACTGCAGGATCATAAACGCGCGGTGGTGTTGGGAACGAAGACTTTTGGCAAAGGCTCGGTGCAGACGATTTTGCCGTTGGACGACAGCTCGGCGCTACGCTTAACGACGGCGCGCTACTTCACGCCGAATGGTCGGTCGATTCAAACCACCGGCATCGTGCCGGACATCGTGCTCGACAATACCCCCGGCGACGGCAACGCGGAGGCGGCCAAGCGACCAGGTCTGCGCGAAGAAAATCTGCCAGGCCATTTGAACAACCCGCAGCCGGGTTCCGATGCTGCACCGCAGTCGGACCAGGAGCGAGAAAAGCAGATTCCGTCGTCCGGCCCCACCGGCGACGAAACGATTGACAAAGATGCGCAACTGAAACGCGCGCTCGACTTGCTGAAGAGCTGGGATGTTTTCAAGCAAGTTGTACAGAAAAGGGCGGCGTAGCGATTGGCGAGCCGGCTTGCTCAGATCAGCAAGGTGCCGAATTAGCCCTCCCCTCGGACTCCCCTCGGAGGGCTAATTTTTTTCTCTTAAAAGACCCGCCTGTGGCCAATTCCGTGAAGCAAGAACCCGAGCTGCCGCTGTTCGGCGCGCTAACTCGTAAGTTTCTCACCATCACCGAGCTGACGGAGCTGATCAGAGGCATGTTAGAAACCCGGCTCGACGGCTTGTGGGTCCAGGGAGAGATTTCCAACTTTCGCGTGCCGCCTTCGGGCCACTTTTATTTTACGCTTAAAGACGACAAGAGCCAGATCAACGCAGTCATGTTTCGCCGCCAAGGCGGGCGTCTTCGTTTCATGCCGGAGAACGGCATGGCCGTGCTGTGCTACGGCCGTGTCGGCGTCTACGCTTTGCGCGGTGACTTACAATTCTACGTCGAAGACCTCGAGCCGCAAGGTCATGGGGCGCTCTATCTTGCCTTCGAACAGCTCAAGGCGAAGCTTGCTGCGGAAGGGTTGTTCGCGGCGGGGCGGAAACGGGTCTTACCCTTCTTACCGTCTGCAATTGGCATCGTAACATCCGACCGTGGCGCAGCACTACATGATATGCTGCGAATCCTCGGAGATCGCTATCCCGATCGACGTGTGGTTATCCGCCCGGTAAAAGTCCAGGGCGATGGCGCCGGTAGAGAAATTGCTGATGGCATCGCCGATCTGAATCGATGGGGTGGTGTCGATGTCATTATCGTCGGCCGGGGCGGTGGCTCTTTAGAGGATTTGTGGGCGTTCAATGAAGAGGTCGTGGCGCGCGCGATTTTCGCTTCGCGCATTCCGGTCGTTTCGGCGGTCGGGCACGAGGTTGATTTCACCATCGCCGACTTTGTCGCTGACCGGCGCGCGCCGACTCCAACGGCGGCCGCAGAGATGGTCGTCCCGCGCAAAGCCGATTTGCTCGACCAGATCGAGAGTCTCGAGCTCCAGCTGCAAAAATGTCTGGATGTCAAACTGTCGAACGCGCGGGAATGTCTCGCGACGTGGGTCAAACGCCTCGCCGATCCCCGCCGCAAATTGCGCGAGGACCAGCAACGCCTCGACGAATTGTCGGTTGATCTCTTGCGTCGTCTTGGAGACCGATTGCGGGACTGCCGGAATCGTCTGGCCCACCAGGCCGGAAGATTAAGCGCGCTCAGCCCCTTGGCCGTGCTCGAACGGGGTTACAGCATTACCCATAAACTTCCGGGGGAGCGCATTGTCAAGGATGCCGCAGAGTTGGCGGCCGGCGATCTGGTGCGCATCACCTTTGCACTAGGGCAGGCGCGCTGCCGCGTCGAGGAAAAGGAGTAGTATGCGACCGCTGGTTGTGCTCGCGGGTCTGGTAGCGATGCTGCTGAACTGCCAGGCGTCGATCGCCGCAGGTGACAAGATCGCTTGGCCCAAGGCGATCGAGCTTTTCCAGGGCGAGCTCGCGGAAGTCAACGTCGCGGCGCCCGACGTGGTAGCGATCGAAGGCCTTTTTGGCAAGGAAAAAATATATTTCTACTCGGACGGCGCCAAGAGTTTCAGCGGCATCATCGGGGCTGATGTCGCCGCCAAGCCGGCCTCGTCAAGACTTCGGTTGCGGGCGAAGACGCGCGCCGGTATCGAAGTTCGAAATGAGATTCCGCTCAAGATTCTACCCAAGTCCTTCTCGCAGGAGTCTTTTAATGTACCGCCGGATTTCGACCAGATGACTCCTGAGAAACTCGCTGAAATTCGCCGTGAGCAAACCGCGTTTGCCCGCGCTTTCGCGGCTCCGATCCCGGATCGCTTATGGGACGCTCCGTTCATTCGGCCCGTGCCGCACCAGGCCTCTGCCTCTTCCTTCGGCCGGCGCAGAATCATTAATGGCGCGCCGCGGGCGCCGCATAGCGGCATGGATTTGTCCGCTCCTGCCGGAACCGAAGTGGTTGCGACAAATCACGGCAAGATTGTGTTGACTGGAGATTTTTTCTTTGCCGGCGGCAGTGTGGTGCTGGATCACGGCGGCGGGTTGTTCACTATGTACTTGCACCTTTCCGAGATCAGGGTTGAAGAGGGGACGGTGATACGCAAGGGCGATGTGCTGGGATTGTCCGGGGCAACCGGACGAGTGACCGGAGCGCATCTCCATTGGGGTGCGCGAGTGGCCAATGCTCGAGTCGACCCGCTGGAGTTGCTCAAGAAGGTGTCTCGCCGTCGCCAACCCGCTCCGCAAAGCGAGCTTCCGTCTGGCGAAACGGAGAAATAATATGGCGCAAGGAGACGTTGCCGATAAAAAATTCGAGTCTGCGCTCGAAGAACTGGAGCAGGTTGTCGAACAGTTGGAGTCCGGCGAGCTGAGTTTGGAAGATTCTTTGTCCGCATTCGAAAAAGGCATCGGGCTCGTTAGATTCTGCAATCAGAAGCTCCACGACGCCGAAAAGAAGATCGAACTGCTGTTGAAGGACAAGGAAGGCAGGCTCCAACTTAAGACCTTGGAAGACCTGGCGGACAAAGAAAACGGACAATAACGCGGACCGAGCAGCGCTAGCCTTCCTCGACTCATTGCAACGCGGTTTTGCTGTTCTTTAGTCTCCTGGTTTGTGGTCAATGCCGAGCTGACGCTTCAGATCGGCCGCATTGACTATGGCGTGCCCCTGAATGTCGTTATTGAAATAGGCAAACACGTCCACGCCGCTTGCCAACTGTCGGCTCAACCATTTAGCCTCCGCGGCCAAATGTTCTGAGGAGTAGCTTCCCGTATAGCGCTCACCGTGATAGCGCAGGTAGGTCCAACCGGCGGTGAGCACACGCGGATGATTTTCGATCATATCATGGATGCAGAGCGCCGCCTGGTGACGTTGCAGGATCGCGAAGATCTCTGGACAAAGCCAGCGCGAATCGCGGAACTCGACTGCCCAGCGAAGGGAGCGCGGCGCGGCGCTGAGAAAGCCGTCGAGCCGCTCGGGATCGGCATCCCAACGCGGTGGCAGCTGCACGAGAATCGGGCCAAGGAGTTTGTCCAGGCGTGTCGCGACGTTTAAGAAATTGCCAATGGTTGCGCCGGGAGTCTTGAGCCGCATCCAATGCGAGCCGTAACGGTTGAATTTAAGGGCATAAAGGAAACCTGCCGGGGCTTGCTCTCGCCAAGTGTCAAACGCCGCGGCCGATGGCAGGTGGTAGAACGTGTTGTTGATCTCTACCGTATCGAAATGTTTTGCATAGTGCGAAAGCCATTGCGACTTGGGTAAATCGTCCGGATAAAAAATGCGTTTCCAGTGGTTGTAGTGAAAGCCGGAAGTCCCCACGCGCGGCGTACCGCGGCGGGTATTCGGGTGAGGAGCCTGAGCGGTTCGCAAGGAGTTGCCTCGGCACTTCAAGGATTCCCTTATAGTATTGATCTGTGCAGGCGGTAAAGCCATAGCTGCGCTGCATGACCGCGCACCGCTGCCGCTAGAGCGTGGCAAGATTTGCTCGATGGCCTTTACGGCGTTCAGCGTGACCTGAGCTCATCCATAAGCGGCGGTTTGATACTACGACCAAACGTCCACTCCCCGTTCAGTTAAGGGCGTTCGGGCCGGATAGTTCCCGTACGCTTTTTTCCAGTTGGGAGGTCACTCCACGAACATCGTTGAAGCTTTGGCGATAGATCGCTCTACCGAATTTTAAATGGGCAATCCAAGGCTTGCCACGAGTATAGCGGAGGCCGGCTGGAATCATCGGAATTTCGCGCTTCAGACGTCTTTCTGCGGCTTCGACGATGTTGGCGAAGCCGGGCTTAAATGGGAGAAATTCATTCGGTCCCGTTTTCGGCGTGTAGGTCGGATCGATATTCGGATAACCTTCGGGAAAAATGACCAGGATCCTCCCTTCGACGAGAAGATCGATGGCTTGGCGCAATGCGCGGCGCTGCTGGCGCATAACGTCCTGCGAAGAAAAAAGTGAAGCGCCACGTTTGCGGGCGAGTGCGACCGCGTCGGAGCGCAGAAGCACCGGCCAGCGCGCCAATTTGGTGAGTATTGTCATCAATAATCTGCCGGGCCGGGTTTTGACCCAGTCCAAAGTGACGAGGATGTGAAAGGGGCGGGATATGGCTGCGGCCAGTGCGACGCCGTCGTAGAGGTGATGATAATGCCGGGCGACGATCAAAGCCGGACCTTGAGCGGGGATATTATCCCGTCCCGAGGCTCGAGTTGTTAAACGCCTGGCTGCCAGGCAACGGGCGATGAGCCGCATCGATTTTTCGATTGCGATTTCGGATAATCGTCGCACGGCAACAGGGACGAACCTTTCGCAATTAATCTTGTTCGCCTACCGGTTCGAAGGTTCCGCCAGGCCGCCTTATATAGGTCCGCCCGCGCCAGCTGTGCCGCCGTTTGAGCGCGAAGTGCATGATTCGCGCGGTAACAGGCAAGTCGCAAAGCAGTGAGAGCCAGTAAGTCCACGGTCTATTCGGGTAGGCCCTAGCAACGCCGATCAGAATGCCGATCCGAATGGTAAACAAAATTCCAAGCAGGATCTGAAGCCAAATCGGTGCGCCGAGGACGAAGGCGACAGCGAGCAACGGCAGCGGCAGGGCTTGCAGCAGCAGCGCAACGCCAAGGATGCTGGCTTGACGCCAGCCGAAGTATTGATCACGCATCGGCAACGAGCGCGGCCAGTTCACCCAGGTGTCATGCCAACTCTGGTACATGCGCACACTGATCAAACCCGAATCCGCTTCATAAAAGCCGACCGGCTGGCCGCATTCGGCAAGCCGGCGCGCGATGGTAATGTCTTCACACAGCGATGCTTGCGCCGCACGGAAAGCTTCGGTTCGGAGCAAGGTTTCGCGGCGGCTCAGAAAACATTGGCCGTTGGCTTGGACTTGGTTGACACTACGCGTCGCTTTCCCTGGAGGCCCGAAGCGATAAACCAGCGTGGTTAGCATCGGCGGATGAATCAGCGCTTCGAGTTTTCCCGAAAGGTGCTGTGGAGTTGCGACTGAGAACGCCGACACGCCGGTCTTGCGCGCGTGCGTGAGCAGCGAGCGCGCGCAATCAGACGAAAGCCAGGTGTCGGCATCAACACAAAGTATCCACTGGCAGGTTGGATCTGAACGCTCCAAACCCCGATGGAGTCCCCAAGCTTTGCCTGTCCAGCGCGGATCCACCGGGCTCGCGTCGACTAGGCGAACGCGGCGGTCGGTTTCGCCATAGCGTTGCACGATGGCCGACGTGCCGTCCGTCGAGCCGCCGTCGATGACCAAGATCTGCTGAACTTCTTCGGGTTGAGAAACAAGGCCATCGAGAGCACGCTCGATGCGCTCCGCTTCATTCAAAACCGGTAAGAGCACGCAGATACGATCGGCGCTCGGTTCGGCAGAAGTTTGGATGCGCCTCTTATCTTGGCTACGGCCGAGCAAGGGGTGACCTCCTGTTCGAAGTCGGTTGTCTGCCGTTTTTCTACGGTTTGGTGGCCGAGCCGCGCAATATCTCGCAGGTGGTTGCTGCGGCAACTCGGCTCAACGAGAAGCGACTCTCTTGTGGATCGGGTTGGATCTCCGGTGATTTGGCAAGAAATCCCGGCCGGGCGCCGATCACCCGCTGATCAAACCGAACCACTTCAATGTTGCCATCAATCCTTCCTGGCTCCAGCACCCGGCCGCTCAAGATCGATTGACCGCGCTGCACGATATAGAGGTCGGCCGTCGGCAGCAGCGGAATCGCCAACTTCAACGTGGCGCCGGGCTGGCCGTCCCCGTCCCAGTCAAAAACTTGGGGGTCGTCGATTTTGACCGGCAGCCGGTCTTCTGTACCCTGGTTACGGTAGCCGATCCGTTCCACGCCGAGATCGGCGCGGTAGCGCCAATCCTGGCCCGCTTTTTCCAATTGAATCGGATAAGTGTGATTGGCCAAGGCGCGGATAAATTTATCCGGAAAAACCATCTTGATCATCCCTGAATCGAGCACGCGAAAATCGCAAACCGTATGGCTTTGGGTAAGATCATTGCCGGCGCGGCGAATCTGCACAAGCGAAATTGACTGGGAGGCCGACTTCGAGGCACCAAAGAAAGGCACGCGCGTCGTCGAGGTCATGATCATCTCGAGCCGGTAGGTTCCGGGTGGCAGCGGCTGATCTTCCTGCGCAGGAGCGGCGGTTGCGAAGCACAGTGCCATGAGTACAACTACGTGAATCTGGGACTTCATAGGATACATCTGCCGGTGTTAAGCTTTTCTTACAGGAAACCGACGGCGAGGCAAGTGAGCTGCGTTACTCCCACCATGCTTAGGTGTCCTAGCGCTTTGGCGATACAATAACTTAACTGGATATTCGTGATGAAAACGCGACCGAGGAGCGCACCCCTTCTGGAGCAAAGGCAATGACTGCCTCTATGATACAGACGAAGCGAGCACTCATGAGATCTCAGTGGAAGGATCAGGCATCGCGCTAAGGGTCACGCAGAACTAGGAAACATTTGGCTCTGGCGCCTTCGCTCCTCAGGGCCGCACTCAGCCGACCGAGCGTCATGAGGTCATATGATTGATCCGCGCAGCGACCTCAGTTAACTCACCGAGAGCGGCGTAGCAGAATCGACGACTATGGATCGTCAGCACCTCATCCTGTTAACCGGCGGTACGGGATACATCGGTGGAAGATTGCTTCAAGCCTTGGACGCGGGCGGCTATCCAGTTCGCTGCATGACGCGGCGGCCGGAGGAACTTCGTGGTCGGGTCGGCACACGTACCGCCGTGGTATTCGGCGACTGCCTAGATCCAGCGTCGCTCCCGGCTGCATTGGCGGGAGCGCACACGGCGTATTATCTGGTGCACTCAATGGGTTCTACTGGTTCCTTCGAGCAAGAAGATCGTCAAGCCGCAGCTAATTTTGCAGAGGCAGCGCGACAGGCCAATGTTCGGCGGATCATCTATCTTGGCGGCTTGGGCGAGGGGGCGCTGTCGCCGCACTTGCGCAGCCGTCAGGAAGTGGGCGAGACTCTCCGAGTGCCAGGCGTCGAGGTGATCGAGTTTCGCGCCTCGATCGTCATCGGCTCGGGAAGCCTTTCGTTTGAAATGATCCGGGCGCTGGTGGAGCGGTTGCCGGTGATGATTTGCCCGGCTTGGGTGTCGATCGCGGCTCAACCGATCGGCGTCGAAGACTTGGTTCAGTATCTTGTCGCTGCCCTGGACCTTACTCACGCAGGCAATCGTATTATCGAAATCGGCGGTGCCGATCCGGTTTCGTACAAGGAGATCATGCGCGAGTACGCGCGGCAGCGCGGTTTGCGCAGGCTCATGTTCTCGGTACCGATATTGACGCCGCG
>DATBMR010000218.1:0-4813 GCA_036554745.1 Binatia bacterium
CTCGCGCGTCACGGCGCCGAACGGATGAGTCAGGAGATCGGCGCCCAGGCGATCGGCCAAATACTCGCGCTCGGTGTAGGCCAAGTCACCCCCGGGCTGCAGGAAGATTTTCTCAAACTGTATGGCTTGGGCGCGAGCGTCGGTGTCCTGCTGCCGTGGGGCCGCGCTCAGGAATCCGAAGCCGACCAAATCGGACTCACCTTGATGGCCAAGGCAGGTTATGATCCGGCAAGCGCGATCGCGTTTTGGCAGCGCATGTCGAAGATCGCCGGCGACAAGCCTCCTGAGTTTCTTTCGACCCACCCCAGCGATGAGACCCGCATCGCGCAAATCAAAGCCTGGTTGCCGGAAGCGCGATCCCATTATCGGCCGAGATAGCCGATGGGTCACGCTTACGGCGATCATTTCAGGCTCAGCAACTTTTCACCGCGAGTGCTTGCTGCCGATTAAGCGGTGCCGCTCGCTCTTAACTGATTTGGTGCGCGGCACGTCTGAACGGCGCTCACAGCAGATTCCTATTTAAGCTCCGCTGTGCAGTGCGCACATTTGGTCGCTCCGACAGGAATCGCCGATAAGCAATGGGGGCAGTCCTTGGTGGCGGGCGCGGCGGCCGGCGCCGGCCCCTTCATTCGGTTTATTTGCCTGATGATCAAAAAGACCGCGAACGCGATGATTAAGAAATTGATGATATTGTTAATAAATATGCCGTAATTCAGCGTCGCTGCGCCCGCTGCCTTTGCGGCAGCGATGCTGTCGTAGTCCTTGCCGGAGAGATTGATAAATAGATTCGAGAAATCGACGTTGCCCAACAGTAATCCGATCGGTGGCATCAGAATATCCTCTACAAACGAGGTGACGATCCTTCCGAAGGCGGCGCCGATCACTACGGCCACGGCGAGGTCGACAACATTTCCTCGCATAATGAATTCCTTGAATTCTTTGTACATGGTCTCCTCCTCCCGCTACTGAGTACGTCGATAGGCTTTTCTTCTACTGCAGTTTTATCCCGGGGGTCCAGCAAATGGCTTATAGGGTGCTGCAGAATGTAAAGTCAAACTCACCGGCCGCAACTCATCCGGGTCGAGCATCGGTTGCCGCACTATTTTGCAACGTGTATCGTTTTTTCATGTACGCTCCGGCGCGGACCGGTCTGAAGATCGCAGGACTGGTCCTGCTTGCGCTTGTGGTGATCTATATCGCGGTATTTTTTACCTTCCAATCGGCGAGCTTTCGCACTTGGACACAAACCAAGCTATCGCAAAGAAGCGGTTTCGACGTGCAGCTGGGCAGCCTGAGCTTGCGCTTCCCGCTGCGCGTGGTCGCCGAAAACGTCGAGATCTCCAAAGCGCCGCAGTTTTCAATCATTACCGAGCGCCTGAGCGCCACATTCAATCCGGTTGATTTGCCGGCGCGAACCTTGCACCGTCTACGCCTGGAAAAGCCAGTCCTGCGACTGGACATGGAACTGGCCGCCGCCGAAGGCGAAGCTGCGCAGTCTTTCGCTCTCCGGTTCTTGAATATTGTTGACGGCACGATCGTCCTAATCAGGGGAGACCAAAACATTATTGAGCTGCCCAACATCGATTTGCAGGCGGAAAATATCAATCTCGGCGGGCAAGCCGGGATCAACCTGCGCGCCGATGTGCCGGCGCTCGATGGCACGGCGGAACTGGTCCTCAAAGGAGCCGCGCGCGAGTTCGACGCCACTGTCGTCATCCGTGCCAATCGATCCATGCCGACCTCGAGCGACGCCTCGGCGAAAGCGCCGCCCGAGTTACTGCGGCTCGATGCTAAGGTTCGCGCTCCCGAGAGACAATCGGTCCAAGCGACCATCGATAGCCGGTTTCACCGTTTGGGCTTTGATGAACACAAGTTCACCGGCACTCTCGCCGCGCGCATCGATATCGATCCCGGACTCGATGACGCCGCCGTTTCCGCGCACGCTACTCTGGCAAATTTTCCGAGTGGGTTCGCACCTGCGACAACTAAATTCCCTCTCGGCGATCTTCAGGCGAGTTTTGCCGGCGTTTTTTCGCTGCCGCATAAGAAGCTGACCTTAAAGTCAGTCCAATTGGCCTCCCATCTCGGCAGCGCCGAAGGCCAAGGCGAGATGCTGTTCGATCCGCTGACGGTTCAATCGCGATTACGTTGGCAAGGAATGGCTCTGGAAAATTTAAAGACGCTTCTGCCGCCGCCTCTCAGCCAGTGGAACTATCACGGGCACGCGCAGATCGACAGCGAAATCCGCGGGCCTTGGGATGGCCTCGAGTTCCGCGGAATCGCGCGCAGCGACGACGTCCAAATTGGCGGCGATGGGGTAAAGACAGCGCGGCTCAGCCTTGTGCTGCCGTTTGCTTGGACGCCGCCGGCTCTGCGGATCGACGGCGCGCAGCTCAACCTCGCCAAGCTTGACTACGGCGGGCCTCAGCGATGGCAAGCCGCAGCCGAGCGTTTGCAGGCGACTGTCTCCTTCGCAGCCAGGGCCGACGAGCCGTGGAGGATCAACGGTCGCTTCGAAATTGCCGGCGGCAAATTCAATTCCGCCGGCAATCAACAGATCGGCGAGAACTTGTCGCTCAACGGATCGTTTGAGTGCACGGCTCGGCCAAAAACCGAGTCCTTGGGCTTCGACATCGAGTTTGCCGTCAGTAGCGGCGAAATTTTATGGGGAAAATTTTTCACCGACTTGACGGCGCGCAAGCCGGAGTTCGCGTTCGCTGCCGACTACTTCCGCAGCGAGGACCGGCTCGAGTGCCGCCAATGTGAAATCCGTGTAACCAACGTCGGCACCATCACCGCCAGCGGCGCCGTTGAGAAACTGACGCAAGCGCCCGAGCTGCGCCTGCAAGCGCGCAGCGCGAGATTTTTGCCGGGCGGATTTTTCGACTATTTTCTGCGCGAGAATTTGCATCGCCAGTTCCCATTCCTTGACAAACTGGTGGTCGCCGGCGAGCTCGCCTTTGCCGCTCAATTGCGCGGCCGCCCGGCCGATCTCAGCGCCATTGGAGAACTGTCGCTCAAAGCCGGCGAGCTGCGCTCGCGGTCCGATGAGTGGCACATCGGTCCGCTGGCACTTGATCTGCCGTTCGAAATTGGCTTCGCCGAGATCAAACAACCTCCCCCTGCCGCGCCGCGATCCGGCACGGTTGCCATCGAGGGCGCCCGCCTGGGCAAACAATCGGTCGGTCCGATGCGGGCGCCGGTCTCTTTATCGCGTAATGAGCTGCGTTTCCATCAGCCCGTCCGCGCGGCAGCATTCGGCGGCGAGTTGATCGTCCGCAATCTTTTCTGGCCCGACCTCATCAACGACCCCAAGCGGCTGACCTTGTCCCTCGAAGCCAATCGGCTCGATCTCGAGCAGCTCACTGAAGCGTTAGGCTGGCCGCGCTTCAGCGGTACGCTCACGGGATCGATTCCGGAGGTGCACTCGACCGCCGACACGTTAAAAACCAGCGGCACGATCGAGGCTGAGCTGTTCGGCGGGCGGATGACGATGAGTCGGCTCGAGATCGACAGTCCGTTTTCGGCGCTGGCGGCGATCCGGCTGGACGCCAAGTTAGCCGATATCCAGCTCGAGCAGCTGTCGAAGACCTTTGCATTCGGCCAGATCTCGGGCACTCTGGCGGGAACAATCAACGACCTGGTCATCGTCGACCGGCAGCCGGCACAATTTCGCGTTGATCTTTATTCGGTCGATCGCGGCGGCGAGCAGCGCATCAGCGTGGAGGCGCTCGACAAGATCACCGTGCTCAGCTCCGGGCAAAATGCCGGCGCGCTCTATGGCGGCCTGGCAACTTTTTTCGACAGTTTTCGATACAGCAAACTGGGCTTCAAGGCGCTCTTGAAAAATGACCGGCTGACTTTGCGCGGTGTGGAAACCCGCGGCGATCAGGAATACTTGGTCGTCGGCAGCTTTCTGCCGCCCACGGTAAATATCGTGAGCCACACCCAGGTCATTGCTTTTTCCGAGCTGCTGCGCCGCTTGGAGCGCATCCAATCAGAGAAACCGGAAGTCAAATAACACGGAGGATCCATGTTGAAACGTTGCATCTTCATCGGAGTATTTTTCGCCAGCGCCTGCGTGACCGTGAATATCTACTTCCCGGCGGCGGCGGTTGAGCGCGCAGCCGACCAAATCGTCAAGGAGACGTGGGGCGAACCTGGCGAACCGGGGACGACCCCGCCCCAACCTCAGAGCCGCCGCTTCGAGATGCCGGTCATGCTTGCGCATCTCGTGCTCGTCAGCCAAGCGCATGCGCAGGAAGCGGATATCAATGTTTCCAATCCGGCGATTCGCGCCTTGAAGGATTCAATCAAACGCCGCAGCGAAGCGATCAAGCCCTATATGGATCGCGGCAACGTCGGTTTAGCACAGAATGGTCTGTTGGTCGTTCGCAGCAACGACGGCTTGAGCCTCAAGCAGCGCGCCGAAGTGAGCCAATTGATCGACGCCGAAAATCGCGATCGTGAAGCTCTATACGCCGAGATCGCCAAGGCGAACAACATCGCCAGTGAAAATGTTCCCAAGATCAAGAGCATCTTTGCCCGGAGCTGGATCGAGCAGGCGCGGCCCGGCTGGTGGATCCAAGACAGCCAGGGCAATTGGCAGAAGAAATAGCTGGCGAGCGGCCGTCAATAGCGCTTATGCCAGATGATATCGATGCCATTCGAACCGGTAGTGGTGGTGCTGCTGGAGATCTTCCAGTTCGGGATGATTTGATATTCGAGCGAAATCTCGCGTCCCCGCTCGCCCGACAGTTCTTCTGAATACGAAACATAGGTGCCGGGCGCGACATAGCGGCCAAAACCGATG
>DATBMR010000301.1:0-7508 GCA_036554745.1 Binatia bacterium
TGGCTCCGTACGCCTCGATCGCAATTTCATACACCGTAGAGCCATATTGAATGTTGAGTCGGTCATTCCACTTAATCTCTGCCGCTGTAGTTTGGACTTCAGGAATTTCCGTTTCTTGTTTGGGCTGTGGGGTAATAATTATCGGGCGTGGAGCAGGTGACGCTTTCGGGAGCGGCGAATCGTGTTTCACTTCTACCACTCGGGGGAAAAAGCGATCGCTGACCAGGACGCCAGCGAAAAAAAACGCAATGATAACAACCGCGCTAATTGCGATTACCGCCGAGCGCCTAACGATCGGCTGAAGAGGTCGGCTTGTGGCTTGATGGTCTGAGGGCTTCCGTTCGGCGGTAGTGGGCGATGCAGTTTTGTCCCCTTGGCTGCCGTGCGCTTCTGATCTTAACCTGAGATCGCCGGCGGCTTCGCCGACCATGTTTGCCGAAACAGTTTTTTGCGAGGCTGCAAAGGCGGTGAGTAGAGCATTGTCACAAAGAATATTGATGAGCCTGGGGATGCCCTTGGAATAGAGCGCGATCTTCTGAATGGCCTCAGGTTCAAACAGATCCTTGCCGTGATAATTGACAACCCTGAGGCGAAAATTGATATAGGAGCCAACTTCTTCCTCATTAAGTGGAACAATCTTGCATTGAACCGCAATTCGCTGCTTGAGCTGGCGGAGAGTCGGCTTATCCAGTTTGGCGTTTAACTCGGGCTGGCCGATCAGCACGATTTGCAGAAGCTTCTGTTTATTCGTTTCAAGATTAGAGAGTAGCCTCAGGCCTTCGAGCGATTCATCGCCCAGGTCTTGAGCCTCATCAATCAGCAGGCAGACACTGTGACCCGCATTGAACTGCTCCACCAGATAGGTGTTGAGGTCATCGAGCATTATCAGTCTATCTTTTCTTTCGCTCGGAACGCCTAAATCGCGCAGCGCGACCCAGAGCAAGTCGTCGAAGGTCAGAAGAGTGTTAAAGATACATGCGAAATGAACAGTCTTGTCGAAGTCATGCATCAATTTACGCAGTAGCGTGGTTTTTCCTGTCCCCACCTCCCCAGTGATAGCAATGAAGCCTTTCTTTGCGGCGATGCCGTAACGAAGCGAGGCATAGGCCTCTTGGTAAACGGGATTTTCGTAAAAAAAATTTGGGTCCGGGGTTACGCTAAAGGGAGATTCCTGGAATCCAAAGTACTGGTCGTACATGTTCCGGATGGGATAGCCTTACTCCAAAGGCACTGGAAGAAACTGATACTTTTCACGATGATAGAGCAATGCATGGGCCGTACTTCCTAAGCGGTGAACTGGCAGCGAATGACACACCAGGTACCAAAAAGTCTTCCTAAGGCAAGTGTTGGAACGCCCGATTTGACTACGTCGATAGGGCGCTGGCGCCGGTTTGTCCGAATCGTCAATTCATTATTTGTGGGTTAGAAAAGCAACGAGGCGGAAAACCTTGAGCGCGTGCGGTGCCGGGTGTGTACCATGCGCCTGACCTACTTCACCAGTGCCTCTGGCGGGGATGACCCAAAGACCCGGCAGCCGGAAGCAACCAGGAAAGGTCCCGCAGATTCAGGCTTTCGCGCGATCACTGCACGAGGCAGTTGTCATCTTCGTCCGTATTCGCGGCAATCAAAGCTTCGGCGGTGCGGCGCAAATCGCCCCAACTCAGCAAGTCTAAGCGGATCTTCCGTCGGAGGGCTCCTTCGTAGCTCAGCCCTCGTGCGCCACACTGGCGCGAGCAAAGCCATACCTCAGAAAGAAATCCGCTTTTTACTGTCCGGCTAACACAAAGTGTTGCGCCGCAGACGCAAGGCTTTCGTTCGGCCACCGGCATAATGATTTTCATCGCTTGCATCTAGGTTTTCCTGTTTCGTTCATCAAGCGCGACAAGACGAAGCATCGGCGCATGGTCGTCGTTACCTCCCCCGGCGGTTTTAAACCAATTCCTTGGGTTCTTCTTCTGGGGTATTGTCGCGACTTGCAACGATGGCCATGATCGGTCCGTCGCCCGGCGACCACTGGCTACAGTTCGGGCACTCGGCCAGCATCTTTTCCAGTTTCTCGAGTTCAAGATCAGTCGGATCGATCACCAACGCGAGCGGGTGACTGCAGCGCGGTTTAGCGCCACACGAATCCGCACCGGCAGAGCTATAATGATGGTGGCGTCTCATGGTTACGACAACTGGCTCAACGGCGGTCGGCAATGCTAGTACTTGAAACGCCTAGATGAATGGTTGTCATCGTCCCGGCGCTGGTTAACAGCCGCCGAGTCCGGTGAACACCGCCGATGCGGCCAAGCGTCTGGCTAATGAGTTTTTCTGTCGTGCGCTTCAAGGTGCGCTTTCAAATAGCTCAATGAGTAGATCCGTGCCCCACAGCGCTTACACAGCGTAGCGCGCTGCTTGGTTGTCCTCACGGGCATCTTCTTGAATAAAGTCGACAGCAGTAATTTCATCGGGCGCTCCTCCAGTGGACTTGATGTTCCACCGATAGAGCAACCACGGTGCCATGGGCACTCAGACTGCCTCGTAAGATAATTCCGCGGGTTTTCGCTAACTTATGGACCTTGGATGGCGATCTTAGCCCGCCTGGCCGAACATTTTGGGCCGCGAATGGTCTAAGCTGAGCAAGTTTGTACAGTTACGATCCAAAAAATTACTTTGATTGCGCAACGCGCCGTCTAAGCTCAGGGGTTAAAGGTGATGGCGTCCAAACCATGGACAGACAACTCGTTTGTTCCTTGGTGCAGCGCTTGGCTGGCCACGTCGTAGATGTTGTGTTGGCGAAAGTTTCTTCTTTCCCGAGATGGCGGTTTTGTTATAAAATACTACCTGATCATTGAGCGGATGGGAGAGCCAAATGAGCAGGTTCGTCGATTACATAATGTCTAATTTCTTTGAGCCATCGCTCAATTGGGTGCTGAATCATCCGATCGTCTCGACCATTGTCATAGCGCTCTTGATCTACGTTTCCGTCCGCAACTACCGCATGCTCTGATTTCCCGCCTCCGGTCGCTTTTCGTACAACGCGCTCGCCATCGCGGGGTGATGCGCATCCTGTTAACCGTGCTGTACACCGAACTGCATGATTGCAGGCACGGCTAAAGTCTTGTGCTGCAAGCCGACCGCTGCTGCTGCCACGTTTGCTTTTTCCAAATTCGGGGAATAGGATTTTCGCCAATCCGCCGAGGAGTCGCCTATGCCGTTAGTTTCCGCTTTGGCAGCGAGCCACGCTCCCAACATTCTGCTTGAGCCGGGCCGCGAGTGGGAAGACTTTATGGATCTTCACTACAGCATGGCGCCGCAAGGCTCGGCCAAACGGCCGACGTTCGAGCAGCAAAAAAAGCTGCGCCAGGATGCCGAAGCCGCCTTTGCGGTGCTACGCGCGGATCTTGAAGCGGCTAAGCCCGATGTTTTAATCGTCGTCGCCAACGATCAATTCGTCAATTTCTTCTGGAACAATATTCCAACGTTTTTTGTGACGATCGGCGACGAAGTCAACGGCCAATTCACACGGCATCGCTTTCACTATCGCAATCACAAAGAGCTCGGCAAAGCGATCATCCGCGCCGGCATGAACAAAGGGATCGATTTTTCCTATGGCGAACGAATCGAACTGCAGCACACACAGACCGTGCCGCTTTATTTTCTGGTGCCCGAACCGAAGATTCCGATTCTGCCGGTCTACGTCAATACCTGGGTTGACCCGGCGCCAACGCCGCGCCGCTGCTATCAAGTCGGTGAGGTGATCCGCAGCGTTGCGGAAGATCGCCAAGAACGCGTGGCGATCCTGGCCACCGGCGGCTTATCGCACTTTCCCGGTTCGCCGCGTATCGGCGAGATCGATGAGCGCTTCGATCATAAGCTTCTCGAAGTGCTGCGCCAAGGCAAGGGGCGGAGTCTGATCGAATATTCCGTTGACGATCTGTTGCAGGCGGGGGATACCGAATTTCTTAATTGGATGGTTGTCGTTGGCGCAATCGGCGACGCCAAGGCCGCCTTTACGGCTTATATGCCGGATTTTGTCGCTACCGGCTGGGGATTTGTCAGTTGGAAGCTAAATTAGATTCGGATCGTCAGTCAACGGAAAATACGGCGGAGGACATGGTGAGCTGTTATGATCTAAGTCGATTGCTATTCGATCTCAAGATGCAAGAATCGGTCTATCAACGATCGCTTAAGGATTTTGAAGCGGTGATGGGCGAGTACGATCTCACTGCCGAAGAGAAAGACGCGCTGCGCGCTGGTGATCCGCGCAAGCTGCGCCAGTTCGGGGTCCACGGCATGCTTTGCCTTTACATCAAACGCCTCGAACCCAAGTTTCGTGACAACATCTACTGGTCACAGAAGTAAGCGTGCGACCGAAGAGCACTGATCGGAGTACTGGAGTGGTGGAGTTTTGGAGTCATGGATTGAAAATAGTCGTGTCTCGCCACACTCCGGGTTGTTCCCAGATAGTCGAGTGCTCTCTTTGATGGAGTCTTGATTTCGCAATCCGATCCCCTGACTGCGGACGGCCTTGAATCCCGGCCGCTGTTTCCGCTCTCTTTCTTTTGACCCTCCCCTAGGGCTTTGCTAGTATCCGGCAGACTAAAATTCCGGGGGGATGGAGCAGAATGGATTTGGGACTAAAGGGCAAAGTGGCTTTAGTTGCGGGCGCCAGTCAGGGTATGGGCCGCGCAACCGCTTTAGGTTTCGCGCGCGAAGGCGCCAAGGTGGCAATTTGCGCGCGCGGCGAAGCGGCGCTCAACCACGCCGCGGAGATGATTCGCGGACGGACGGGTGGCGAAGTCTTGCCGATGGTCGCGGACATGAGCAAGCCCGAAGATATCAAGAAGTTCGTCAACGACAGCGCGAAGCATTTTGGCCGCGTCGACGTGATCATCAACAACGCCGGTGGGCCGCCGCCGGGCGACTTCATGAAGTTCACCGACGAAGATTGGCAGAGCGCGTTTAATCTGAGCTTCATGAGCACCATGCGGATGACGCGCGAGGCGGTGCCGCACATGCGCAAAGTGGGCGGCGGCAGGGTGGTTAACATCACCTCCTATGCGGTCAAAGAACCGATTGCGGGTCTGGTATTATCGAACGCCGTGCGCAGCGCCGTAATCGGCTTGGCGAAAACGCTCTCGCGCGAGCTGGCGAGGGATAACATCCTTTTTAACAACGTGTGTCCGGGTCGGATCGATACCGAGCGTGCGCAGAAGCTTAACCAGGCGCGCGCCGACCGGTTGGGCAGGCCGGTGGAAGAGATAAACAAAGAGATGGCAGTGGAAGTGCCGTTGGGCCGGTACGGCACAGCGGAAGAGACGGCCGACTTGATTGTCTTTCTCGGTTCGGAGCGCGCCAGCTACATCACTGGAACGACGATTGCGATCGATGGCGGCTTGGTCAAAAGCATTCAGTAAACGGAGGACCGAGCGATGGTTCATTTCGTCATCCAGTGGGACTTGCCGGACCAGAAAGCGAATCTGACGATTTATGCGAACAAGGCGAGAAACGATTGGCTGCCGACCACATTGGCGCATCAAGGCGTGATTGAAATCCGCAACTACCGCAATCCGCTCGAGGTGACACCGCATGTGGCGATCACTATCGACTTTGAGACGTTGGACAACTGGCGCGACTTCATCGACTCTCAGGATTATATCCGCATCATGCGTGAATTGCGCATCCTCGGTTGCAAGAACTTCACCGTCAATGTGTGGGCACCGTCGAAATACTTTCCCGAGGCGATGAAGCCGTAGTTTTCACGTTCCAACCGTTCAAGACGTTTTACTGCTTCGCTCTCTTCAAGCCGTTGGAATAACTGCAAGCGTCAACCGACAGCGTTATGCTGGCTGGTACGGCCACACTTGCCGCAGTCGCAGCACATAGATTCCCAGGTTTTTGTCGCTAATGTAGATGAAGCCGCGGCGGTCAACTATGACGTCTTCGGTTTGAGCTACTAGCTTGCTCGGTTTCGTGCCGACTCTTTGTTGCGGGTCCGGCGGAACGAAGTAGGCAAATTCCTTAGGCTGACGCGCGTCGCGAATATCGTAGACGCGCAGCCCGGCGTTGAAATAAGTCAAATAGGCTAGATCGTCGCGATCTTCCAGGCACGCCTGATGGTTTGGGTGATGGTGATTGTGCGGGCCGAAGCGGCCGGCTTTCTCGTAGAAGTTATTGAGTTCGCTCTCCGGCGGCGGCCCTGGTAAAGGAAACAGCGACAGCATACGCGGACGTTTTTCGTCGCTGACGTCGACAATGCCCGCCATATTGAGATTCTCGTCACCATTCTCTCGAATCGCCTCGTCATTGATCAACGCGATCTTCCGGCGCGGCAATGGCAAGTAGGTGTGAATGCCTTGAGTGGCAGTAATGCCCCGAAAGGCGATCTGGCTGATCATCTTTGGCCGGGAAAAATCGGCGACGTCGAGAATAATGCCGCCGCCATCCCCGTAGGAGAGATAGGCGCGATTCCCTTCCACGTGCGCCGGGCCGTGACAGGAAAATTTTAATCCATCCGACCGTGCGCCTTCGGATTGCTCCGCTAGCGAGAAACGGCCGATTTCGCGCGGCTTGGCGGGATCGGCGATGTCGATCACGCGATAAATTTTTCCGGTCAACCCAGGAGCACCGGCGGCGGCATGAACCAGATTCCCGCCGTCGTAAAAATTACGATGAGTGCCGGTGCTACCCGTTCGGAAATGACCGATCTTTCGCGGCTGCTCGGGCTCGCTCACGTCAAAAATAAAAAAACCTTCGGTGAACGGTTGGCTCTCGGCGCCGCCCCAGCCGGGCGCAATGCGCTCAAGGCCAGTGATCATCTTGCCTTCGGCGACCTGAATCTGAATCGTCCAGGTGTTCTCGGGACCAGGAATGTAAGTACAAAAGTTGGGTGCCGCTGGGTCGGTAACATCGAGCACGCTCCAACCGCGATGCCAGAGATGAGCGACGTAGAGATACCAACGGTTGTCCACGTGCTGCATTGCCAGCTTGAATGCCGGGCGATTGTTCAAATCGTGATAACCCACGGGTTCGATGTTGCAATTGAAATAGCCTTGAGGAATTTTCTGCGCCATATTCATCGCCTCACTGTAACGCCGACTCGGCGGCAATACTTCTTCACCGGACACCGGCTACAGACCGGCGAGATCGGCCGGCAGAGGTGCTGCCCGAAGCTTACCAGCAGATCGTTGTATTCGATCCAGTACTTTTTGGGAAGTTTGCGCCGCAAAGCGAATTCGCTTTTCTCCGGCGTCGACGTCTTGATGTAACCCCAGCGATTGGAGATTCGATGCACATGAGTATCGACGCAAATCCCGGGTTTTTGGTAGCCGAGCGTTACCACCAGGTTTGCGGTTTTCCGGCCAACGCCTTTCAGTTTTAACAGCTCATCGATTTCGTCGGGAACTCCGCCGCCGTACCCATCGACGAGCGTCCGGCAAATCTCGAGGATGTTGCGCGCCTTAGTTTTGTAAAAACCCACGGGATAGATTAGTGCTTCGATTTTTTTCGCCGAGAGTTGCAAC
>DATBMR010000223.1:0-5570 GCA_036554745.1 Binatia bacterium
CGCGGTGCATAATGCTCATTTTCCTGAGCATTTGGCTGGTTTTCCTATCCGGTTGCCGGTCGCCTTCGAGCGAGCGCCCGCCGGGTTACCTGGTGGTCGGGATTGAAAGCTACCCGCTGCAACTCGACCCGCGCTACTCGACCGACGCGAATTCCGTGCGCGTCGGCCATCTGATCTACAACTCGCTCCTGCGCAGCGATGAGCGATCGCGATTGCGACCGGAACTCGCCCGGGAGTGGCGCATGCTCGGCGACCGAACTTACGTCTTCAACCTGCGCAATGACGTAAAGTTTCACGACGGCAGACCGCTCACCGCGGCGGACGTGAAGTTTACGTACGAATCGATCTTGAACTCCGAGGCGCTCTCGCCGAAGCGCGGCTTGCTAACACCACTGCGCGTGATCGAGCTCACCGGCCCGCATCAGGTGCGGTTTCACTTGAACGCGCCGCATGCACCCTTTATCGAGCAGTTTACGGTGGGCATCGTACCGGCAGGCTCGCCCATAGCCGCCGGTGCGAAACATCGCCCGCCGCCGGGTTCCGGGCCGTTTCGACTCCAAGCCTTGGAATCCGGCGAAAGAGTCACCCTGAGCGCCAATCCAGATTACTGGGGCGGCCGCCCCCTGCTCGACGGCGTGGTCTTCAAAATCGTGCCGGACGCGATGGTGCGCGTGCTCGAATTTCAACAAGGAACGATTGACCTTATGCAAAACGATCTCGAGCCCGATATGTTGCCGTGGCTCGGAAGCAACACCGATGCCGACATCGAATTGCAGCAGGGGACGACGTTTCAATATATCGGTATCAATCTGGCGCATCCGATCTTGCGCCGGCAAGCAGTTCGCCAGGCGATCGCCTGCGCCATCGACCGCACCACGATCACCCGGCACTTGCTCAAGAATATCGTCACCGAGGCTACCGGTCTGCTCTCTCCGCACAATTGGGCGTACAACGGCGAGGTGCGGCATTGGGCGTATGATCCGGCGCGAGCTAAACGTTTGCTCGACCAAGCAGGCTACCCCGATCCTGACGGCGATGGGCCGCTGCCGCGCTTTCGCTTGTCGTTTAAAACCACCAATATCGATCTGCGGCGCAGGATCGCCGAGGCGTTCAAAGAACAATTGATGCAAGTCGGTATCGAGCTCGAGCTGCGCAGCTACGAATGGGGCACTTTTTTCAACGACATTAAGCGCGGCAACTTTCATCTCTATTCGCTCGCCTGGGTCGGCATCGAAGATCCAGACGCTTATTACCAAATCTTTCACTCGGCGGCCGTGCCGCCCAACGGAGACAATCGGGGCCGCTACCAAAATCCGGACGTCGACCGGCTAGTCGAGCGCGGCCGCGCCACTCTCGACACGAGCGAGCGGCAACGGATTTACGCGCAGGTACAACAGCTGCTCGCCGAAGACTTGCCCTACATTCCACTCTGGTGGTGGAAGAATGTCATCGTAAAAAAGCCCGCGGTGCGCGGTTTTGTCGCCTATCCGGACGGCGATCTGATTTCGCTCAAAGCAGCCCGCCGTGGTTAGCCCGGTCACGTGAAGCGATTCCTGATTCGTCGATCGTTGCTGGCTCTGCCCACCCTGCTTGGCGCGGTTACGCTGGTATTCCTGTTGGTCCACTTGATCCCCGGCGATCCGGTTGAGGTTATGCTCGGTGAGACGGCGAGCGCCACGGACAAGGTCGCGCTTCGCCGAAGCTTGGGGTTTGACCGTCCTCTAACGGCGCAATATCGCTCATTTCTGCTCAACCTCATCTCGGGCGATCTCGGCCGGTCGCTTTACGAAGCCGCGAGTGTCGGTGCAATCATCCGCGCCCGGTTACTCGCGACATTGCAGCTCGCCTTGTGCGCCATGCTCGCTGCCAGCCTGATTTCTTTTCCCCTCGCAATGCTGGCGGCGAAATACCGCGGTGGTTGGATCGATCGCGCTGCGTTGACGTTTTCCTTGTTGGGCCTGTCGTTGCCGAACTTCTGGCTCGGTCCACTTTTGATGATTGTTTTTTCGATCCAACTCGGCTGGACTCCGGTGTCGGGACGCGGCGGCTTGAGTCACCTCTGGCTCCCTTCGATCACCCTCGGCCTCGGCATGTCGGCCATTCTCGTGCGCATTCTGCGCGCAAGCCTGCTGCAAGTGATCCATCAGGAGTACGTCCAAACCGCGCGCGCCAAAGGATTGCCCGAAAAACAAGTATGGCTGAAACATGTGTTGCGCAATGCGCTGCTTTCGGTCGTGACGATCATGAGCCTTCAGTTCGGCAGCCTGCTCGCCGGTTCGCTGATCACGGAGACGATTTTCAGCTGGCCTGGAATCGGCCGCTTGACCGTTCAGGCGATTCAAACGCGCGACTACCCGCTCGTCCAAGGCTGCGTGCTGGTGATCGCCATTTCCTATGTGTTGGTCAATTTCGCCACCGACCTGCTCTACAAGTTGATCGATCCGCGAGTGAGCTATGGCGAGTAGAGTGTGGTTTTATGCCGGCCTTGCCGTGTTGGTCCTGCTCGCGACCGGCGCACTGTTGGCACCCTTGCTTGCGCCTCATGATCCCTTACGGCAAAATCTTGACCGGGATTTAATCGCCTACTCCCACGATCATCCACTCGGCACCGACAAGCTGGGACGCGATGTTTTGAGCCGGACGCTTTACGGTGGGCGAATTTCTCTCCTCACCGGGATTGCCACCGTCACGATCTCGCTTGCCATCGGCCTCATGATCGGCTCCTTGTCGGGGTATTTCGGAGGATGGCTGGATCAGTTGCTGATGCGGCTAGTCGACATCTTGATGGCGTTTCCGGGCATACTGCTCGCCATCGCGCTCACAGCGGTTCTCGGTCCCGGTCTCGATCATGTAATTCTGGCGCTTTGCCTTATCGGCTGGACCGGCTACGCCCGCCTGGTGCGCGGCGAAATTCTGTCGCTCCGCGAACGCGAGTTCGTGCAGGCTGCACACGCGCTTGGCTGCCCGCCCAAGCGGATCATCGCCCGGCACTTGCTGCCCAATTTATTGCCGCCGCTGTTCATTCAAGCAACCTTCGGACTGGCGGCGGCGATTGTCGCCGAAGGTAGCCTGAGCTTTCTCGGGCTGGGCGTTGAACCGCCGACACCATCCTGGGGATCGATGCTTAGCGATGGCCGGCAATTTTTGCTCGTCGCACCCCATATCACAACCTACCCGGGTTTGACGCTCATGATGACGGTGCTCGCCCTCAACCTGGTCGGCGACACGTTGCAAGATCGGTTGGCGGGCAAGCAATAGGATCAGTTCCAGACTTCAAGACGAGTGGACGTGCGTTTATTTCGTTCACATCGGGCGATTTGACCTATCCGAGCGACTTGAACGATTTGAACCCCGTTGATATGGAACGGTGAGAGGAGGGCTCGAGATGAAACTCTATTCTTGCCACACCTGACCCTATGCCCACAGGACAAGGATTGTCCTCGCTGAAAAAAAGCTTCCCTACGAGCTCATTGAAGTCGACCTCAAAAACAAGCCCACCGACCTGGTGCAGCGGAACCCTTACGGCAAGGTGCCGGTTTTGGTCGACGGCGACGGCGTGATTTATGAGTCAGCGATCATCAACGAGTATCTCGAAGAAAAGTTTCCCGAGATCCGTCTGCTACCGACGGACCTTCTGCGGCGCTCGACAGTGCGAATCTGGATCGATTTCTTCAACACGCGCGTTCACCCGGCCGCATCGGACCTCGCCCATAACCGAGAGCCGGAAAAAGCCCGCGAGCAACTCGATCGCCATCTTCACAGGCTCGACCAGGAGCTGGCCGGTAAAAAATATATCGTCGACGATTATTCGCTGGCCGACATTACGTTCATTCCGTTTTACACGCGGCAGAAACGCTACGGCGTCGCGATTGATGATCGTTATTCTAACGTCAAACGGTGGGGCGAAGATCTGATTGCGCGCCCGCAAGTGGCGCCGACGATTTGAAATGGGAGCAAGCATGCAGCCCTTATTGATCGGCCCGGAGGAAATTCGCGGCATCGTGACCATGTGCGAAGCCGTGGAAGCGGTTCGCTTGGGCTTTCGCGAATGGGGCGAAAACCCGGAACTCAACGCGCCGCGCAGGAGGATTCACATTCCTAGCGGAGTGCGCGTAAGCGTCCATCAGGGAGGCGTGCCTGCGGCAAAAGCGACCGGACTGATGACGCACTGCGAATGGGTCAAACCGATGGCCGAGGAGCAGGTGTATCCGAGACTCAATCATCCGGTCGTCGTGCTTTACGACGCGGCGGAAGGTGAGCTCAAGGCGATCATTGTCGGTGAAATCACCTGTAGCGAGCTGCCCAACAACGTCGCCGTAACCGGGCTGCGCACGGCCGCCACCAGTGCCGTCGGCACCGATCTGCTGGCGCGGCCTGACGCCACTAGTCTGGCTCTGTTCGGTGCTGCCGGACAGGCAAAGAATCATTTGCTTGCGCTTATGCAGGTGCGCAAGCTCAGCAGTGTCAAAGTGTACAGCCGCAACCCCGATAATCGGAAAAAATTCGCCGACGAAATGGGGCCCGTCACCAATCTCAACATCACGCCGGTCGCCTCTCCGGAAGAAGCCGTACGCGGCGTCGATATCGTCTTGACCGCGACCAACTCAAGCATTCCCGTGTTCGACGGCAACTGGCTGCAACCGGGACAACACGTGACGACTATCGTTGGGAGCAACGTTGGATTGGTGAAGGGCGGCTTCGCAGCGACCAAGCGACGGGAAATCGACGACGCCACGCTGGCGCGCAGCCATGTCCATGGTATCGTTTCCATTCAGCAAGCGGTGCAAGACGAACAAGCCGATATTTTCGATCCGGTTCAACGCGGCGTAATCGCCTGGGACCAGCTGATCGAAATTGGCGAGATCCTGGCCGGAAAGAAGGAAGGCCGCACGAGAGCGGAGCAAATCACCGTTTATAAGAACAATGCGGGCCAGGGTGTCGCCGACGTGGCTTTAGGCGCCAAAGTCTTGGAGAACATTCAGAAGAAAAAAGCCGGGAAGAGACTCGAATACTGAACAAAGCGCGGTTGAAGTGTTGGGTCTGCACCGATGTAGCTTGACTTAAACTAGTTTATTAATCGTACTGAAAAGTTATTGTCGAAACATGTATCAAATCGCCATCGCGCAAGTTCAATCATCCACGGACAAACAAGAAAATCTCGCGATGGCTCGCCGGCTCCTGGAAGAAGCCAAGCGCAAAGGCGCGGAGCTGATTGTTTTTCCCGAATTCTTGATGGCGTTATCACCGGGAAGCCAGACCGCTGCCGAGTTGACGGAAATCGCCGAGCCAGCGGACGGGCCGTTTGTCTCAGCGCTGGCCGACGCGGCCAAAGACGCCGGCATTGCGGTCGTGGCGACGATTTACGAACCGTCGACTACGGTCGACCGAGTATTCGACACAGCGCTCTGGATCGACCGCCGCGGCAACATCGTGTCGGTTTACCGCAAGCTTCATCTTTACGATGCCTTTGGCTTTAAGGAGTCCGACAAATTTTGTCCGGGAGATGATCTCGCTCCTCTCACGCAATCAGGCGACGGCTGTTTCGGTTTGATGATCTGCTATGATCTACG
>DATBMR010000073.1:0-8493 GCA_036554745.1 Binatia bacterium
CCATGGCGCTGGGGCGCGGACCCCGAGGCGGTGCTGATTGAAATTGTCGCGTAGACGGGTTCATGAATTCATCGATTCGTGTGCAGGAAAGATCGCTCGCATGCCGGCGAAAAGCAGTTCCGCCGTGAATGAAAAAATCCCTCGGCGCCCAAGCACCAGTTGCGCTCAGTGGAGTCGAGAACAAACAACCACCCCGCTCGATCGCTGCTCCTCCAACATCGTGTCCGCCATATCGAGTTCATGGTGGTTGCTGCAAGACGCTCAGGTCCCGCTACGGATTGCGAAAAAGCCGCTGCCACGGCGCGGCGCGGCTGCCGATTTCAATCGCATCCGCTGTCCTCTGTGCAAATGGCAACCGAAACCGTCGCACCGTTGGTTTTGCGCGCCATGCGATTATCCCGAATTTTTTGCCGATGGATGCGGCGCGTGTTGGAATACGTTCAGCACGGGTGGGCGCTGTCCCGGCTGTGGACATCAATGGCACTGGACAGCGTGTTTGCGTTGTGCAGGCTGGTCGCCGCACGCGGACTGGTACGAAAACGAAACAAAAAAACAGTAAGTCGGCGGACGAAAAAAATTCTCACTCGGGTCGAAATGACAACCCGTCGCGGGTGGGTTCGGTCTCGTTTCGGGACACAGCCAAATCGAGATCTTGCCGCTTATGCGAGCAAGACGGCCGGAGCGGATTTCCACCGCTCAAGCTTCGTCCGCTTCATCGAAAACGTAGTCATCGCGCTCGGTGTAATTTTCGAAGCGCGTAAACTCACCCAAGAACGTAAGCGTGACGATGCCGGTGGGGCCATTGCGTTGTTTCTCGATGATGACTTCCGCTTTTCCCTTAACCTCGTCGTTGTTTTTGTCGTAGAGCTCTTCTCGATAGATGAACATGATCACGTCAGCGTCCTGCTCGATGGCGCCCGATTCACGCAGGTCGGACATTTGCGGCCGTCTTCCGGTGCGATCTTCGACCTTACGGTTGAGTTGCGACAACGCGATCACCGGAACGTTGAGCTCCTTGGCGAGAGCCTTTAAGGAGCGGGAAATTTCCGAGATTTCTTGTTCGCGATTGCTGGCGGCGCCCATGCCGCGCATGAGCTGCAAATAATCGACGACAATCAGGCCGACCTTCTTGGCGCGGTCGCGCAGCAACCGCCGCGCCTTGGCACGCAGTTCGAGCACCGAAATCGCCGGCGTATCGTCGATATAAATCGGCGCCTCGTGCAACTTGGCGGCTGCCCGTGCGAGTTGCGGAAAATCGCGCTCGCCCAGATATCCCGATCGGACCTTCGAGCTATTCACCCGCGCTTCGGAACAGAGCATTCGCAAAACTAACTGCTCCTTGGCCATTTCCAGCGAAAACACCGCCGCGCCGACGCCGGTATAGGCCGCATTGGTGGCGATGTTGAGAGCGAAGGCCGTTTTGCCCATACCTGGTCGCCCCGCAACAATGATCAGATCGGCGGGCTGCAGACCGGCTGTGAGCTTGTCCAGGTCTTCGTAACCCGTCGGCACACCCGTGACCATCTCCTTGCGCTGGTAAAGCTTGTCGATTGTCTTGAGCGTGTCGGTGATCATATCGCCGACAGCAACAAAAGATGCTTTGATCTTTTTTTCGGAGATGTCGAAAATGACCTTTTCAGCAGTATCGAGAAATTCTTCGACATTGCCCTGTTCTTCGTAACCTCTTGTGGCGATCTCGGTCGCGGTGCTGATCAAACTGCGAAGAATCGCCTTCTCCCGCACGATTCGCGCGTAATGGCCGATGTTCGCGGCCGTCGGCACGAAATCGGCCAAAGACGCCAGGTAGGCCGCGCCGCCGATGGCTTCCAGCTCATTTTTGCCCTTTAGGAATTCACTCAGCGTGATCAGATCCACAGGCTCGCTGCGGTCGGTAATGTCGATCATCGCGCGAAAAATTTTTCGGTGTGACTCGCGGTAAAAATCTTCGGGCCGTAACAGCTCCAGAACCTGGTTGATCGCGTCGTTATCGAGCAGCACACCTCCCAAAACGGAAGCCTCCGCTTCGAGATTCTGCGGCGGAACTTTGCGTAAGTTGTCGTCTAGGCCGGCCATCGGGGCGTTACGCGACGTAAAAAGGTTAGGCTGTGGAACTTATTCATAACGGCTTAAATCTCGAATGAACAAAGATGATGTATCCGAACGAGATCAAAATGCAAGGAAATTGTTGGCTGCTCCCACAATTTTTTCTTCGGTTCGCCAACGCAGATGCTCCACGCAAGAGGCGAAGTACGCGTCGCGCGCGCTTCCAACGGCAATTCACAAATTATTGACATTTATTCACAGGATGACGACGCTCAGCCAGAGGATTGGTCGAATCAGGCAGACTCGGAGCCACTCGGGTTGATCAGCTGAGCGGCACCATCGAGCGCCTTGTGGTCACCGAGCAAGACCAAGCGATCGCCCGCGTCAATGACAAACTCCGGACCCACATTATGAAACGGCTTGCCATCGCGCACGGCGGCGATCAAAGTCACGCCACTGTTCGCACGAAAATCAATTTCTCTCAAGCTTCGGCCCACGAGCGGTGAGTCGGGCGGCACCGAAAAAACATCGGCAGTGGCGCCGATCAGATATTGGGTCAACTCGTCGAGCTGTTTTCCTTGCAGACGAAGGCCGCGCAGAGTGCCGTAATGCTCCTTCCGGATCAGATCGACTTGGAGCGCGATCACGTTACGTGGAACGTGGTATTCCTGGAGCACCCGGGCGAATATCTCCACGGAGGTTTCAAACTCTTCCGGGATGACCTGGTTGGCGCCTAAGCGATAGAGCCGCTCGATCTCGGCGACATAGCGTGTGCGGACAATGATTTTGATATCGTCGCGCAGGCGGCGCGCTTGCGATACCACATGGGCGGTCGCGCTGGGATCGGAGATAGCGACAACCAGAACACGGGCTCCGTCGATCCCGGTTTGCCGTAAAATTTCCGGCCGCGTGCCGTCGCCGAAATCGATTGGCTCACCCGCCGCCTTTCCGGCGCGAACCAGTTCCGGACTTAATTCCAGGACTCGATACGGAATGCCCGCCTCGCGCAAGACGCGAGCCAAATTCTGACCGTTCAGCCCGTATCCAACGACGATCACATGTCCCTTGACAGCCGAAGCATCCCGCTGTGGCTCAGGCTCCTCCGCCGGCCAACGGGACAGTTTACCGGTTAAATGAGTGGCGACGGCGGGGGCCGCCTGGATCAAGAACGGTGCTGCGATCATACTGAGAATCGAGGCCGCCAGAAAAGTCTGCTCTTCGGTCGCGCTTAATAGCTGATAACCGATGCCCGCCTTGGCCAATATGAAAGAGAACTCGCCGATCTGCGCCAAGCCCAAGCCCAGGATGATGCCGAGCCGAAGGGAACGATAGAGCCACCAGAAAATCAGCAGCACAACCACTGTCTTGGTACTCATCATGAGCAGAAGTTCCAACACCGGCGTGGCAAAATCTCGGGTCAAAATTGCCGGATCGAGCAGCATACCGATGGAAATGAAAAAGATGCCGCTGAAGCAGTCGCGCAACGGCAGCACGTCCGCGATGACCTGATGACTCAGCTCTGATTCGGAAATGACCAGACCGGCAATCAACGCGCCGAGTGCTAAAGACAAACCCGCCACCGATGCCAGCCAAGCCGTACCCAGACAAATGAACACCACGAACAGAACAAAAACTTCGCGATTTCTGAGCAGCACAACTTGGTGCAGCAACCAGGGCAGCAGCTTACGCGCAGCCCCAACGATCAAGAACAGCGCGATGATCGATTTGCCGATCGCCCATGCGACATCCCAGAACGATCCTTGTACGGAATGGCCGAGCAGAGGCACCATCAACATCAGCGGCACGATACAAAGGTCCTGAAACAAAAGGATCCCGCTCGCCAGGCGTCCTTGGATCGCGTTGATCTCGCCTCGGTCATTATAGATTCGCAGGACGATCGCCGTGCTGCTCAACGCCACCAAAAAGCCGTAGAACAGGCCGACGTTCGGAGCGACGCCGAATGCCAGTGCCATGAGCAACACCGCCAAAATGGTCGCGCTCACCTGCAGGAATCCGGCCCAAATGATCCGGCGCTGCATCGCCATGATCGTCTCGATCGAGAACTCGATACCGATGATGAACAGCAAAAGGGCGAGACCTATTTCCGCGAGGGTTTCGACCTGGTCTACGCCCTTGATCAGGCCGATACCGCCGGGCCCGATGACCAGGCCGGCAAGGAGAAAACCAACAACCGCCGGCATGCGGAGTTTATGCGACACGAAGACAATTGCGATCGTTCCGGCCAATACGATCAGCAACTCTTGTAGGAAGTGGGCCTCAGCCATGCGCGAAGGATCGAGATGGGACGGCGCGCTGCGCGCGAGTCGCTAGCGCTGGTAAGTCACCGTGACGGTGGTGTGAATGCCGCCGCGGACGTTGAAGTCTCCGGTCACCTTCAGCTTTTTCGGCCGGCACGCCTCAACCAAATCATCGAGAATCTGGTTGACGACCGCTTCGTGAAACGTTCCCTCATTCCGATACGACCAGAGATAAAGCTTTAGCGATTTGAGTTCAACGCAGAGCTTGTCCGGCACGTAACTAATCCGGATCGTCGCGAAATCGGGCTGACCTGTGCGCGGACAGACACAGGTGAACTCGGGACATTCCATGTTGATTTCGTATTCCCGTTCCGGCCGCGGATTCGCAAAGGTTTCCAAATTTTTGTTTGGTGCGGTGGCCATCCGATTTGATCTTACCTTGCCACAAATACTTTTCCAATCGCGAAGTTACCTTGACTTGGCTAGAGCACAATGTTACCGAAGGAGAACGCGAGTCAGCAGCGCGGGAGGATCACGTGAGCAAGCACAGAGAGCCGAGAGCCGGGGAGAAGCTCAGTGAAGCGGAAGCAAAAGCTTACGTCGATTATCTTTACTCGACTCTTTACAAGTATGCGCACGAGAAAGTTTACAAGAGCGCCTTTATGACTCAATTGCGTGACGGCAAATTGCCCATGCCGGTGATGCGGCAGTTTTTCAAAAACTGGGGCCATTTTTCTTTGGAAGTCAACGCGCTCAACGCAGTTTCCTATTACACCCACCTTCCGTTCTTCGTGCGCCATTTTGATCTTCTAGGACCGTTCTGCGCCAAGATCGCCGACGAACTTATCTCGCCGCGCGCTCCGGGGCATGTTTTGATCTTACTGCAAACCGCCGAAAAGATGGGCCTGAACAAAAAAGAAGTTCTTGAAGATCCCTATTTACCCGCGGCTCGCGCGATCAATGACTTCTGCCACAAGATTTTCATCGATGGCTCGATCGTGGAGTTGTGGGGACTGCATGTATTTGAGGAGTCACTGTCCATGTGGTCAGGCCAGTGGTTCACCGCTCTAACCACTCACTACGGTTTCAGCAAACAGGACGCGATTTATTTTTCCACTCACGAAGAAGCCGATATGGATACCCATCGGCTCGGCG
Organism: Binatia bacterium; assembly: GCA_036554745.1. Classification (GTDB taxonomy): domain Bacteria; phylum Desulfobacterota; class Binatia; order UBA9968; family UBA9968; genus DP-20. Next base: position 5,457 of record DATBMR010000073.1, read on the forward strand.
AAGGCGGCGAGGAAGCGATGGGCCATGGCGCGTTCAACCGCGCCGTGCTAACCCGCGCGCTGCAAGAAAATGTCGAGTTCCGCGCGGGTTATTCGATGGAATACTGCGCTTTGACGATGGTCGACTTGCATGCCCAGATGAAGCAAGCGGCGCTGGATAATCCTTACCAGGCCTGACGGCGACTACAATCTACACTACACTCAAGAGCCCAGGCGTTCGACGCCGGTGACCGGTGACAATTAACTCGGTCCATTCAGCGGCGCCGAGTACCTACGTCAGCCGCCCGCCCGGCATATGCGGAAACGCGCTCATCTCATGGGGCAGCGCCGCGGGATAGGATTTGCAAACATAACTCGGATTGATTTGATCGATGCGCGTCACGCCCAAGAGCGCCATGTCGATGATCAGCTCGTCTTCGAGGATTTCCAGCACGCGCACCAGGCCGTCCTTGCCGGCTGCGCCGAGCCCCCAGCCTTGTAGCTTACCGATGGTAACGGCCCGGCAACCGAGCGCCAATGCCTTGACGACGTCGGTGCCGCGCGTCACGCCGCCGTCGAGAACGATGTCCGCCTTACTCCTGGCGACCTCCACGATCTCCGGCAGTATATCGATGGTGCCCCGGCCGTGATCGAGCTGGCGGCCACCGTGATTGGAGACATAGATCACATCGACCCCATGATCCAGCGCGATTTTTGCGTCTTCGGCGGTCGCCACGCCTTTGAGGATGAACGGCAAACCAGCATGTTTCTTGATCGCCGCCATCAGCTCCCAGGTTAACATCCCCTGATAATGACGCGCGGTCTCGGTCCGTTTGTTAGGTGGCAGATAACGGTTCATCATCTGGCGCTCGCGCCGGCTGTAATGCGCCGTATCGACGGTCAAGCACAGCGCCATGTATCCGGCTTTGAGAACCCGGTCGACGATCTCCTTGCACCAGTCCAGTCCGCCGCGGATGTAGAGTTGAAAAATCTTTGGATGGTCGGTGCTCGCAGCAATCTCCTCGAGCGACGGCTGAGTCACCGAACTGACGAAATTCATGGTGCCGAATTCCTTAGCCGCTTTGGCAACGGCGACGCCGCCCTCCGGCGTGATCGTTTGCAACGAACCGATCGGCGCCATCATCACCGGGATCCGCAATTTTTGACCGAGAAATGTCGTCGAGGTGTCGATCTTGGACACATCGACGCAAACCCGCGGGCGCAGCGCGAGGTAATCGAACCCCAAGCGGTTACGCCGCAGCGTGGTTTCCGACTCGGCGCCGCCGCTCAGATAATCCCAAATATCCTGTGTGAGATTCTTGCGCGCGGCCTGGATGATTTCCTGGTTCGTGACAAACTCAAGGCTCATGTGAATCGGGTCTCCTTTTTCGTTAAAATGACACCCAAACAATTACGGCGCGCACATTATCGAAGAGCGCGGTAAGCTGTCAAACAGCCGCAACACGATCCAACCCTTTGCCGGCGGTGGTCTGAAAAAAAAAGGAGGCTCGCCGCCTCCCTTACTTTACTTGAACTTTTCAACGTTTGAACGGCGCGCCACGCCGGCGCTTCTATCGCGTCACCGCACCCTCTGATGCCGACGAAACGAGCTTGGCGTACTTGGCCATGACGCCGGTCTTGTAACGCGGTGCCGGCGCCTGCCAACGGCTGAGGCGAGATTTCATTTCTTGGTCGGAGATTTCGACGTCGAGGCGCCGCGCTTTGATGTCGAACACGATGGTATCGCCGTCGCGCAACGCGGCGATGGGTCCACCATGGGCTGCTTCTGGCGCCACGTGGCCCGCCATCAAACCATGCGTCGCTCCGGAGAACCGTCCGTCGGTCAGCAGCGCCACGGAGTCGCCCAATCCCGCGCCAACGAGCGCTGCGGTGACGCCAAGCATTTCACGCATGCCGGGTCCACCCTTCGGTCCCTCATAGCGAATCACCACTACGTCATTGTCTTTGATCTCACCTTGCTGCACCGCGTGAAACGCGTCTTCCTCGCGGTCAAACACGCGCGCGGGGCCTTTGTGAATCAAGCGCTCATGCCCGGCGACCTTCACGACACACCCTTCCGGCGCCAGGTTGCCTTTCAAAATCACCAGTCCACCGGTAGGCTTGAGCGGTTGCGTGATCGGCCGCACCACTTGCTGGTCTGGCGTTTCTTTCGCCATCTGCGCCGCTTCAGCAATTGTCTTTCCGGTTACTGTCATCGTGTCCCGATGGATCAGCCCGGCGTCAATCAAGCGCTTGGCGACCAGTTGGATGCCGCCGGCCTTGTACAGATCGTTGGCAACGAAGCGGCCGCCGGGCTTGAGGTCGGCGATCAGCGGGGTGCGATCGCTGATCCGATCGAAATCGTCAATGGTCAACTCGACTCCCGCTTCGCGCGCAATCGCGAGCAGGTGCAAGACCGCATTGGTCGATCCGCCCGTCGCGGCCACCGACGCGATCGCGTTCTCGATCGCTTTGCGCGTGAGAATTTGCGACGGCCGTAAATCGCTTCGCAGCAGCTCCATCACAAGCTTGCCGGCTTGAAACGCCGCTTCGTCTTTCTCCGGGACCGCCGCCGGAACGCCGTTGCTCCCCATCGGCGATATACCTAGAAACTCCATCACGGTGGACATCGTGTTGGCGGTAAATTGGCCGCCGCACGCGCCCGCGCCGGGGCACGCGGCATTTTCCACCGCGAGAAATTGCTCGGCACTGATGCGCTTGCTGGCGAAAGCGCCCACTGCTTCGAACACATCCTGAATGGTGAGATCTTTGCCGTTCAAATGACCGGGTGCGATGGAACCTCCGTAAAGCGCCAATCCGGGAATATCGAGGCGCGCCAGCGCCATCACCACACCTGGGTTGGTCTTGTCGCAGCCCGATAAACAAACCAGCCCATCGAAATGATTGCCGCGCGCTACCAGCTCAATCGAATCGGCGATCACTTCGCGGCTGATGAGCGAGCATTTCATGCCCTCCGCGCCCATGCTGATGCCGTCGGAAATCGAAACCGTGTTAAATTCCATGGGCGTGCCGCCGGCCGCGCGGACGCCTTCTTTCAC
>DATBMR010000230.1:0-6334 GCA_036554745.1 Binatia bacterium
TTTAGACCTTAGAACCGGCAAGGTCGAGTTGGCGGCCAATGAGATCATCGGCTCCGACGCAGGACTGTCTGAGGAGGAGGTCGAAACCGGTTTCGCCGAGGGCTATCTTATTCCCATCGAGCCTCTTTCATCACAGGTCGAGTACCGGTGGATGGCGGAATTCACAGAGACCGTCGCCGATCGGCGTCTGCGTGAAATGTTGGAACTTGCTATCGATGGGCGCGGCGCGTTTCGCCGATTCAAAGCCGTCCTTTCGGACTATCCAGACGAACGAGAGCGCTGGTTTGCATTCCGGCAAGAGCGCTTGGATCAGGAGATGAAGGAATGGCTTGCCGAAAACGACATCGAGCCTACCACCCCGCTACCGAGAAGAAGGCGGTGAGGTTAGGAGACTTTCTCCTCCTTGATATTCCTTCATGTTGATTACTTCAAGCGAGCGCCGAACTTAGCCCATCTCAGATTCAAGACCTTGGCGACATCGTCGACAAATTGACCCAGATCAAAGCTAAGACAAACACGCCGATAAAATTCTTCGTCCGCATCGAAGTCGGCGACGGCAAAGCGAAACCGACCGATCAGGTGACGAAGGAAATCAACGCGATACTTAAAGGCGTGAAGGATGATCTGGAGGTGGGTTAATCGCCAATACTGTAGATGAGAGACCTCGGGTATTTTCGCAATAATAAGGGACGAAGATGAAACGAACTCGTGCCGCCAGCGGGGGGTAAGTCAGGCTCTGGGAACGGAAGAATGAATTTTAAAGCGAATACGATCGCGTTTGCTTTTCGGAAACCGAAGTTTCCCGTGATTTGTGATTTTGACGGGGATCTTTTTGCGGCGCGCTCGCCGGGTGCGCTGGTGCGGCGGCTTGCCGGCGTGGAACTGGCTGACGAGAAAAGGACGCGGTTCGTCGATGCAAGCGGGGAGGGTTGGATGTTTCTCGCAGAAGAAAGAATCTTGGCACCCGACTTTCCGATGAGAAGGTGGCGCAAGATCGAAGTAATTCGCATGTTCAACGAGAGCCGCACCGCCAAAACCATGGGACTAGAGTATTCGAAGCGGCGAATTCCGAACCGGCGTCTCGACATGATCGTTCGCGATATCGCCGCGCTTTTGTCATCGCGAGCAGGACGGCGAAAGGGAAACTTCTGAATTGCAGGCAAGGGGACTCGACCGGTTTGCCTCACAGCAATCACATCATGCAGTTTTGCGGTTATGCGCGACTTCCAGAGGACTGATCATCCGGACTTGACGAAAGGATTCATGTGTCTGATCCCGAAGAGCGACGCGGTCGTCTTCGAATTGACCGAGGAATCCAGGTCTTATGAGCAGAAAATGAGCTTGCGAAGAAGAGTGAAGATCGGTCGCTTGAAAGCGTTTCTTTTTTCTGCATTTCGAAAGCGGTTGAAACGTGATTCCTGATGAGGAGCGAACTGAAAGGCGAGTGAGGAGCGCGGAGTTAGTAGTCAGGAGTCTTTCGTCCGAGAAATTGTCCTGTGAGGAGAACTGAAAGAGTGGAGAGTGGCGCGGGTCGCAGGGATCAGACCACTTCGGCTGGCAGAGTTGCCCGCCAATGGACTAATTGGGCAATCCAACGCAGGGTGGTCAGGTTAACTTTTTCGATTTGCTTGTCCGCGGGCTCGCGCTCCAACGTACAGACCTGGACGCCGAGCGGGTGAATTTCCCGGAGTTTGTCGATCCACATCGCGACCGAATCGGGATCGGTGTTGGTGACTCGCCCCTGCACGAAACAGGACTGCAGGAAAGTATTTTTGAGCTCTTTCAATCCGGAAACAATTTCGCCCATGTAAACTGGCGCGGCCGGATGGTTGAGCCGGCGAAACATTTCTTCGCTGCCGGCATCGAACTTCATAATCTTGAGATCCAAGAGTTCGAGCGCGGCGCGCACGGCGGGATCTCCCACGGTCGAGGAGTTTGACAGGATGGCGACGCGCGCCTGAGGCTGGTAACGATCGCGGAGCTGTTTCACATCGGTGATCACTTGGGCAAGCGCCGGATAAAGTGTCGGCTCGCCGTTCCCGCAGATCGTGATCGCGTCGATCGCCTTGCGATGGCGTGAAATCTCAGCCAACGAGTCTTCCAGCGCGGCCGCTACCGCATCGACCGACGGCAAATCCTTGAGTAGTTCATCCGGCTTGAAGGTGACCTTCTTCGTCCAGCCGTATTGGCAGTAAACGCAACTGAACGAGCACAGTTTGTAATCGGACGGCAGGAGGTTGATGCCGAGGGAACGGCCCAAACGGCGTGACGGCACGGGACCGTAGATGATGCCACGTCGCAGCGAGCCCTTTTTTAGCGGCGGTTTTGAAAACGTACCCGTCGTGTCGATCCTATCAGCCATTGTTGTTCATGTCGGAGCGGTTCGTTTCCCCACGAACACGGGTGACTCTTTTGCACGCCGCGAGTTCTTGAAGAACTCAAAGTCCATCAGCACGCTCCTTTCGCAAAAGATTTTTGGCGATCACTAATTTTTGTATTTCCGATGAACCTTCGTAAATGCGCAGGGCGCGCACATCGCGGTAAAGCCGTTCCACGATCTGGCCGGCCACCACGCCATTGCCGCCGTGGATCTGCAGCGCCTGGTCGACGATTCGCTGCGCCGCTTCGGTGGCGAAGAGCTTGGCGATCGACGACTTTAGTGGTCTATCCGGTCCCTGCATGTCATGGGTCCAGGCAGCCTGGTAGACGAGCAGGCGCGCGGCCTCCAGATCTGCAGCCATCTCGGCGAGCTTGAACTGGATCCCTTGAAACTCGCCGATCGGTCGCCCGAATTGACGGCGGTTTCGGCTGTAAGAGAGCGCTTCGGCCAAGGCTCGGCGAGCAAAACCGACGGCGGCGGCGCCGACGCTGCAGCGAAGAATTTCAAGAGTTCGATAGGCGATTTTCAGACCGTCGCCTTCGTTGCCGAGCATTTGTTGTTGCGGCACGAAACAGTTATCAAAGGACAAAACGCCGATCGGGTGAGGCGAAAGCAAGCGAGTTTTTTCCGCGATCGTAAAGCCGGGGGAATTTGCTTCGACAATAAAGGCGCTAATGCCCTTGTCCATGGCGCTCGGTTTGGTGGCTGCGAAGACGACGTAGACCTGAGCGATTCCCGCGTTGGAGATGAACCGCTTGACGCCATTCAGGCGGTAGCCGCCGCTGACTTGGGTGGCCGCAGTGTTGATCGCAGCAGCGTCCGACCCCGCTTCCGGCTCGGTCAACGCGAAAGCCGCGAGGCTTTCCGCGCTCGCCAGAGCCGGCAAGTATTTTTTCTTTTGTTCTTCCGTCCCGGCGCTGACGATCGGATGGCTACCGAGCGCTTGCACGCCGAACATCACGTCGGCCAGAGCCGAAGCGTACGCCAATTCTTCACGGATCACGCACAGATCGCGGGCCTGAACGGTTTCGCGTACGCCACCGTATGAACCGGGGATCGCATAAGCCATAAAGCCGTCGCGGCCGAGGCGTCGCGCCAGTGTGCAAGCCTCGCGCTCAAGCATTTCCGGACTGGGTTCAACGCTCAGCGGGTTCTGGTGCGTCCAGGAAGTGAGCGTTTCGCGCAGCGAACGGGATGCGGCATCGTCTGAGAAGTCCATGGCGGACGATCAACTCGTAATTTCTTTTTGGTAATGCAGCATCTTGCCGTGCACGAATCCCAGCCTGCTAAAAAACTGCTGCATCTCGGTTTGACTGTTGCTGATCAGCGTGAAGATGGTTTTGATCCCGTGGTCTTCAGCCGATTCTGCAAATTGTCTGACCAGTGCCTGAGCAATTCCCTGGCGGCGATACGCTGGGTCAACCCCGATTATTTCGATCCACGCTATCGTCCCAGGTAATCCAAATTCAAATTCACCGGCGCGCCCCAACACAAACCCAACGACGCGGTTGTCGAGCTCGGCGACCAAGGAGGCCCAGTGGGGCCGAATGGCCTCGGAGATTTCAATTCGCTTCTCCCAGTAGTCGGGACGCGCGACCCCGGTCTGGCGCTCCTCCATGCTGACGATCGCGGGCAGATCGCGCTTCTCGAGATTTCTGACGTAAATCTCTTTCTTCATATCAGTCCTCCTGCCGGCCGTTTACCATCGGTGAAAATTTTTGCGGTCTTCGCACATTTCTTGAATCTCTCTGCATACTCCGCGTTTCAGCGATGAAGAATGAATCGAAAACGCGGAGCAGGCGGTATGTAATCTATATTTTGCGATCTTTGTCCTTTTTGTCGTCGTTTCATTTTTCACGCCTCGGCCACCTGCTGGGTCAGCTTCGGTTAAACCGCAGCGGGCGTTTCTCAACGAACGCGTTGTAGCCCTCTAGGAAGTCCGGTGTTTCCATGCACCGGGCCTGGGCTGCCGCCTCCATCTCCAAAGCGGTTTGTAAGTTGACGTTCGCTTCGTATTCGAGGAGCTCCTTAGTGACCCCGAGCGCGTACAGCGGGCCGTCCTTCAACCGGGTGGCCCATTGGTAAGCTTCGTCCATCAAAGCGTCATGGGCGACGACGCGGTTGGCCAAGCCGATACGATACGCTTCCTGGGCATCGATGGTATCGCCGAAGTAGACCAGCTCGGTGGCTTTACCGAGACCAACGATTCTAGGCAGCAAGTACAGCGCGCCCATATCGGCGCCCGATAAACCGACTTTCACGAATAGAAAAGCCGCGCGCGCTTTGTCGGAGAAGATGCGCAGATCCGCTGCCAGCATGAGCATCGCGCCGGCACCGGCGGCGATGCCGTTGATAGCGGCGATGATCGGCTTCTTCAGGCTGCGCATGTTCTTGACCACATTGCAGGTCATACGCGTGAATTTATAGAGCTCGTCGCCTTTCATCTTAAGCAACGGCCCGATGATGTCGTCGACCCGGCCGCCTGAACAAAATCCTTTGCCGGTTCCGGTGAGCACCACGACCTTGACCGTGGTGTCGTGGGCCATTTCCGCGGTGATTCGTTCCAAGTCGGCATAGGTCTGAAAGGTCAGCGCATTGAGTCTTTCCGGATCGTTGAGGCGGATCGTCGCGACACCTTCGTTGTTCTCGAACACAAAACTCGAATAGCTCATCGGCTTGCTCTCCTTCTAGTTGTCGTTTCCGTTCAAGCCATGACGGCGCCGCCGTCGACCTGGATTGCCTGACCGGTGATCCCACGGGCGCGATCGGAGGCGAGCATCACCGTTACATAGGCGACTTCTTCCGGTTCGATGAGACGCCGCTGGGGACAGCTCGCCGCCAGCATGGCGAGCGCTTCGTCGAAGGATCGGCCACGGGTTTCCGCTAGCCGCCGTGCGTTTTCGCGGGTCAACTCGGTATTGACATAGCCCGGGCATACCGCGTTTACGGTCACGCCAGATTTTGCCGTTTCTGCCGCAAGCGCGCGGGTCAAGCCGAGCATAGCGTGCTTGGAGGTCGCGTATGCGGCAATCCGTGGATACGCAACCCGTGCTACGGTTGAAGCGATATTGATGACACGGCCCCATCGCGCGTTTACCATTGCGGGCAAGAAGGTTTTACAACAGTTGTAGGCAGAGCTTACATTGATCCGCATGACGTCATCCCACAGGCTGTCGGGCATATCCAAAAAATCCGCCGCCGGTGCGATGCCCACGTTGTTCACTAGGATCTGCACCGCGCCGAAACGATTTTCGATCTCCTGGCGCAAGCGTTCGAGTTGCGGCTTTTGCGTCACGTCGCACGGGCTTGCCAATACTTCCGCGCCGCTGGCGCGTATCTCTTCGGCGACTTGTTCAAGACCCGACTCCGTTCTAGCGGTAATGACGACCCGGCTTCGCTCGCAGGCAAATGCCAGAGCGATGGCTTTGCCGACCCCGCGTCCGGCGCCGGTGACCAGTACGATTTTGCTAGCGAGATCCTTATCCATCAATCGCCGGTGAAATTCGGTTTGCGCTTCTCCAGGAATGCCCTCGTTCCTTCGGCCAAATCGTGCGTGTGGGCCAGGGCGCCGAAAGTACGGGCTTCGAGTTCAAGACCGGTCGCCAGATCCAACTCCTGGCTCCGATTGATCAGCATCTTAGACGCTTGCAAGGCGAGCCGAGGGAGCGCCGCCAGCTTGGCGGCAAGGCTGGTCGCCTCGTCCAAGCACTTGCCCGCGGACACTACCTTCACCAGTAAACCAGCGTCAAGCGCCTGCTGGGCGCTGATCGGCTCGCCGGTAAGAATCATTGTTTTGGCTTTGGCGATGCCGATCAAACGCGTCAAACGTTGGGTGCCGCCGCCGCCGGGAAAAGCGCCGATTTTGATTTCGGGTAAGCCGAAACGAGCGGAATCGTCAGCGATGCGAAAATCGGCCGCCAATGCCAACTCGCAGCCCCCGCCAAGCGCATATCC
>DATBMR010000109.1:0-4881 GCA_036554745.1 Binatia bacterium
TCTTCGACGCGGTGGCGCCCCATGTCGCCGGCGGCGGCAGGCTCTATTTGAATTACGAATTTGCCCGGCCCGTCACATCTTCGCAGCAACACACCAACCAGCTCGATCCCGAGCTCTTCCCCCATGCTTACAACGTCATCCAAGACGCGCAGACGGGAAGGCGCGACGGGATTTTGAAACGGCCAAAGACCGATCCGCTGGTTTTTCATACGCAAACGTCGACCGAATATTGGCAAAAACGGGGCGCGTTAGCGCATACCGATGGTAAAGGACGAGATCTGCGGCTTCCCGACAACGTGCGTATCTATGTTATCGCGAGCGCCCAACACAACAGCCCCTTCGGCTCCGAGGCGGTGAAGGATAACACTCAATTATCGATCAATCCGCTACCCGCGGGCGACATCCTGCGCGCGCTGATGGTCGCATTGGATCAGTGGGCATCAGAAGGCGTAGCGCCGCCTCCAAGCCAGTATCCAAAAGTCAAAGACCACAATCTGGTTCGACCCGAACCGCGCGCTACCAAGTTTCCGAGCATCCCCGGAGTGCGTTTCACCGCTCTCTACAATCGTCAACTCTTCCTTGACTACGGACCCGATATTCTGCGCGGAAAGATAACAGTTCACCCGCCGCGCCGGATCGGTGGTGGCGCCTACAGGATCCTCGTTCCCAAAGTCGACGCCGACGGTAACGATATCGCCGGCGTTCGCCTGCCTGCCATTCAAGTTCCTCTGGGTACCTATGCCGGCTGGAATCTTCGTCCCCTCGGATTGGCGGAAAACGAGTTGGCGGGACTGCTCGGTTCCTTTATACCGTTCGCGCCGACCAAATCGGAACGGCGTCGGGCCGGCGACCCGCGCCCCTCCGTCGAAGAACGTTACCGAAACCACGCGCAGTACGTTCAACAGTTTAGCCACGCCGCAAGATTGCTTGTCGAGCACCGACTGTTACTGCCGGAGGACGCCGAACGGATGATCGCCGAAGCCAAGCGGAGCCGAATCGTCTCAGCTAAAAAGCGATAGACGCTGCTTGATTAAATAAAGCGAGCAAATTCCTCGTCGCAAAGCTCCTCCGAATGACACCGGCAACACGCAGCCGCCAGCGACGGATCCGGCCCTTTTTTTTATCAGGAGGCTACTTTTGCGCGTAGAGCTTTTTGATGAATCCGCTCTTGTCCAATTCGGCGATCAGGCTCGGATCCATGAACTCTTCGGGTTTGCGGTTGCGAATCTCTGGTCTGCTCTGCGCCACATAGTCGTAAGTGGCTTCGAGGCCGTGCATGATCGGATAGGGCACCGAAATGAAATCTTTGCTGAAAATTTCGTAAGAACCTTCCAACAACTCCCGATCGTTGTTTCTCAGATACTTGCTCAGCACCTTTATGCTGAACTCTTTGTTCGCCTTAAAAAACGCGATGCCTTCAACATGGGCTTTGAGCATGCGCATAACTGTGTCGCGATCTTCTTGCAGGGTCTTGCGCCGGGTTACAACCGACATGGAGGGGTAGACCACCTCCTTTCGCGCGTCCCAGAGAATTCGATAACCCATGCGCAGCCCCTGAGCATCCGTCGGATAGGACAGGTCCGCGGCATCGACGCGACCAGAAGCCAATGCCTGGAGTCGCTCTCCTGGCGTTCCGATCGACAGCCACGTCACGTCGCGAATCGGGTCGATGCCGTTCTTACGAATAATGTACTTGAAGAGAAAATCGCCGAGCGAACCCAAGCTGGAAGTCGCGATCCTTTTCCCTTTGATGTCTTCCGCTTTCCTGATGTCCTGCTTAACCAGCAGCTTGCTCTGCACCCCGGGAACCGTGTGAGCGATGTTAACCAGATCGGCGCCGCCGAGATTGGCCATCATGACTTGCGGCACCGCAACCGGAGCGGCAAAGAGACTACCCCCGAGAATTGCCGCGGAGGTTTGGCCTGAGCCTTTGACCAAAATCAATTCGACCTCGAGTCCGTGCTTTTCATAGATCTTCGCGTCTTTAGCAAGCCACGGAATCCAGTTGGAGGCGGACAAAGACGTAACGCCCCAGCTAATTTTTTTGAGCGGCTTATCTTGAGCCTGGGGGAGGCCAACGCCGCCGAGTAAGCCGGCCGCCACTATGACAAACCATACTTTTCCGAAAAATTTTCTCTGCATGATACTGCCTCCCGTTCTTGACGTCGCCTCCGCAGTTCGCTTAACGCCCGCTGTCCAGAGATTTGACGAAACCGCTGCTTTCGATTTTTTTCAAATAGCTCGTGTCGTAAAACTCTTCAGGGTTTGCGGTCGCCGCCTTCGGCTGTTTCGGCGCGAGAAACTGTAAAACCGCACGCACCCCTTGCGGGCTCGGGTAGGGCATTTGCGGCATCAGATCAACGTAATATTCGTACCCTTCCTCCGCTCGCGCGCGGTCATTCATCTTGAGAAACTTCATGATGCCAACGAGCGTTTTTTCTCTCTGCGTCCTAAAAAAGTGCAAAGATTCGATGTAGCTCTTGAGAAAATTTTCCACCAACTGCGGATGACTCCGGATATAGGGTCCCATGCCGGCGATGGATGTGCCGGAATACTCGATGTCGGTCTTGCGCAGGTCGGCAAGCTCGCGCAACCCAAACCCCTTGGCCATACCGCTGAACGGCGGCGCGAGCACGGTCGCCGACACCGATCCTCGGTGCAAAGCGTTCAATCGACCCTGCTGGCTATCGCCGACGGCGATAAAGACCACATCCTTGTCGGGCTCCAGCCCGGCCCTGCGCAGATAGAGGCGGAGCGCACTATCCGCCGAAGCGCCCGGACGGGTGCCCGTGACGATCTTTCCCTTGAGGTCTTGCGGCCTCTTGATATCAGGATGGGCAAAAACCGTGTAGTCGAGTTTGTTCGACTGCACCGTCAGCATGGTGATATCCATGCCGCCCAAGCGCGCGCTGATGGTTGCCGTCGAGCCCGCGGAAAGAAACTGCACCGAATTGGAGGTCACGGCTGCCAACGAATTCATTCCTCCGCCCATGTAAATGGGTTCGAGATCGATGCCGTGCTTGGCGAAAATTCCATATTGATGCCCCACCGGGATAACCGCGGTATTGACCGAGATCGCGCCCAGTGCCACGCGAACTTTTTCCCGCGTTTGCGACCCAACCCCATGCGGCGAGAAGATTAGAAAAAGCAGGACCAAGAGTCCGAATCCATTCACGGCGCGCCCTTTCTGTGTTCGAGCTGTTGCTGTTGCCCGCGGCTTCCGAATCACTCTTCCTCATACTGCTCTTTGAGCTTCGCCACCACTGTCGGATCCGCCAGCGTCGTCGTGTCGCCGAGCGCCCGGCCATCGGCAATGTCACGCAAAAGGCGTCGCATAATTTTTCCGCTACGTGTCTTAGGTAATTCCACGGCGAAAAGAATCTCATCCGGCCGGGCGATCGGCCCGATTTTCTTGGCCACATGGCTCTTAAGCTCGTCGATCAGAGCGTTGTTTCCATCCACGCCGGCTTTCAACGACACGAAAGCGCAGATCGCCTGACCTTTGATCTCGTGCGCCTTGCCGATCACGGCAGATTCCGCAACCTTCTGATGATCGACCAGCGCGCTCTCGACCTCCATCGTACTGATCCGGTGACCGGCCACGTTCATGACGTCGTCGACCCGACCGAGCAGCCAGAAATAGCCGTCTTTGTCGCGCTTGCAGCCATCGCCGGCGAAATACTTTCCGGGAAAGCGACTCCAGTAGGTTTGGACGAAGCGGTCCGGGTCGCCATAGATCGTCCGCATCATCGCCGGCCAGGGCTTAGTCAGCACCAGATAACCACCGCCTCCTTTCGGCACCGACTTACCGGTCTCATCGACGACATCGGCTTCGATTCCGGGAAACGGCAGCGTCGCCGATCCCGGCTTGAGTTTGGTGATGCCGGGCAGCGGCGTAATCAGCGGATGACCGGTTTCGGTTTGCCACCAAGTGTCCATCACCGGGCAGCGGCCGCCGCCGATATATTTGTGATACCAGACCCAAGCTTCGGGATTGATTGGCTCGCCGACGGTGCCTAGTAGCCTGAGACTTTGCAAATCATGCTTGCCGGGAAATTCCGTGCCCCACCGCATGAACGTGCGGATCGCCGTGGGCGCGGTGTGAAAAATTGTCACACCGTATTTTTCCACGATGCGCCACAAGCGATCCTTGTCCGGCCAATCCGGCGTGCCCTCATACATCACTTGCGTCACGCCGTTGGCCATCGGCCCGTAAACAATATGGGTGTGGCCGGTGACCCAGCCGATGTCGGCCGCGCACCAGAAGACATCGTCTTCCTTCAGGTCAAAAATCCAATTGTTCGCGAGCGTTACGCCGGTAAGATAGCCGCCGGTGGTATGAACGATGCCCTTGGGCTTACCGGTCGTGCCGCTGGTGTAGAGAATGAACAGCACGTCTTCGCTGTCCATCTTCTCCGGCTCGCACCACAGCGGCACATCGGCCATCGCGTCATCCCACCATTGGTCGCGGCCCGCCTGCATATGCGCGCCGGATCCCGCTCCGACCCGCTTGACCACGACGACGTGTGCGATCGACGGGGCGTCCATCAACGCCTCGTCGGCGTTCTTTTTGAGTGGCACGATCCCACCGCGCCGGTAGCCGCCGTCCGCGGTGACCAGCACCTTCGCTTGCGCATCGTTAATGCGGTCCCGCAGCGCTTCCGCGCTAAAGCCGCCGAAGACAACGCTGTGCGGCGCACCGATTCGATTGCAGGCATGCATCGCAATCACCAGCTCCGGAATCATTCCCATGTAAAGACAAACGCGGTCGCCCTTCTTGACCCCGAGCTTTTTTAAAACGTTGGCGAACTTGTTCACCTCACGCCAGACATCGCGATAGGTGAGCATGCGCTCGTCACCCGGCTCACCCTCCCAGATGAT
>DATBMR010000138.1:0-10856 GCA_036554745.1 Binatia bacterium
GTTCCAGTGGTTCCAAACGTTCTTGAACGCTGTGAGCGCTTTCATTTTGATCCGCGAGAGTATGGTGGGCCGCATGCGAAAACTTGGAGTACGCCATGAGCGTCGAATCGACGCATAAGAAGCTCGTCGGCAGCCCAATCCGGCGCAAGGAAGATCCGGAGATCCTCCTGGGAGAAGCGCGCTATACGCAGGACGTCACACTCCCCGGCATGCTCCATGCCGCCATCTTGCGCAGCCCTTATGCTCACGCGCACATTCGGGAAATCAAGCTTGATCGTGCGTTGGCCGTACCCGGAGTGGTCACCGCTCTCAGCGGTGCGCAGCTCAAAGAAATCTCGTATCTTAGACCACTCGCCCCATTCCCTTTTCAAAGCCGGGATCCTTTTCAAAAGGGCAATCCCAGCATTAAGTTTTTCGACCACTATTGTCTCGCTACGGATAAAGTCCGCTTCGTCGGTGAGCCGCTGGCGGTGGTTGCCGCTACGGACCGTTATGTTGCCGAGGATGCTTTGGAGTTGATCGAAGCGGAGTTTGACGAGCTGCCTCCGGTAGTGGACACCGAGACCGCGCTGTCGCCTGACGCTCCTCGGCTCTATGAGGAGTGGGATGACAATGTCATGTTGACCTTCCGCGTGTCGGGTGGCGATGTCGAACAGGCTTTCCGCGACGCGGACGTCATCATCAAAGAAGAGATTCAGAGCGGCCGCTTCACTGGAACTCCCATTGAGACTCGATCGGTCGTCGCCGCCTACGAGGCGAACACCAAGACGCTGACCGTCTGGGACACGACGCAGATTGCCCATCCCATTAGCACACTCATCGAGAACACGATCACCATCCCACAGCTCAAGGTTCACGTGTTGGCGCCGCGCATCGGTGGCGGCTACGGGCAGAAATGGTCATTTTATCCAGAAGAAATTCTCATCCCGCTGCTGTCGATTCTGACGCGGCGTCCAATGAAGTGGGTCGAGACGCGCCGCGAGCACATGGTCGGAACCATCCATGCCCGGGAGCAAACTCATTCCATCGAAGCGGCCGTGCGAAAGGACGGCACGATCCTGGGACTCAAAGATCGCATCGTCGCCAACATCGGTGCCGCCTATCCGACCGGCGGCCTCGCTTCGATCGTCACGACCGGAATGTTCGTACCAGGCGCCTACAAGATTGCAAACTACGCGGGAGAAGTCATCGGCGTGGTGACGAACAAGACTCCCTACGGTGCCCATCGTGGATTCGGCAAATCGGAAGCTTGTTTTGTGATCGAGCGGCTCATCGATATCATTGCCGACAATTTAGGCATGGATTCTCCCGAATTACGGCGACGAAACTTCATTCCACCGGAAGAGTTTCCCTATGTTTCAGTGACCGGGCCGCGCTACGACAGCGGACAGTATGCCCGCGCGTTAAATCACGCTATGGAGCTGGCGGATTACTCCGGATGGCGCGAACGGCAGATGCGACTACGACCCGAGGGACGCTATATCGGTATCGGAACATGCCTCGTCGTGGAACCCTCCAGCTCGACGCGCATGGGTTCGTATAATGCGGGTTACTACAGTGTTCGCATCCGCATGGATCCCAACGGCAAGATCGCCGTGTTTCCAAGCGGTAGCGATGAGGGCCAAGGTCACGCGACCTCAATCTCACAACTGGTTGCCGACGAATTACAATTGCCTTTCGACGATGTTCTCGTGGTCGAAGGAGACAGCCTCGCGTGCCCTTACGGGTCGGGCTCCTATTCGAGCCGCTTTTCGGTGGTGGGAGCGTCGGCGGCGACGTTGGCCGCGCGGCAACTCAAACGGAAAATTCTCGACGTTGCATCTCTGCTGCTGCGCGTCCCGGCCGGATCATTGGAGCTTGGCCCGGGAGAGATCGTGGTGCGTGACAATCCGAAGCAGACTGTCAATTTGAGAGAGGTTGCACGCACAGCTTACTTCAGCATCTTTCGCTTACCGGAGGGCATGGAACCGGGACTGGAAATCACGTTCCACTATCGCGACCCGAATATCGAGTTTCACCCAGATGGGCGCGGCCGGGTCGCCATGTTCAGCAGCTTTCCCTACGACGCGGAAGTGGCGGCAGTCGAAGTTGACATCGAGTCCGGATCGTTGAAAATCCTCAAATTTGTTTCGGTCCATGATTGCGGCAATATGCTGAATCCGCTCATCGTTCGCGGTCAGCATCTGGGCGCGCTGGCGCATGGCTTGGGCGGTGCGCTCTATGAAGAGCTTCCTTACGATGAAAACGGCCAACCGCTCGCGACCAGCTTCAAGGATTATTTTCTTCCAACCGTGATGGAAATGCCTGAGCTCACGCTCGACCATCTGGTCACGCCCAATCCATTTACTCCCGGCGGGTTCAAGGGCGCGGGCGAAACTGGCACCGTGGGACCTCCGGCGGTGCTTGCCAACGCGGTTGAAGACGCGCTGCGCCCATTGGGCATCAAGATTCGCAAAGTACCACTGAGCCCGTCTTATCTTTGGTCTTTGATCGAGCAGGTAAAAGTTTCCGTTAAATAACCGCCCCGGGCGGAGTGCCCCGCAATGGCAAGAAGGTTACGCAGGGCAAAGGAGGCAAATCGATGGCCGAAACCGAACTGTTGAACCGTATGTATCACACAATCCTCGAATGGTTCGTCAAGCATGGCCGTGCGCCGCACTATGTGGAGCTGGCGCATCGGCTAAACCTGACGGCGGAGGAGGCGCGCCGGACACTGCGCGAGTTGGTCAACATGGGTCTACCTGGAGTGTGGCAGCATCCGGGCACGGACTACATCGAATCTTTTGCGCCGTTCGCCAATCTACCGACCCAGTATTTGATCACGATTCGCAGACGACAACGCTGGTATGGGCAGTGAGGGTTTGAGTCGCTGGCAGTCTGCTGGCTGTTTCCCAAACAGGAAGTGCGCATTGATTGTCCCTGTCTCGACTGCGGCGAGCCGATCCGGGTGCGGATGCGGGACGGCGAGTTGTTATCCGTCGATCCACCCGGCACGGTTGGCCACTCCAACATTCCCTACTGGCGTTGGCGGGAGGATACCGCACGTGCGTGAAGCCAAATGAACCTCTTCCGGTCGGAAGAGCACGTGCGGCAATGGGCGCTTTTTGATCCGGCAAGCGAGGATGGAATTAGGCCAATTGGGGAGTTTGCTGCTCTCTTTGGGCTGCCGATGTTCCGCGAGCGCTACGCGCCCGATTACGTGGAGCGTTTGCCCGCACTGCGCCAGGCACGCTTGGCCGCAGCCGAACAATTCGCCAAGGGCTCAAGCTTCTGGGCCGCGCGTCCGCCGTCATAAACTTCGTCGGCCCCGGCGCTCGCCGCTGCAGATTTTTCTATTCGGGCCTTATCTTTCTTTACCGTTGTCCGTGCACCGCCAAGGCACAATTTTCCGTAACTCTGACTCGCGGACGGAATCACCCATCGCCATCACGGTCGTCATTGACATGCAAATTTACCCATTGATATAGCTCGTATTGAAGCGGAGTAAGGAGCCCGTCACTATGTTGATCTTGAGCAATGAGGAAATTGAGTCGCTGTTAACCGTGGATCTGGCTCTGAAGTCGCTCGAAAGAGCGTACCTCGGCCAAGCACAAGGCACGGCGGTCAATCGTCCGCGCAGCGATCTCTATCTGCCAGGAGTCAGTGAGGGCAGTGTCTATGCCTTCAAAACCATGGAAGGCGGGCTGGTCGAGTCGAAGATCGTCGCGTTGCGCTTGAACTCCGATACCATTCGCTGGCAGGAGCGGGAGAACCGTGTGGTGAAAGACAAAGTACCGATGGCCCCGGGGAAGAAATGGGTCGGATTGATTGAGCTCTTTTCCGCCGAAACCGGTGAGCCGTTGGCAATGTTTCCCGATGGCGTTATTCAGCGCATGCGCGTGGCGGTGACGAGCGCGCTCGCCGCAAGAGAGATGGCTCGGCAAGACGCTTCGGTGATGGCGATCTTCGGCTCGGGCTGGCAGGCCGGGGCACATGTGCCGGCGTTTTGCGCCGTGCGCAAGCTTAAGAAAATCAACGCCTACAGTCCCACCCAACCAAACCGAGAAAGATTCGCCAAGGAAATGGAAAAACTTGTCGGCGTGCCAGTGGAGCCGATGACCTCAGCAGCGGCAGCCGCCAAAGACGCCGACATGCTGGTGGCGGCGACTAACGCCATTACCCGGGTTATCGAGCCGGAGTGGATGAAGCCCGGCGTGCATGCAACCTGTGTGAAGGACTGCGAGTTGGGTGAGGAGACCATCCGCAAGGCAGATCGGGTAGTGATTCACGCGCGGAATTTCGCGCCGGAGAATTATATTGCCGGGTTCGGCGATGAGAAGATCGCGGCCCACGATCCCGTCGATTTCATCCGCGGCGCGAAGAAGTCGGCCAGCGAAACCGCCGCAGCGCCGTTTTGGACTGCCGCACCAGAGCTAAAAGAGGTGATCGGTGGCCGCGTCGCTGGACGCAAATCCGCAGACGAAGCGACTTGCTTCATCAATAACATCGGCCTGGGCATCCAGTTTGCCGCAGTCGGGAGCGCGATCTACGCCGAAGCCAAAGCCAAAGGTCTCGGCAAAGAAATCCCGACGGATTGGTTTTTAGAGTCGGTGCATCCGTGATCACGATCTTGCCGCCGACATAGAATGCCCGACGCCGGGTGTCTTATCGACCGTTCGCCGACGAGAATAAGTAGCGTGAGCTGCTGTTGAAATGGTCGAGCACGATATTCTCGAATATCGCGGCAAAGCGAGGGCGCACGTATGCTTTTAATTACCGATCCCGAGGTTAGGCAGGTTCTCAAAATGCGCGACTGTATCGACGCCATGGAGCGTGCCTTTGCCGAAGAAGCACGCGGCATCGCGATCAATAGGCCGCGCACCCGTTACAAAGTGCCGCCTGATTTAGACAAGCCGGGATATATGGCCAACATCATTCCGGGAGCGGTCCCCAGTTCAAGCGTGGCGGCGCTGCGCTACGATTCGACCATCGTGCAAGAGCGCGTGATCGCAGGATCAAAAAGAATGGATTTTCCCTCGCCGCTCAAGCGCAGTTGGGGTTTCGTTTTGCTTTTCAGCTTGCAAACCGGAGAACTGCTCGCGCTGATTCATGATTTCAGCATGTCGGCGATCCGGGTCGGCGCGACCACGGGCATCGCAAACCGAGCATTGGCAAAGAGGAATGCCAAAGTTGTCGGCATCTTCGGCTCCGGCAACGAAGCGCGCACCAATCTGGAAGCGATTTGCGCCGTGCGCGACATACAGTCGGTTAAGGTTTATAGCCCCAACAGAGAACATCGCGACCGTTTCGCCGAGGAAATGACTGAATTATTAAACGTCGAAGTGCAGCCGGTCACGAGCGCCGAAGCCGTCATTAAAGGTTCGGATATTGTTATGTGCGCGACCAATTCCAGCGAGCCGGTTTTTAATGGAAACTGGCTCGAACCCGGCCAACTGGTTACGACGATTGCCAACACCGATGGCGTTCACCGCCGTACCGAGGCCGATGCGATCACGATGACGCGCGCCGATTTCATCGTGCTCAACAACAAAGAAACGGCCATCACCAATCAGCAGCGCGAGCTGCTCGATCTGATCGATGAAGGTAAGTTTGGTTGGGACAAGGTCTGCGAGCTAGGCCAGGTTTTGATCGGCGACCATCTCGGCCGCAGCAACGACCAGCAGATTATCTATTACAAGAGTAATACCGGCGTCGGCATCCAATTCGCCGCCACCGGCGCATTGATCTATGAAGCGTGTAAAAACCAAGGACTCGGCCGTGAATTACCCAGCGAGTGGTTCGGCGCCGACTTGAGCGACTGGATGGGCAAGGGCTTCATGCCGTCACCATAAGGAGCGCGTCCTTCCTTCCCGAAATCGGAGCCATTCGTGAACCGGACTCTTGTTAGTCGATCAAGACAGTTGCCGAACCGGAGGTGACGATGAGCTTCTTGCTACTTCGGCCCCAGGACATAAAGGGTCTTTTGACAATGAAGGAAGCGATCGACTTGGTGGAGGAAAGTTATCGCGGCATCGCGGAGTGTCCCGTCATCAACGCTCCGCGGCGTCGCGTCCATTCTCCGAGCGGCGTGCGCATCAGCAATTTTCCCGGGGGCGTGCCCCGCCTCGGCGTCATCGGCGCCGGCGTTCGCGCGGACATGGTTGTGCAGCAAGAGGGCTTTCAAACGATTCCTTATCGCGAACATCCGGTGCATGTGCTTCATGATTCAAAGACTGGGCAACTGCTGGCCATTCTGCTCGGCGAGATCGACGACCGCGACATCGGATACTCCAGCGTCATGGCGTTCAGGACGGCGGCGACCAGCGGCGTGGGGTTCCGCTACCTGGCGCGCAAGGATGCAAAAGCCGTCGGATTGTTTGGCTCAGCCGGACAAGCGGCCAATCAGTTGCTCGCTCTCAAATGCGAGCGTCCGATTACCCATGTAAAAATCTATAGCCGCAATCCCGAGAACCGACGCAAGTTCGCGGAGAAATACGCACCAATGTTCAATTTGGACATCACTCCCGTGGACTCGCCCCGGAATGCGGTGAAGGGCGTCGATGTGATTGCCTGCGCCACCAACACCAACTCGGTGTTGTTCGATGGCGACTGGCTCGAGCCGGGTCAGCATGTGACCGGTATCATTGGCTCCAATGTGGCACTCGTGAAGGCGGGATTCTTGCGCTCCCGCCGCAGAGAAATCGACGATAAGACCGCAGTGCGTGCCGACGTGATCGTCACGAACTTACGGGAATCGGTCATGTCGGAGGAACAAGGAGACCTTTTTGAACCTTTGGAAAAAGGATTGATCCCGCTGGAGAAGATTCACGAACTGAGCGAGCTAGCCACGAGAGCCGTCCCCGGCCGAACCAGCGACAAGCAGATCACCTATCACAAAAACAACAATGGCCTCGGCTGCGCTGATCTGGCGATTGCCATGCGTGCCTATGAACTGGCCAAGCAACAGGGGCGCGGTATTACAATCGATTGTCCTCCGCCCGGCGCACAGTGAGGAAATATCAAGGAGTTCATTGGTTAATAGACGTACACGAGCGAAGGGTGAGTCGCGGAAAGCTCGGGCACTAGGACGGCAACTATGTTCCCGCACCCGCGGTTAAAAATGAGCAATCGCTGTCGTCTAGATACTTATGACCTCTCTTTCGAAAATTCGATCCGTGGAACCGTCGAAGTCATTATGATCCCTTGCGGTCCCTCTTCTTCATCTTCCCCCGGCACCGGGGGAAGAAAGAGATGGGGGTGAACGGCCTGCCCTTTTCATGTTCTGTGGGGGAGCGTAAGCTCATGAACCACTCCTTAGTAACAAGGGTGACATTTTCGCTGCCACTTGTTTGGCGACAGTGGATTTGAGCTTCTGCAGTATTCACAATGTTCGTTTGGTCATTAACCAAAGGTGACTGGAGGACCTCATGAGCAAGAGAAAAATCTTTACTATGAAAACTTCCGCGATTGGTTTTGTCTTGATACTCCTCTGCGTTTGGACCGTCGACGCCCGAGCGCAGAAGGTGATCGTGGGTTGGTCGGCGGTAAGCGCGCTTAACTCTCCTTATTGGGTGGTCAGAGATGCGGGATTTCTCAAAGAAGAAGGTTTAGACGCGGATCTCATCTTTATCGCCACCTCCTCTACGATGGCCCAATCGATGCTTGCTGGAGAAGTAGCGATTTCCAGCGCCAACAGTCAGGTGGTGGCAGATGTGGGGCTGCAAGGTGGAGATTTAGTGGCGGTCGGCGCGGTTATTAATGCGGTCGCGTTTTATGTGATGGCACCGCCGGAGATTAAAAGCATCGGAGATCTTCGGGGGAAGCCTGTCGGAGTAAGCCGTTTCGGCGCCTCCACGGATTTTGGCATGAGGATGCTGCTCAAAAAATACAATCTGGAGCCGGTAACTGATGTTCCAATCATGCAGATCGGCGGAATGCCGGAGCTGGCGGCTGCGCTATCCAAGAAAGCCATCTTCGCCGCACCCATGTCTTATCCCATGGGTTATGTGGCCGAACAGGGTGGCATGAAAGTCATCGCGAATCTGGCAAAGGAGAATATCCCATTTGTACATGTCGGAATTACTACAACGCGGAACTTCTTGAAGAACAGGCGGTCCCAAGTCAAAGCCTTTCTGCGCGCTTATGGGAAAGCCGTTCACTTTATGCACACGCGCAAGGAGGATTATAAGAAAATTCTTGCTCGATATACCAAGATCAAAGATCCGGGGATGCTGGACGGCAGCGTGCAGTACGCCTATGACTTTGTCGAAAAGATTCCACTGGTGAAGCGGGAGGCATTTCAGGTGACGCTGGATGAAATCGGCAAGAAGAATCCTAAGGCCAAGCAGGCGCGTCCCGAGCTGTTCTACGACAACAGCTTGGTACAGGAGCTCGTTGACGAAGGCTTCTTTAAGCGCCTGTGGGGACAATAGGTTGGTGTCAGCGTGCGGTGAGCTGCTTTAAGTCAGAGGTCATAACATTCGTTTAGGGAGGCTTATGGCACTTTTTTTTCATTCCGACGACGTTGATGAATTTCTCTCTTTAACGGAAGCGGTACGTGTTGCCGAAGACGCGCTGTGCAACATACCCGGCCGGCAGGGCGTTAACGCACCGCGCAAGCGGCTTAATCTGCACCGCCAATTCGCTGAGGCAAGCTTCGATACCGTACTCAATATCTATGCCGGCGGATCGGCGAGCTATGGCGCCATCGGCGCGCAAGTGGCGCTTCATCGCAAGACGATCGAAGGCAACGTCCAGAAGACCCCTCCGTACAATCCCGATCAGACCGAGCTGGCGCATATCTACGATGTCGACACCGGGTCGCTGCTCGCGATCATGGCACACCGACCGCGTCACGTTAAAGGTGTCGCGGACTTGCGAACGCCCGCGACAAGCCTGGTTGGGCTGGATCGGTTAGCGCGCAAGGACGCAAGCCGAGTCGGCATTTACGGCTCGGGTCACCAGGCGATCTCGACGTTTATGGGGCTTACAGAAATGCGCCGGATCGAAAAAGCAAAAGTGTATAGCCCAACGAGAGCCCATCGCGAGGAATTCGCAAAAATGATGAGCGAACAAACCGGCGTCAGGGTGGAGCCGGTAACTGAGCCTAGAAGCGCGGCCAAAGATGTGGACATCATCTTGTGCATGACCAACACCATCGTACCGGTCATCGATGGCTCGTGGTTGGAAGAGGGTCAGTACATTATTTCGGTCGTCGGTAGCAACATCGAATTGGTGAAGAGCGGCGCCCTGGATAAGCCGCGTCGCGAGATCGACGACGGCACGCTCAAACGTTGCAGCTTCATTGTCGCGCTCTCGAAGGAACAAGCCATCGACTCGCAGCAAGGAGACATTTACTGGCCGGTGCAAAACGGCGTGATCGGTTGGGATAAAATCGTCGAAATCGCCGATATCCTGGCCGGCAAAGCACCTGGAAGAACCGACGATCAGCAGATCATCCTCTACAAGAACCAGGGCGGGCAAGGGATTATTGATATTGCCCTGGCCAAACGGCTCTATGAGCTGGCGCGGGAAAGAGGCTTCGGGACCGAGCTGCCGATTCGCTCTCGACCTTCGCACACGGGCACGGGATGGAGGGATTCATTTTGATCAAAATGGTTGCGCTCACGCGTGTTATCGTTCTTCTCGCCTACTCCGCCATTTTCGCTCCGGTGTCTTTACATGCCGAAGCGGTGAGAATTTCCTATTCGGCGATTTCCTGGTTGATGACACCGGTATGGATGGCGGAGGATTTGGGCTTTTTCAAGAAGCATAATTTGGACGCTCAACTCATTTACATCCCATCGAGCGCAACCAGCGTGCAAGCGCTTCTGGGCGGGAGCGTCGACGTGATTACTCCCGGCAGCAGCGGTGTGGTGATCGCGGCGGCTCGCGGCTTGCCGGTGGTGGCGGTGGCCGCGTCCACTCGACGCGCACCGTTTACGCTTTTCACTCAAATCGAGATTACTCAGCCTGAGGAGTTAAAGGGTAAGGTCACCGGCGTGACGCGGTTTAACTCGACTACTCACATGATGACGGTGCTGATCTTGCGCAAGCTCCGTTTGGAGAATTTTGTTTCCGTGCGCCAGATGGGCGACGTGCCGGCAATGCATAACGCTTTTGAGCAAAAGCTGATCGCCGGTATGGTAAGTTCCTATGGTCCGAAGGCGCGCCATCGAGCACTCACGGATGCTGTCGCGCTGGACATTCCCTACGCTGGCAGCATGATGACCGTGACGCGGAGCTTTCTCCTGGAACGTCGCGACACGCTGGAGCGGGTGTTGCGCGCCTACGTCGAAGGTTTGGCGGCGTTTCTTGGACAAAAGGAACGTGCCAAAAACGTCTTGGCGAAGTACATGCGGCGAAACCAGCCGGAGTTCCTGGATGAGACCTTTGATACCGCGTCAAACTATCTCGAACCGCTTCCGCGCGTCGATCCGCGTATCGTGCCAGCGATACTCGACTTCGCGGGCATCAAAGACGTCAACCCGGACGAAGTGGCCGCACGTGTGATCGACAACAGTGTGCTCGAAAAACTACAAAGGGAAAATTTCTTCGACAATTTATTCGGCAAAAAGAGGTGAACCTTGAGCGACGACAAGCGCGTGATGCGAAAAAAGCAAGATAACTCACCCGCGTGACGGCGCAACTCTGAGTGGTAGGGCCGCAGCTCGGACCTCGGGGAAACGGAATTTTGTGTTGATTCTAAGACCGGAAGAGGTCGAAGGTCTTGTCGTGATGGCCGAGGTGCTCGACGCGGTGGAACAAGCCTTTGCTGACTGGGGCAGGCATTCAGAGATCAATCTCCCGCGTCGCCGCCTGCATACCGGCAATTCCCGCTTGAACACTATGCCGGCGGCGTTGCCGTCCCGCGACAA
>DATBMR010000153.1:0-13464 GCA_036554745.1 Binatia bacterium
CCACCTTTGCCCAGCTGCCGGAGCTGGGAAGTTTTGCCAAGACGGAGGTAGAACGCCAGCTGCTCGACATGTTCCGGGCGTTTCAATACCCGCGCTGGCCATACATTTTCCCGCCGGGAACGCCTAAAGAGCCGGTGCAGATTATCCGGGAAGCGATGCGCAAGGCATTCGCGGATCCCGAATTTCCCGCCGAGTACAAAAAGTTGATGGGCGACCCCCCGTCGTCGCTTGACGGAGAAGAGCTCGAGCGGGCGATCAAGGAACTGCCACGCGATAAAGAGGTCGTTGAGTTGTACCAAAAGATGGCCGGTGGCGATCCGCTGCCGTCGCGATGAAGTTGACGAGGCTATAGCACCGGCGCTTGCCCTGGGCTAGATGTTTTCTTTGTCGCCACCGCTGCAAAGTGCTGGGCCGAGCGTGATCTGAGGGATGCTCAGCGAGTGCGTCGGTCAAAGGTTTAGTCCAGCGAACCTGCGCCACCCGAAAGAATTTTTTCAACGCTGACATCCGCGCGCGGCTATTGAGCTGCGCCAATTGGCGCTCGAGAAATGTGTCCGCGAAACGGGTGCTGGTGATTGTAACCCTTCACTTACTATTCATGCGCAACCCCTGTCAGGATTAAGTTAGATCCGGCTAAAGAACATGCTGACCTGAAGTCTGGTTGATCCTACGCGCCTATTCGGCGTTCGTGCGCCTAAAATATTTTTTCCTCGGCTGTGATTTGCTATGCTGCTTTCGATGGAAACACCATCAGCCGACGTCGTTGCCGAACGGCCCGTGTATGCATAACCGTAAGGAGAGATGAATGGCTTTACCTATTGTGCAGATCGCCAAACTGCTGGCGGAACTAACCGTGATCGCTCCCGTTGTCGGCGACGGCGTAGAAAAAATCCGCAAGCTGGTCGAAACCGCTCGTAAAGTCGATTCCAATACCGTCAAAGAGTTGGAGGCGCTTAACCAAGCCGTCGAACTGCAGAGCGCCGTGAACAGGAAAATCGATGACCAGTTACGGATCATTGAATCCGTGCTCGGAAACGTCCAAAAATCTTTGAAAGTTTTGGCTTTGACGAGCCTAGGAATCGGAATTGTTTCGGTAACCGCGCTGGTAGTCGCGATCTTGAAGTAAAAACCTTGAGGCACGCGAGTCTTCATGGCGTCAATGGAACCGGAATCTTGTTCTAGAGGCGGAACATGCCGTCCTAGAGAACCGCTTGAGGATAGATTGCAATCACGAGACTGGGGCCGAGTCATCCGCGCGCCTAGAATTTGCCATGACCGCTTGTCAACACACCAAGCTTGAGTTGTTGCCGTTGAGAAAACGCACACTGCGCTGCCGCCACTGCCATTTGACGATCGGCGCCGACGAATTAGGCGATGCTCCGTGTCCGGAGTGTCTCGAAAGCTTCGGCAGGCGTAGCTATGATTTCGAAGAATTAGAATCCGCTAGCGGCGTAATTACATACCGGTGCGAAGCATGCGGCGTGTTGGTGAGATGTTCTTAATCGCGGACGGACATTTCGCGCCTGACACAAAATGCAAGACACCGGCTTAGCGAGCCCCGCTGGCTTAATAAAACTGCGCGACGCTTGATGAGCGTAGAAAAATTTCATCGATCGACTGTGCAAATAGGAGCAGCTTTGAAACGGGACTCTCCGGCTCGCTACCAAGCCCGGTACATGACCTCCAACACTTGTTCTTCGGTTTCCGGCGTGTTCCGGCCTCGTGCTTGAAGGGTGGCGCGGCAGATTCGTTTGCAGAAGGCGATAGCCGCTTGATTGATGATCATGCTTTTACCATTCATGACCGGATGGCCGGTTGATCTGCCGTGGCGCAAAAAAACGGTTTCTTCCGGATGGTAGATCAGATCGTAAAAATGGACATGCGGCGGAATGGACTTTGCCAGTTCTAGCGAAGCGTGATGATTGGCTTCGATGTCCTTGCGGGCGGCCTCTGCCCATCGGCTTTCGAACTCGCCTTTGCCGGTGTCCGCTTCCGCGAACACCGGCGGATGCGCGGGAGCCAAGGCGGAGTAGGGCTCCATCAGGGTCGCCGTGCGATTCGATAATCGGCGGATCCCGCCCTGGCCTTTGGTAGTCGTGTTGACGATGAGATCAGCCTGCGGCGCCCAAATCGGCAGATCTGTTTCCTCGATCGCGATGGCATCGCATCCCGATTTTTTGATTTCTTGAGCCAAAGAGCGGGCGGGCCCCGGGCTACGATTGCAGATGAGAAGTCTGCCGTTCGCAAGCCGGTCTGCGACGTGATACCCGACGGCGCGCGCCGAACCACCGGCACCGAGGAGCAGAACGGTGATCCCGTTGAGGGATGGTATAAAGCTGTTGGTATGGTTCGGTTGACACTGCAAAATGCTTCGGACAAAGCCTTCGCCGTCGGTGTTGTGACCGATTAGCTTTCCGTTCGAAGTCCGGACGATGGTGTTGACCGCTTGAATGCGCGCGGCGTCGGCGCCAATCTCATCGAGAAAATCCATGACACGAACCTTGTGCGGCACCGTAACGTTCGCGCCGAGAAACAATTCACAGT
The DNA here is from genome assembly GCA_036554745.1 of Binatia bacterium. GTDB lineage: Bacteria > Desulfobacterota > Binatia > UBA9968 > UBA9968 > DP-20. The sequence continues at coordinate 2,545 of DATBMR010000153.1, forward strand.
CCCTAAGTGCGGCGAGCAGATCGCCGACTTTCGCGGCGACGACGTCGAAAGGTGCGTAAAGCGCGCCGATGCTCAGGTGCTGGAAAGCCGCGTTCCACAACTGTGGGCTCTTCGAATAAAGCGAGGGCGCGTCACCGATCACGCCCGCGAGGAACTTTTTGCCAACGGCAGCCGCATCCAAACGGTTCGACAAGCACGACTCGATGGCCGCGATAGTCAATGAGGTCATGGAGGATCGAACTCAGTAGTTGCACGCCGAAAGTCATTTGGCAAGCGGCGGCAATGAGCGGCCAATTAGGCAGCTTTCTTGATGACGAATTTGCCGTCCGAGAAGGTGAGCAGGGTGTTGCGGTTATCAATCATGGATTCCATCACCACGTCGTGGCGCCACAGTTGCTGGACGTATTTCAGAGTTTTTTCGGCATATTCGAGTTGGAGATCGCGACCGTCGTGATAGTGTTTCAGCAATAGCGTGCGGTTGTTCAGATAGTCCGAATCTTCGACTTTGATGACCGGGATCGTCCCTGTGCCAACGTTTTGGATCAACGTCTCTTTGATCTGACGCCAGTTCTCTTCATCGGCGACACGGCTGACGACTTGGTCGTTGCCGCGCGTTTTATATTCAAAAAGATTCAATTCCCGAATGAGATCTTCGGTCAAATAACGTCGCAAGAATGACGCGTCGCGTTCGACTTCGCGGACTTCGAAGATTTTCTCGAGGCCGCTTTTCGTGCGCGGACCGAACTCTTCAATCTCTTCCCGGCTTGGCTGGTTCCAGCGTTTTTCGATGTCCTCCCAGACTTTCATGCCGACATGGTAAGGATTGAGGCTGCCGGGAGAAGGCCGGAGCACTTGGGTGTGGCGCACAATGAATTCCAAATGCAGTTCCTGGGGCAGTTCCAACGCTTCGAGGATGCGCTTGTGCCAGAAACTCGCCCAGCCTTCGTTCATAATCTTTGTTTCGATCTGCGGCATGAAATATTGTGCCTGCTTGTGAACGATCGTCAATAAATCTTTTTCCCACTCCGCTAGCTGAGGGTTGTGATCGCGAATGAAGATCAGCAGGTCCTCGTCCGGGTAGAGCGGCACTTTATTGAGATCAGGTGACAGCTGCTCGGCGCGCCGGTGAATCGAGCGAAAAGGGTCGGCGGGTGGCTCGAATTCCTCCATCTTCATCTGCCGCTGCTCGCTGGGCGACGGTTTTTTGATGGCGAGATTGCGCCGGCATTGAAGCGAGAGCGCGTGAGCGGCATCGAGCACCGCCTCGACCTTTTCCAGGCCGATGCTGGGATCCTCGACATACTGGCGCACTCGATTGGCGTGGCTTTTGAAGGTTTCGATGGTGAACTCGGCTCGCGTCGAGCGAAAAGTGAAATTTTTCTTGAAAAAGTCGTTATGGCCGTAAACGTGGGCGATCGTCAGAATCTGTAGCGCAAGGCTATTGTCGCGCATGAGGTAGGCGATCGATGGATTGGAGTTGATGACCATTTCATACGGCAGGCCGCTGACGCCGTAGTCGTACAGCGTCTTCATTTTTTCGAAGCTTTTGCCGAAAGACCAGTGCGGGTAATGCGAGGGCATGCCGGAATAAACCATGTATGACAACATGTCCTCATGATCACAAATCTCGAATTCTTGGGGGTAAGGATCCAAGCCGAAGCGCTCGACAAACGCAAGGATCCTATCATTCCAGCGTTCGAGATCTTCGACCGTATAGTCGATTGCCATGGCAGATTAGGCCGCGTCTTCGTGGGCGCGGTCCTTGCTCAAGAAGGTTCTAAACGAGGCCCAAATGTCCTCTTTCTTTTGGATTTGAACGGTTTGGAAGTTTGGTTCCTGAATCTGGGAAAAGAAAGTGATCATGCTGCTGCCGTAATAGCCGGCTCCTAACGGTTTGATCTCGCCGTAGCCGAACAGATTCGCCGTACGAGCCAACTCTTGAGCAGCCTTGAGCGCCGCGTCATTGTCCGACTCGAAGTTGTCGCCGTCGGAACAATGGAAGACATAGACGTTCCAGAGGGTCGGATGGTAGCGCTCCTCGATGATCTCTAGCGCCTTGTTGTATCCCGAAGAAATAAAAGTTCCACCGGACTCACCCTTGTGAAAAAATTCCTCCTCGCTGACTTCTCGTGCTTCGGTATGATGGGCAATGAAGACGATTTCGACGTTCTGATAACGCGTGCAGAGAAACTGGTAAAGGAGAAAGAAGAAGCTTCGCGCCAGATATTTCTTCATGGTGTCCATGGAGCCCGAGGTGTCCATGATGCAGAGCACGACGGCGTTGGACTCCTGGCGCGTATCGGTCACCGTGTGGTGGTAGCGCAAGTCGTCCTGGTGGAACGGAAAGCGCCGTCCCGGTGCCGGTGCAGGCTGCTGCTTGAGCGCCGCCTTCTTGCGCTTCACTCGCGAGCGCGCCGTACGCTTTTTATCCAGGCGCACGCGGATCCCTTTGCGGCGAAATCCTTTTTGACGGAAAAGTCGCTCGACCTCGATTTGGCGCAGGCGTTTACGCTCGATGTCCGGTAGTTCGAGATCCTCAAACATCAGGTCGACCAATTCATCGAGGCTCACGTCGGTTTCATAATAGTCAATGCCGGGGCGATCACCCGCTTGCTGTCCGGCTTTGCCGTCCTTGCCCTGACCGACCACGTCCCCCGGTCTGGGCTCGCCGTCCCCACCTTCGCCGACGCCGGGCGCGTTCTCACCGTAGATGAAACGGTATTCCTTCACGCCGCGAATCGGGACTTTAATGATGCGATTTCGATCTTTGCCGATGATCGATTCCTCGGCGATGATATCGGCAATGTTGTGGCGTATGGCTTCGCGGACTTTTTGCCGATGGCGTAGTCGGTCTCCAGCGCTGCGATCGCTACGTTGCCCCGATGACGGATTGAACGGACGGAAGATGGTAGACAAGGTTCACACCTCGATGCCGTAGAGATCTAATCCTTCCACAAATTATTGGCGGCGTATTTGAGCACCACGTCAACGCAACTCGGGCAATAGCCATGTTCCAGCAGGTTTTTGACCATCGCGTCGTACTTTTCCGACTGCTCTTCATCGCGCATGCGTGCCTTGGTGATGACGCGGCTGAGATCACGGACAGATGTGATCAGCTTTTTTTCAATTGCCTCTTTTAGAGGCTCGTAGCTGCGGAAATCAATCTTCTCACCCCGCCGGTTGGCCGCCCACAAATACGCGATCACCTCCTGGCGGAAGCCATCGGCCGCTGAGCCGATGATCGCGATCTGCTCCTCGATGGATTTCATGAAACCCTCGTCGGGCGCCAGCTCTTCTTTGGTGTTGCGGTCTTTGACTTTGCTCTTGTTGACGTAGGCCTCGGCGTGATCGAGGTAGTTCTGGAAGAGCGCCTCGGCCTGCTCCTGGTAGGAGTAAACGAACGCGCGCGTGATTTCCTTTTCGAGGATCTCCAGATACTCCTTGTGCAGGGTGTCCTGAAGAAACTCGAGGTGCTGCTTGCGCATATCGTCGGACAGATCGGCTTCCTTGACCATGTTGATCAAAGCTTCACGCACGTTGATCGGGTTGATGCAGTTGCCGACGGCGTTGTCCGAGAGCGCATTATCCAGCGCCTTCATAATGAAGCGCGTGGAAATCCCGGACATGCCTTCGCGTTTGCTGCTGTCTCTCAGCTCCTGGACGTCGACCTTCTTGGTCCGGCCTTTCTCGACGACTTCCTCGCCATTGTAAAGTTTTAGCTTGGTCATCAGGTCGCATTTGTTGGTCGGCTCGAGCCGCGACAGGATGGCAAACATGGAAGCGACTTCCAGCGTATGCGGCGCCACGTGGGCGCGAAAATCCGAGTTGCGGATGATCTTCTGATAAATCTTTACTTCTTCGGACAATCTCAAGTTGTACGGCACACGGACCACGACAATCCGGTCGAGAATCGCCTCATTGGTATGATCCGCTTTGAACTTCTGCCATTCGGCCTCATTGGAGTGGGCGACGATCACGGTGTCGACGTACACCAAGCCGTGGCGTCCCGGAGCCGGCACAACCTTTTCTTGTGTCGCGGTGATCATGCAGTGAAGATACTCGATTTCGTTTTTGAACACTTCGATGAACTCGACCACGCCGCGGTTGCCGATGTTGAGCGCCCCGTTCAATTCGAGCACCCGCGGGTCTCCCTCGGAGTAAAGATCGAGTTTGGAAATGTCTTCGCTGCCGATCAGCACGGAAGTATCCTGATTGTTGGGGTCGACGGGCGGCACGACACCGATGCCGACGCGCGCTCGTTTGGAAAATTCCATCGTGCACACCGGAAACTCCTCGTACTTGCCGGCGTACTCGTTGAGCAGCTTGTAACGACAGACCGGGCAAAGGTCGCCCTCGATGTGGACACCGAGCATTTTCTCAAATTCCTTGCGCAGATGGCGGGGAATTAAATGCAACGGCTCTTCGAACATCGGGCACCCTTCGATGGCGTAAAACGGCTCGCTCTCTTCCAAGCCGCGATGGAGCTTTTCCACCAGAGAACTCTTGCCCGACCCGACTGGACCCATCAAGTAAAGAACCTGGCGGCTCTCTTCGCCCTTAAGGGACGCTGCGTGAAAAAAGCGCACGATTTGAGAAACCGTTTTTTCGATGCCGAAAAACTCTTCGGAAAAGAAATCGTAGAGTTTAATTGATTCGTCTTTGTAGAGCCGTTTGACGCGGGGGTCGTGCTTCTCGTGGATGTCGCGAACTCCCGCTTTCATAACGACATCGTACATGCGGGCATGAGCGAGTTTGGTGATCGTCGGATCGGTCTTGACCTTGTCGAGGTAGCCCAACAAGTTCCCGCGCCAGGAGCGCGTTTGATGCAAATCTCGATCCTTCTTGATGAGCTGTTCGAACTCCGTGTTATGGTCCATTCCAGCAGCCTCCCTTATTCATATTCCTACCGTCGATGGTTGATTTAAACCCACGCCGCAGGGACGGGGGCAAACGCGCGGGAATCCTCGGTGATCGATTATGTTTAGTAAAATGACGCAAAACTGGCGGGACTGCTATTTCGAACTCGTGCATCACCTTGTGTAGGCAAGGGGACGGACAACGCAAGGGCCCAGGGGGTCAGAAGAGGGCACGAACAGGAAGTGTCTGAAGGCTTTCATGCGACCTCCCTTGGGTTTTGTCGGTCTGACAGCCAAGCGTCCGTTGTTAGACGCCGATACAAAATTTCTTCTCGTTCCCAGCTGCTGCGTACATTGCACCGCAATTTCCCCCCGATGTCAAGGTAATTCGGGTTGATCGGCTGAAGAGTTCGAGGAGGGAGTAAAGTGCGCGGAACTAGCATCGGCGTTTAAGTCTGCTAGAATCGGTTTCGCCGTGCGATGGTAGATTCAACGATCGAAAAATTCGGGTTGTCATGCGACGAGAAACATTGCAGATCGAGCCGGGATTAAGGTGGTATGCCATCCAAACCAAAGTGAATCGCGAAAAGGAAGTGGAAAAACGGTTCGCTGATATGAACCTCGAAGTATTCCTACCGTGGATGCGCAGCCGGCGGCGAGTCGGTAGCCGGTATCATTGGGTCTTGGTGCCGCTCTTTCCGGGTTATATTTTTTGCCGCCTGGACATGGTGGCCTCCGGCAAGGCCGCACGCTACTCGCCAGGAGTCAAGGATTTTCTTACCTTTGGCAGCCGCATCGCCGAGGTGAGCGAAGCTATTATCCAGACCCTCCGCGAACGTTGCCCCGGTGGCATCGCCGAAATTGATCCGCTAAACGCCAAGCCAGGTGAAGCCGTGCGCATCAGCGAAGGGCCTTTTGCTGGATTGGAAGCTGTTTTCGAAGAGCGGCTCAAAGGCAGCGAGCGCGTCGCTGTTTTGTTGGAAATCCTCGGACGCCACACGCGGATCATTTTACCCAGTGAAGCGGTCGCCAAGATTTAGCCGCCCTCAAAATCAGGATTGATCTGGCGCTCGCATCCCGTAGCTTGTGCGTGCCAGCTCTGCGGCGATAACGCCCGCGGTACCCCTAGCCCTCCTCAAGGGGTTGGAGAGCGTGGTAAGCCAGAAGGCATCCAATAACCCTCGCGCTTGCCCGTTCCGACGTCAGTTTTTTGCATCTCCAGCATCGAAAACAACGCCTCAGCAGCTTCGCCCCCGACTTGACAGGGTTTGACCTGCCTTGATACACGGCGGTTGGCAGAGACGCGAGGAGGAGTCCTATGAGCCCTTCAACTTGGCAGAGATTCTTGCTCCTTTTGACAACCGGTCTATTCGGTCTCCTTCTTATGGGGGAATCCTTCATTTTGTCCACCAAATGGATCAGCCAACCCTTTCCAGGATTCTTCGTTCATGAAAATCTCACGGTGGGCCCGTATTCGTTGCCGGGATGGACCGGCGCCGCTGCCGGCGTTGAATCGCTCGATCGCGTCGTAAGCGTGGAGAACCGGCCGTTGCAGGATCGTGCGGCAATGTACGAGTTGGTTCGGCGTGCGCCCGTGGGCACCGCGTTTCGCTACCAGGTTGTGCGCGACTCCCAGCTTCGCGAGTATACGGTCGCCACCATGACCTTCACTTTCAACGATTGGCTCTTCAGCTTCGGTGTTTACATTTTCATCGGCTTTGCTTTTTTAGTGATCGGCGTAGCACCGTATTTCTACCGCGCCTCTTCCCCCGTAGCGTTGCCGCTGTGCTTCATGGTTCTGGCGGTCTTTGTCTGGTTCCAGACGACCTTTGACTTTATGACCGCCGCGGTTTTGCCCAAAGAGCTGCGTATCTTCGCGTTGGCGCTCACGCCGAGCGCGGGCATTCATCTCGCACTGCTGCTGCGAAGCGGCAGTTTCAATGCCACGGTCCGGCCACGCTTCATCGCGATCATCTACGGCGTCGGCCTGACCCTCGGCGCAGTAAACAGTCTCACTTTCTTTGGCCCGGTCGAGACCTGGATCGATAATTTTCGCGCCGCTTATATCTACATTCTCATCGGCGCGGTGAGTTTTCTGTTCATCACGGGGAACGCGCTGCGACGAAGCCAGTCCGACCTCGATCGTTCGCGTCTGCGGGTCATGTTGGTCGGCGCGCTCTTGGGATTTTTGTTGCCCGCGCTGATGACGGTCCTGACGAGCCTTTATCAATTTCCGATCGCCTATAATCTCGCACTGATCCCGGCGATTTTTTTCCCGGTGTCCGTCGCCTACGCGCTCTTGAAGTACAGCCTCTTTGATCTCGGCAACGCCTTGAGAATCGGTCTGAGCCGGATCGCTCTATTGGCGATGTTGATGGCGATCTACGCAGCGATCGCCTACCTGATGGCGCCCTGGATCGGCGATTACGCCAAGAATCCGCTCGTGCCGATTTTTTTCTCCATCCTGGTCGTCGCCATTTTTAACCCCTTGCTGCGCTGGCTGGAAAGCCTGGTCGACTGGTACATCTACCGTCAGGACTATGACCCCGCCAAACTTCAAGCCGAAACCAGTTTGTTTCTGCGCACTCTAGACAAGGCCCCGGCGCTCGCCCAAGGGTTTCTCGACCGGATTACCCGGCCCATGGGTATCGTTGACGCGTGCGTTTTGTATCGATCAAAAAACGCCAGAGAGTTTATCATAGCGGAAACGGATTCCATGGCCGATCTGACGCCCAGCGTCGCCGCGCAGTTTAAAATCATCGCTCATTTCCTTGATGGCGTGGATTACCGGGGCCTTTCCCGCGATGAGGCGTCGAGCAATCCGCGCTTTAAAGATCACCGCCCCGTTTTGCTTTCGGCTTTTGAGCGGTGCAAAGCCGAACTTTTTATGCCGTTGGTTTACGCGCATGAAGTCCGCGGCATGGTATCCTTCGGCGCCAAGCCCTCCGGCCGCGAGTACAGCGCCGAGGATTTTATAGTCCTGGGCACGCTCACCGATCAGCTGGCGCTGTCCCTGGAAAATGGCAGGCTTTACGAAGAATCGATCGCCGCGCGACGCAAGGCCGAGGAGAGCAACCAACGTTTGATCGAAATGGACCGTATCAAAAAAGATTTTGTCGCCAATATCTGCCATGAGCTCCGCACGCCGGTAAGCACCATTATCGGCTACGGCGAAGTGCTGAGGGATCCGTTATTCAGAGGCGACGCCCGTGAGATCCTCGATCGCCTGGTCAACAACGGCCAGGAACTGTCGAGTCTCATGGATAACCTGATGAATTTTTCACGTATGGAAGCGGATGGAAATTCTTCTCAGTTCGAGATCGTCAAGCTCACGGAAATCCTGTCTGCCCTCGAGATGATGACTCAGCGGCTGATTCGCGAGCGCCCCATTGAATTCGGTATTCACGTGGAATCGGCGGTCGACACCATCGAAAGCGACGGACAGAAGTTACAGCAAATTTTGGTGCAGCTTTTGACCAATGCCCTGAAATTTACCGAGAAGGGCCGCATCGAGTTGTCGTTACGCAAACACCAGCAGGCGGGGCAGGAGCTTTTGGAAATCGCGGTGGCCGACACCGGCATTGGCATCAAGAGGGAGGACCAAGAAGTGATCTTCGATGATTTTCGCCAGCTCGAGGGCTCCTCGACCCGTCATTACGGCGGCACCGGATTGGGGCTCGGGCTCTGCAAAAGGCTCGCAGCCGCGATCGGCGGCGAAATTCGCGTCGCGAGCGAGTACGGGGTGGGCAGCGTGTTCAGTCTTTTTTTGCCGGTGAAGATTCCAAGTTTTGCCGACAATTCCGTTGCCTAGCTCTTGGTTCTGGTAGTTTATGAATGCTGAAGATTTTCTCCAAGAGATCCTGGCGCCGGTGCACGAATTCTGTCGCGCGCTCGACTCTCAGCCTCCGGCCTACAGCTACATTCCGCTGCGCTCGGACGAAGAGCGCATTCGGGTCATGCAGAGCCGGCTGTTCAACGAGCTGCGCGCCGCGGACTTATTCGGCACCTGGCTCAAGACGACCCCCGAGCTGGACGTCAAGGCGACGATGGCGGAGTCGGCGCACGAAGAAATGGTTCACGCTCAGCTGCTCGCGCAGCGCATTCGCGAGCTCGGCGCCGAGCCGTTCGCCTATAAGCCCTTACCCGCGCAGACCGCCATGTTCAACGCAATAGAGGGATTGACCGAGACCTGCGAGCGCATCGCCGGTTTTTCTCTCGCCGGCGAAACCGTTGCCAACTATCTCATTCAAATGTGCCTCAATTCGCCGGCGGTTCCCGAGTGGATCAAGCAACCCTATCGGCGCATTACTCAAGACGAGGAAGGTCACGGCAGCGTGCCGCAGGAATTCCTCAAACGGTACGTGACGACGGAAGAACGCCGGGATCGCGTGCGCCGAGCCGTGGCGATGCGCATGGTCTTGTTCCGCGAATACCTCGCCAGCTTGGACCGGTGGGCGATGGGCAAGGATCGCTGGTAGTTGGCAAGCGCGCATGTTCATCGAAAGAAAAAACACGCTGACGCTAGGAGTAAGCCTCGCAGAGGGGGGCACAATTGGGCCCGACGCATGCAGGGTGCTCGGCAGCCTTATGATTGCCGATCAAGGCTGGCGAAGCACTGTTGGCCGGTTTCGTTAGGCGCCCGGGTGATCGGATGGGATCATGGGAGCAAATAATTCTAGCTCGCGGTTAGCAGCTTAAGCGGCTGCCTTGCGCCGCGGCGTTTTTGCAGCTGCTTTCGAAGACACTGAAACACCGGGGAGAAGCGAATGAAAATATTGTTTTTTGACGAATTCAAGTTGGGCGTTTTGAAAAACGATTCGGTCATCGACATCTCAGACATGGTGCGTGACATCCCGCACACAGGACCCCACAATCTTATCAGCGGTTTGATCGAACGCTTCAGCGATTATCGAGGTGCAATAGAGCAAGCGGCAGCTGCCGGACCAGCGAGGCCGCTTGCAGGAGTGCGGATTCGACCGCCGCTACCGCAACCGGTAAACATCATCTGTATGGCGGTAAACTATATGGAGGACGGCACGCGCAAAGAGCCGGCGCCGATCAATGCGTTCCACAAGTCGCCGGGCTGTGTCATCGGCGATGGGGACACCATGGTGCTGCCAGATGTGTCCGCGACGATTTTCGAGGGCGAGGCGGAGCTGGCATTGGTAATCGGCAAACGCGCCGCCAACGTACCCGCTGCCAACGCGATGGAGTATGTTTTCGGTTACGTCAATTTTATCGACGGGTCGGCCCGCGGTTTGCCGCCTTCCGGAAATACCTTCTATCAGATGAAGTCCCGTCACAGTTTTGCGCCACTCGGCCCCTATATTGTGACCGCCGACGAAGTGCAGAATCCGCATGCTCTGCAAGTCCGCTTATGGAACAACGGCACACTCATGCAGAACTACAACACCAGCGACATGGCGCACAAAATTCCCCGCTGCGTTGAATGGGTCAGCTCGATTCACCCGCTCGAACCTGGCGACGTGTTGGCCCTGGGAACCAATCACCGCGGCCTCCATCCGTTTCAAGACGGCGACCTGATCGAAATCGAAACCGAGCCGCTGGGTCGTTTGCGCGTTAAGATCCGCGACGAACTCAAACGGACGTGGGCGCGCGAGACGCGGCTGCAACGACAAGAAAAAGGCCTGGAAGGCCCCACGCCGCAGCTCACCGGAAAATACGCGAAAACTTAAGACCGGGTCCACCCGCCAACGCGGTCCAGTGCCCGCCCTTGGCCGTTTACCTGCGGGCAACCCCTAAACAGAAGGCACGCGGGCAGGCAAATATTGATACGCGGTGTAACTTACCAAGGAGTTCATAACTATCTAGGCGACAGGGATCGTTAGAGGCGAAGGTGTGAGTCGTTCCAAGTTCGGGCAATGCCTCTGTGCCACCAGGGGCCACCGCCCATTCCGCTCCCCGAGTGCTCATTTTGAAGCGGGGTGGGGGAGCGTGGTTTCCGTCCTAGTGCCCGAGCTTTCCACGACTCACCCCTTCGCTCGTGTATGTCCACTAACCAATCAACTCTTTCGAAAATTTGGCTGGGGTGGGGCTTACGCTG
>DATBMR010000173.1:0-14317 GCA_036554745.1 Binatia bacterium
GAGCAGGAACACTTGAACAACGTCGCGGGCGCCCGGCTGCATATCACGGGTCTTCGCGCATCGGGCGGCCCGGGCATAGAGTTTCTGGAATATCTTGCGCCGCGCGACGGCCGTGCCGCGCCGAAAGACACCCGTGCCAACGATATCTGGCACTGGCAAACCACGCTCGCGACCGCCGATGCGGCAATTGCTGAAAGGAAACTGCGGCGCAAGTCGGCACAACTAATCTCGCCCGGCGTCGCCCTCATTCCCGACAAGAGCTTCGGCTTTAGGAAAGGATTTCTCGCCCGCGACCCGGACGGTCACGGCCTGCAGATTGTCGAGCATTAAAAATCCTCACGAGGCTCCAAATGATGTGTAAGCAAACGTCAGCGTGAACGAACCGAGGATTTTTCTCGAAGATCGTCAAGCTTGAGAACGGCAAAGCGAAGGCTTCCAGGGAGCCCCCTCAATGCAGGATCTATCAACCCTAAAGCAACACGAGTGGCTCGAAGCCGATGGTCTCGGCGGGTTCGCCTCGGGCACGGTCTCGGGCATCCGTACGCGGCGCTATCACGCCGTTCTTCTCACTGCGACTAAACCTCCGGCTGGCCGCCTTGTCCTGGTCAATGGTTTTGACGCGTCGGTCGTAACGGCGAACGGCGTCTACGGACTTTCCTCGCAACTCTATCCGCCCGAGGTTGTGCATCCTGACGGTGTTCGCCGGATTACAAGATTCGCCCGTGAGCCTTGGCCTAAATGGATTTTTACGCTCGAAGACGGCAGCAAGATCGAGCAGGAGATCTTCGCCGTCAATGCCGCATCGATGGTCGCGCTGTCCTGGCGCGCGCTCGCTGCGACCGGCAAAGCGATCTTAACCGTGAGACCGTTTTTTTCAGGACGCGACTATCACGCGCTGCACCATGAGAATGCCGCTTTCCGTTTTGAGCCGGAGGTGAAGGAGCGACAACTAATTTGGCGACCCTATCCGAACATTCCGAAAATCGTCGTCCTGTACAACGGCACCTATCATCATCAACCCGATTGGTACCGCAACTTTATCTACGAGCGGGAGCTGGAACGCGGGCTTGATTTCAGCGAAGATCTCGCGGCGCCGGGCTGCTTTCGATTCGATCTCATGGCAGGCCCGGCGATCCTGTTCTTCGCCGCTCAAGGTCTTACCGGCGACCGACTAACCCAGGGACACACGCCAGAAGAGTTATTCGCCAAACTGCGCGCGCGCGAGATTGACCGACGCGCCTCGTTCGCCACTCCCCTCGATCGGGCTGCGGATAGTTATCTGGTCAGGCGCGGCGAAGGCAAGACCATCGTGGCCGGCTACCCCTGGTTCACCGATTGGGGCCGCGATACGTTTATTTCCCTCCGTGGACTTTGCCTGGCTACCGGCCGTCTCGACCATGCCCGCGGCATCCTGCTCGAGTGGGCCGGCGTAGTCTCCGAAGGCATGCTGCCCAACTTGTTTCCCGATCGGGGGGATCGGCCGGAATACAACTCCGTGGATGCCGCGCTTTGGTATATCGTCGCCATCCACGATTTTCTCGCCGCCGTAAAAAACCGCGGCGCGCTGATTTCTCAGCGGCAAAACAAAGCGCTGCAAAACGCCGTTGACGCGATCTTGACCGGCTACTCGCAAGGCACGCGCTACGCCATTCGCATGGACCAGGACGGCCTGCTGGCGGCCGGCGTTCCCGGAATGCAATTGACCTGGATGGATGCCAGGGTCGACGGCCGGGTGGTAACGCCACGCATCGGCAAGCCGGTCGAAATTCAAGCGCTCTGGCTGAATGCCTTGTGGATCGGCAGTCACTTTCATGACCGTTGGCAGGAACCGCTGGAGCGCGGCCTGGAGAGTTTTCGCCGACGCTTTTGGAACCCCGCAGGCGGTTGCTTGTTCGACGTCGTCGATGCCGACCATGAAACCGGCAAACTCGATGCAACCTTTCGACCCAATCAAATTTTTGCCGTCGGCGGGTTGCCGCTGCAGATCAGCGACGGCGTCCAGGCGTACCAGATCGTCAACGCAGTGGAGCAGCGCTTGCTGACTCCGCTCGGTTTACGCTCGCTCGCGCCCGAGGAATCGGGGTACACCCCGTGCTACAAGGGCGGCGTGCGCGAGCGCGATGGCGCCTATCATCAAGGCACGGTTTGGCCGTGGCTCGTCGGTGCGTTTGTCGAAGCGTGGCTGCGCGTGCGCGGCCAAACCGATGATGCCAAGCGAGAAGCGCGAGCGCGCTTTGTCACGCCGCTCATGGAACATTTGGCTCATGCCGGCCTCGGGCATGTCTCGGAAATCGCCGACGCCGAAGCGCCGTACACGCCGCGCGGCTGCCCGTTTCAGGCCTGGTCGCTGGCCGAATTGATCCGACTCGATCGTACCGTCCTTAAGCCCAATGCGATCCGGCCGGCGGCGCAACGAAGCGCCGCGCTTTGACGTCTAAATGGCGGGTACGCCGATGCACATCGTTTCCGTCAACGTGGGATTGCCGCAGGAATTTTTTTATGAGGGCAGAATGATTCGCAGCGGAATCTTCAAGACGCCCGTAACCGGACGGGTGCGCGTGAATGCGCTCAATCTCGCCGGAGACCGGCAGGCAGATCCGACGGTTCACGGCGGACCAAACAAAGCGGTCTACGCTTATCCCGTCGAGCATTATGATTTCTGGCGCAAAGAATTGTCCGGCGTCGACCTGCCAACGGGGAGCTTCGGTGAAAACCTCACGACGGCCGGTTTGCTCGAGCACGAGCTCAATATCGGCGACCGCCTGTGCATCGGCTCGGTCGAGCTGATCGTCACCGAGCCGCGCCTCCCCTGCTACAAGCTCAGCGCCAAATTCATGCGCAAAGACATGGTCAAAAAATTCCTCAAAAGTCGGCGCACCGGATTCTATTTCGCGGTGGCGCGCGAGGGCGACGTTGGCGCCGACGATCTCGTGCATTTTCTCAGCCGCGAACAAAATCGCGTCAGCGTCGCCGACATCACACGGCTCTACGCCTTCGATAAAAACGACTTTGCCGGCATGCGGCGCGCCGTCGAGGTCTCAGCCCTGCCTCACAGCTGGCGCAGCTATTTCCGCGAACGATTGCATTCGCTCGCCGAATGAAGATCAAGAGGTGTGCTACAATGGCGGATAAGAAATTCCCAACGCGAGTGCATCGACCCATGACCGCTGAGGAACTGCGGCTTCAGGAGGATCGCGAGCGCAAAGCCAACTGGAAACGCTGGGGCCCTTACTTGTCCGAGCGTCAGTGGGGCACGGTGCGCGAAGACTACAGCTCTTCCGGCACCGCTTGGGAGTATTGTCCCCACGACCACGCGCGCAGCCGCGCCTATCGCTGGGGCGAGGACGGTCTCGGCGGCATTTGCGACCGGCATCAATTTATTTGCTTCGCGTTGGCTCTGTGGAACGGTAACGACCCGATTCTAAAAGAGCGCCTCTTTGGCCTCACCGGTAATGAAGGCAACCACGGCGAAGACGTCAAAGAATACTATTACTATCTCGATTCAACACCGACCCACTCGTACATGAAATTTCTCTACAAGTATCCGCAACGGGAGTTTCCCTATGCTCGGCTCGTTGCGGAGAATCGCCGGCGCGGTCGACGCGATCTTGAGTTTGAGCTCATTGATACCGGCATCTTTGACGACGACCGTTATTTCGACGTGATGATCGAATATGCCAAAGCGGCGCCGGAAGATATTTTGATCCGCATCGAAGCGGTGAACCGCGGGCCTGCAGCCGCCGAGCTGCACCTGCTGCCGAACGTTTGGTTTCGCAATACCTGGTCTTGGGGGCTCGACGAGCGCAGGCCAAAATTGCGCCGGGAGCAGTCCAGCGAAGTCGCGGCGATCAAGCTCGATCATTTCTACTATGGATCGCGCTGGCTTTACTTCGAAGGCCATCCGAACTTCCTTTTTACCGAGAACGAAACCAACCATCAGCGGCTGTTCAACGGTGTCAATGAAAGGCCGTACGTCAAAGACAGTATCAACGACTTCATCGTCCATGGTGTCAAGACCGCCGTCAATCCCGACGGTTACGGCACCAAAGCAGCTGGCCATTATGTCACGGTTGTTGCGCCTGGAGAGAACTATACCGTCCGGTTTCGGCTCTCCTCCGCGGCGCCGTCCGGGACAGAGACGCTGAATGGTGCCTTTGATCAGCAGATCAGCCGACGCCAGGAGGAAGCCAACGAGTTCTATCGCACGATCGTGCCGGAAAATGTTTCCGCCGATCGCCGGCATGTGATGCGCCAGGCGCTTGGCGGGCTGCTCTGGAGCAAACAGTTCTATCATTATGACGTAAATCGCTGGCTCAAGGGCGACCCGTCCGGCCCGCAGCCGCCGCGCGAACGGCTCACCGGCCGCAATAAAGAGTGGCGCCATCTCTACAACGCCGATGTGATCTCGATGCCGGACAAATGGGAATATCCGTGGTACGCGGCATGGGATTTGGCTTTTCACTGCATCGCGCTTGCGCTTGTCGACGCCGACTTCGCCAAAGAGCAACTGTTGCTGATGACACGCGAGTGGTACATGCACCCAAACGGCCAGCTACCGGCCTACGAATGGGCGTTCGGCGATGTCAACCCGCCGGTGCACGCCTGGGCCGCCTGGCGTGTCTACAAGCTTGAAATGAAGCGCTGCGGCGAAGGCGATAAAAAATTTCTCGAGCGGATCTTCCATAAGCTATTGCTCAACTTCACCTGGTGGGTCAATCGCAAGGACGCCGAAGGGCGCAACGTATTTCAAGGCGGCTTTCTGGGGCTCGATAACATCGGGGTGTTCGATCGCAGCGCGCCGCTCCCCACCGGGGGCCACTTGGAGCAGTCCGACGCCACCAGCTGGATGGGCATGTATTGCCTGAATATGCTCGCCATCGCGTTGGAGTTGGCCAAAGAAAATTCCGCTTACGAGGATGTCGCCAGCAAGTTCTTCGAGCATTTCGTCTACATCTGCGAAGCGATGAACAATCTCGGCGGCCAACGGATCGAGCTTTGGGACCGTCAGGATGGTTTTTATTATGACGTGCTGCACCATGAGAACGGCCAAAGCATGCGGCTGAAGGTGCGCTCAATGGTGGGATTGATCCCCTTGTTTGCGGTGGAAACCTTGGATCCGGAAATCGTCGAAAAACTCCCCGGCTTCAAGCGCCGCATGCAGTGGTTCATCGAGAACCGGCCCGCCCTGAGCGAGCATATCGAAAGCGAAGCCAGCGATGAGGGTCCGCGCCGCTTTTTGTCGCTCGCCAATCGGCACAGGCTCAAGCGGGTGTTGCATTACATGCTCGACGAGAAGGAATTTTTGTCGCCCTACGGGATTCGCGCGTTGTCACGCTATCACCTCGACCATCCCTACGAATTGCGCGTGAACGGGATGGTTTATCGCGTCGCCTACGAGCCGGCCGAGTCGAGCACAGGTCTCTTCGGCGGCAATTCCAACTGGCGCGGGCCGATCTGGTTTCCGGTCAATTACTTGCTCATCGAGTCCTTGCAAAAGTTTTATTTCTTCCTCGGCGATGGTTACAGGGTCGAATATCCGGCGGGCTCGGGCACGAGCTTGACTCTGTGGGAGATCGCTGGCGAAATCTCGCAGCGCCTGATGCGAATATTCCTGCGCGACGAGAACGGCCGGCGGCCGGTCTTCGGCGGCACTGAGAAGTTTCAGAAGGATCCTCACTGGCGCGATCTGATTCCATTTCACGAATACTTCCATGGCGACAATGGCGCCGGTATCGGCGCCAGCCACCAGACCGGCTGGACCGCCCTGATCGCCAAACTAATGCAGCAATATGGGGAGTGACCGGAACTTTTTGGCGCTGATCGAGTTTACGACACTTGAGCTGGAGCAAACCGTAGAGATACGGTTTAATGCGGCGGCTTGATCTCGCTTCCCGCGCTCGTGTGGGAGAGTGTCGTTCTGAGGCCTTGCCCGAGAATCTGCTTTGCGCAAGCTTTCAATTGACCGGGATCCTCGAGTTCGTTCAGAATGACGGTCGTGATGAATGTTCGCGACTTCCACAGGGCGGCGGAACAGGGTAGCCGCAACCGATACTAACCTTACTGCCGGCGCGAAAAGTGATTGCGTCAATCTCCAAATCGGTACTCGCCAGCGAAATCGTGAGCAACGATCGACAACGCACCTTGCTTCCCGCTTTGGCTCTTGGACTGACGACCCTAGCGTTCATTGTCGCCAAGACCGGCCGTGACGCCCTGTTCTTTCAGGACAGCGGCGGGCTGCTCCAGTTACCGCTCATTTACATCAACATCGCGGCGGCGTCATTGCCGCTGGCGCTCATCTTTGTCAAAACCATGAAGCTCTGGGGTGCGCGACGGGCGCGCGTGCGTGTCTTCATCCTAGCGGCGCTCGTCATGGCGGCTGCCGCACCCTTCTTGGTCGCGGGCGGCACCGGCTTGCTGCTCGCTATGTTCATGTTCATCCCGGCGATTTTCGGATTGTTGTTCGCAAGTCTTTGGCTCCTGGCGTCGGACATTTTCGAAAAAGCCGACAAGAGCGACGCCGCGCGCGCCTTTAGCAAGATCGGCGCTGCCACCCTGGCCGGCGGCATGATCGGCGGATTAATTTCCAAAGGACTCGCGGCTTGGCTCGACCCCAAGTGGCTGATCCTGCTCGCAGCTTGCGTTCTCTTTGGCGTCGTCGCGCTGTTACGCTACATTCATGGCCGCTTCCCGACCAACATTGCGAACAAAGCCGGCGACAAAAAGGAAATAAAATTTTTGACTCCGCTAAAAAACCAATATGCGTTGATACTCCTATTCATCTCGATGACCGGTGCACTGGCCGGCTTGCTCATCGACTTTCAGTTCTACGCGGCGGCGACCGGCGCCAGGATGGGCGCCAAAGGCAACGCCGATTTCTTCGCCAACTTTTATATTCTGCTGAATTTCAGCTCGTTACTGCTGCAACTCTTCGCCACTCCGAAGATCCAGGACAAGATCGGTCTCCGCGGCGGCCTGATGGTCCTGCCGATCGCGTTGATCGGCGGTGCGACTTTCGCAACCGCAGCCGCCACAGCCCTTAGCCGCGCCGTGTTGCGAGTTACCGAAGGTGGCTTGCGATCTTCGGTGCACCGTTCGATTTGGGAGCAGGCGTTCATACCGGTGGATTCGCTGGATCGGTCCACCGTCAAACTGGTGGTCGACGGAGTTGCCGCGCGCATTGCCGAGGTGATCGGCGCGCTCGCCATCCTACTCTGGCTCAAGCAAGCCGTGCCCGGCGGCGCCCTGGCAATGCCGCTCGACACCTGGTGGATGTCTTGGGTGATTCTCGCGACCGTCCTGATCTGGTTGGTCATCACACAAAAACTGCGCATTCAGATAGCGCAGCGGAAACCCGCCGGCCAACCCGCGTCAGCCAAAGAAATCGACTGTGAGCGATTTCCGGACCAGTGCCCGTGTACGACAGAGCTGGGAAAAGGCGTCGCGTGAGCCGTGCTCGCCAGGAATCCATGCTATGACGATGGCATAAGCTCCCCAGTTAGGCTAATCATAAGAAATGCGGATCTGTTCGTTGCTGCCTGGAGCCACCGAGGTCGTTTATCTGCTCGGTCTCGGCGACGAAGTCGTCGGCGTCACGCACGAGTGCGACTATCCGGCGGAGGCGAAACAAAAGCCGGTCGTGGTGCACAGCGCCATCGATCCGCGCCGGATGGCGAGCGCGGAGATCGACCGCAAAGTTGGTGAACTTCTTCAGGCCGGCAAAGGATTGTATACGATCGACACGCCGGTGTTTCTCGAGGCCGCGCCGGACCTCATTCTCACCCAGGGGCTTTGCGACGTGTGCGCCTTGGACTACGCCAAAGTGCTCGAAGCCGCCGAACACCTGCCGCACCAGCCGTCGATCCTGTCGCTCAATCCGCATTCTCTCGACGAAATACTCGAGGATATCGCGCGCATCGGCGCCGCCACCCGGCGGGAATCCTCCGCGGCAGCTTTGCTCGGCGACCTGCGCCGGCGCATCGCTCAAGTGGGTATCCGCGAACCGGATTATCGCCCGCGCGTGGTCTGCCTCGAATGGTTTGATCCACTCTATGTCGCCGGCCACTGGGTACCGGAGATGGTCGCGCTCGCCGGCGGATTCGACGTGCTTGGCCGGATCGGCCAGCCATCTTACAGAGTTGACTGGCACAGCGTCGTTGATGCCAACCCCGATGTGATCTTGCTCATGCCCTGCGGCTTCGACGTACGGCGCACGGTTAAGGAATCCGCACCCCTGGGTCGCCTCCAAGGTTGGAACGCTCTCGCTGCGGTGAAAGCCGGCAATGTCTACGCGCTCAATGGCCACGCCTACTTCAGCCGCCCCGGCCCCCGTCTGGTCAACGGATTGGAGATTCTCGCCCGCATCCTCCACGCCGAAGACGCCGATGCGTCTTGGTCCTCGAACGAAGCCGCCAAATTGAATTGATGCTCATGCCGAGCCGATTGACCGGCGCGCGCATGTGGTGATAGCGTCGCCGCAGCATTTCCCAACGAGGAGAGTTGAAAATGAGTAAGACGATGGTGGTCACCGGCGGCGCCGGCGGTATTTGTTCCGAGATTTGCCGCAGCCTGGCCGCCGACGGGCTGAGGGTCGTGGTCGCCGACTACGCCAAAGAGGCGGCCGACAAAATCGCGGCGGAAATTCGCGACAACCAAGGCGACGCGATCGCGGTGCAGGTCGACGTCGGCGATCCGGCGAGCGTCAACGCAATGATGAATCAGGCGATCGCCAAGTACGGCCAGATCGACTACGCTTTTTGCGGCGCCGGTGTGATGGACCGTATCCCGGTCGTCGAAATGCCAGAAGAGGTGTGGGACCGACTCATGAGAATTAACTTGAAAGGCGTGTTTCTTTGCGCCCAAGCTGCGGCGAAGCATATGATTCCGCGAAAAGAAGGCAGGATACTCAGCATCGCCTCCGGCCGCGGTGTCGCCGGGGCGCCGCGCTCCGCTCATTACGCCGCCTCGAAGGCGGGTGTGATTGCGTTTACCAAGTCACTGGCGGTCGAATTGGCGCCCGATAATATCACCGTCAACTGTGTGTGCCCGGGCGCCACCGACACGCCGATGTCGCGCATCGGTTTCACGCCGGAGCAATTCAAGAAACGCGAGGAAATCCCGCCGCTGATGGACGGTCTCACGCACAAATTCGAGATTGTCGGTCTCGTGCGCTATCTACTTTCCGACGCGGCGAAGTTCGTGACCGGCCAAACCTTTTTTCTCCGCACGCCCAAGTAAGCCGCGGTCGAGGCTCGCCGGCTCTCACGCGGCCGTACTTGGTGTAAAATTTTGGCTCTCCGCGGCGATCGGAAACAGAATCTCGTCTTCGTAGGTGACTGAAAGTGCGAGATGCTTCGGTGGGGCTCAGCATGCCACTCATAGGGCATTGCGACGTCGTCTACTCTATGGGTTTAACCGAGGTCCGATCAAGCGATCGCACGTCAGTTAATCAAGCCGGTCGTGCTATCGAAGGTGAAGCTCGCTTGGCTGCCGTGAAGCCTGCTTGCCGTCAAGGTAAATGTCGAGGGCGAGGTCACGTTGATCGACAGAGTCACACCGCTGGTTTTTCTGTACCCCACCAAGAGAATGGCAGCCTCCGTGGTCGGATAGGAAAGAAATTCACCGTAGTAGCTCTCCATCGCCAGGGCCGCGTTCTTCAGGTCCGATCGCATCGATGCATCGATAGCGCGCGCCCGATGCAACTGAAACTGTTGCATGGCGATGGCGACAAGAATGCCCAGGACAGCGACGGTGACAATCAGCTCGAGCAAAGTGAAACCTTCGTTCGAGCGCATCCTTTTCTGATGAGCAACCTGCATTCGCGCGCAGAAGTAAAAATTCTACGGCGAAAATAACACAAGATTCTAAATTCCGCCAGCGATTTCGTCGCGCGGAAAGCAGACTGGGTGTGATTTACGGCCCAAAAGTTACGTGCCGAACATCGGCATGCGCGTCTCTGCGCCGCGGCGCTGGCATTCGTTTACAAAGATCCGATGAATTTCCGGATGTTGATCTTCGTACTCGATCTGCGCGCCGCCTTTTTTGACGTCCTCTCCGGTATCTTTCAGGTCTTCGACTTTGAATTTGAAGCCCCAAGGTTTCAAAGCGAGATACCGCGCCGGCTCCGGACCCGGATTGAAATGTTGATGCCACCACTGCATCGGGGGTACAAACATACTCATCCGTCCCCATTCAACGCGCTTCTTGGTTTCGTATTCGCCTTCAGGCCAGAGGAACGAATAACCCGAACCGGTCAGCATGACGATGTGTGCGCCCGCGCCGTGGCGATGCGCCTTTTTGTATTTGCCCACCGGAAACTCGGAGAGATGCGCGCTCATGGTATTGTCGACGAATTCGAACAGTGTCGTCCGGTTGTCGCCGCCCCGTTCTTTGTAGTCTTTGGGTTGGAAGCCCCACAGATCGGCGATGAAATTGGACTCCCACACGCGGCCGCGTTTCACTTCGGGAAGATAGCGTCCGCCCTTGCCCCACTCGTCGGCGCCGCCGCGGTAGCGGTCACCGAAGACGAAATTGTTGTTAAAGATATAGTCGAGGTTGCGGTAGCGGTTGACGATCACCGGCGCGTCGGTCAAGGAAACCATGCGGACCGGCGCGCTGCCCTGCGCATTGAAATGCTGATGCCAGGCGTTGAGCGGCGTCGAAAATAGGCTCCCCTTTTGCCACTCCAGCGTGTGTTTCTTGTCGCCTTCGTTCCAGATCGTCGTTGCGCCTTGGCCTTCCAAGATGAAAATCGCCTTCTCGTACATGTGGCGGACCGGCTTGAGCTGCCCGCCCGGCGCGATTTCCTCGACTACGGCATCACAGGTGCCGCCCGCGCCATCCATGTTGACGAACGCGGCTTTGCCGCCAGTGCGCGCCCAGGCGCCGAGTTTCAATTCGAGCAGATCTGGAATGATGAAGTCCTTGTAGACCGGGATCTCTTCCCACTCCTGGTAAATTTCGTATGGGCTCTTGCGTGAAAATGCCGAAATCTCATTCAAGTTTTTTTGCATTGGGCTCCCTCCCTCATGAGTGAAACGAGGCAACGTCAACTCAGCGGCCATGTCACTGAATTTGTTCCATGTAATAACCCAGCGCGCCCCGGTACGCCCGGTCGATCGCCATGGAATCGCGCGCGCCCTGCAGCACAAGATCGCGATCTTCGGCGGTTTTTATGTAGCGCTCGAAAATCTGGGAAATATTTTCCGAGTGATCGGTATCGGCGACCACGTGAACGTCAAGAGAGATCATTTTTTTCAGGTTGATTCCTAACTCGTTTTCGAATTTCTTGCCCACCCGGTACGACATGCCGCCGCCTTTGATGATCTTGCCGTTATTACGTCGCTCCAGCATATGGGATGCGGCATAGGCCGTCAGCCAGTGACTGCGGAGTGCGATGTGATGCCAGGCGTAAAAGCATGCCCGCACCATCGCTGGAACTTCCGCGCGCTCGAAGTCTTCCGGCTTAAGGCCGATCACCTCGCCCTGCTTCACGGTCAGCGTATAATGATCCATGCCGCAGCGCGGATCGTTCACCAGCTCGTCGCTTTCGTGTTCCCAGACCACGCGCTTCACCGGCAGCGGCGCGGCGCCCTGAACGTAGCCCCAACAGTCGCGCCGGTTGCTGGTATAAAGGGCATTTTGCACGACGTAGAATCTTCCCCGCTCTAGGGTGAGCGGCACGCTGAGAAATTTTTGGAACTCGATGCTGTCGAACTGATCGTTCACCATTTGGTCCAGAGTCTTGAGCAAGTCGCTTAGGAGATCCATGGCTTAGCTTGCCTCCGTTTGCTTTCCGACGAAGTGGCCGCGTTCATGGCAGCGCCGCCATCATGTCGGCGAGATGGCCGCGGTAAACCCGGTCGATCATCAGGCTCTCTCGGGCGCCGCGGAGAACCGCTTGGCGGGCCGATTCGCTGGTAGCGTACTTCCGCGTCACCTGCAAGAGCAAATGGGCGTGCTCGACGTCCATCACCACGTGCTCGGCGTTGTTGATCTGCTCTCTCATCGGAATGCCGAGGTCGCGCTCCAGCATGGCGGCAATCCGGCGGGACAGCGATCCGCCTTGAATCAACTCGTTCGAGTTGCGCATTTCGAGGATCGCCGAACCCGCAATCGCTTCCAACCACGGTCGCTGTGCCAGGCGAATCCACGCGCTAAAGCAGACTTCGCCGCCTTCGAGGCGCGGCGTGCGCTCGAAAGCTGCCGCAGTAAGGCCAAACACCTCGCCTTCTTGAATGGCGAGGGTGATATGGTCAACCTTGCCTTGCGCCTTCTGGCCGATGAGTTCGTCTTCCTCGTGGCGCCAAATCAGTTGTTTGATATCGAGCGGCGCCGATCCCTGCACATAGCCCCAACCGTCGCGCCGGTTCTGCACATAATAGGCCATTTGAATGGAGTAATGCTGCGCTCGCTCTTGGGTAAACTTCATGTTGAGCAGGCGCTGAAACGGCGCGGAGCGAAATTGCTCATTGCACATTCGCACCAACTCCTGCCACAGCGTCTCAGTGCTGGTTCCGCTCTCGTCCATATCAGGACTCTTCCCGCTCGTCGAGCGTGACGAACAGATCGGCGATGCTCATCTTCTTGGCCATCAGCCCCTGCTCCTCGGCGTATCGGATCAAGGTGTTGAGCACCTTCTCATTGCCCCGGATGCCGAATTTCCAAGGATCCGCTCCGAGCACGGCCCGCTGTTCCTCCCACATTTGGCGGTTCCAGGCGAAATTGGAGTAGGTCGCATCGGCGTCATCACGCAGCGCTAAATTTTTTGCCTCGACACAGGCGTCGAACATCGCCCGGGCCGCGCCCGGGTATTTTTCCAAGTATGAGGAATGAAGAGTGATGGCATGGCTTGTCGGGAAAACCCCCGTGCGCCGATAAAAATCCTGCTCGACCGCTTTCGAGTCGGCGAACAGCCGGCGCCAGCCCCTCTCTTCGGGAAAATCCGGCACGATGATCGCGTCAAATTCGCCGCGGAGCATGCGCGCCGCGAGCGAGCCTTCGCCCGGTACCACGTCGAGACGGGTGCCCGTCGGCAACGCCACATCCAGTTTGCTCGGTCGCGGCGTGATCCAGTGAATATCTTGCGGCTTGACGCCATACTCGTCGCTGAGAATGCCGCGTACCCAGAGTCCGCAGGTATTGAGCCAGCCCGGAATGCCGACTTTCCTGCCCTTGAGCTGCGCCGGCTCTTGGAGCGATGAATTCTCCGGCACAAAAATATAAGAATGGCGGAACTTCCGGTTAGGAAACGCCGGGATCGCCATGTAGGGCTTGCCGCGACTCTTGAGCGCGCAATAATTGGCGAGCGAAAATTCGCCGGCGTCGAATTTTCCGGCAAGGAATTGTTCGTGGCCCTCGCCGTCGTTTTCAAAGGGTTCGGCCCTGAGCTCGAAGTTTTTCAACGTGATCCGTCCATCGCAGAGCGGGCGCGCGCGCAAATGATAGCCCGCGGCCAGCGACAAAACCGGCTTGTGACCGTTACTCATCGCAAACTCCTCTGAAATGATCGATCAATAGCCGCACCGACATCGGCGGAGGCGGCCGGGGTCCGGCGGTTGAGCTGTTGCTTTATCTCGCTACCCTCGTGGATTTACTTCAACCCGCGCAGCAATGAGAAATCGAACATTTCCGTCACAGCGATCGGTTTGGGCAATTCGCCGCGTGCGTGCGCGCCATCGAGATACGCTTGAATCTGCTTATCGCTCAGCGTCAGTGAATCGACCATGACCCCGATAATATCTTCATAAGACGCCGCCGCGTTCGCCGGGCTCACCTTGAAATTTTTCTCGATATAGGAAACCACTGCTGGCTTATCGCGTTGAATAACCGCGGTGACGTCGCGCATCGAGCGCAAGACGTTCCTCACCTGCTCGGGCTGTTGGGCAACTTTCTGGCGGTGCGCGACCAGGCCGAGCCATGGCGCTTCGGCGAGCGAGCGGCTGCGTGCTAGGATTTTGAACCCTTTTTCGGCCATGATGCCGGTGAATGGCGGACTCAGCACCGCCGCATTGACCGAGCCTTGCTGAATCGCGGTCAGACTCACGGTCGTGCTGCCGGTCTGAATGAACGTCACTTTCTTCGGATCCGCGCCGCCGCTTTCGATCATCAAGGAGCCGTAGCGATGGCTCTCCGAGCCGATGCGCGACACGGCAACCTTCTTACCTTCGAGATCCTTTGCGCCGGCAACGCTGGCCGGGGTGACCAGAGAAAAGAGCGGCGCGTGATAGAGCACCGCGAGTGCTTTCAACGGCATGCCGTTGGCGAAGGCGGCGCCCGCCGGACCGATCGAGGGCGTATAATCAACCTCGCCGGAAGCCAC
>DATBMR010000192.1:0-6551 GCA_036554745.1 Binatia bacterium
CAAACGCGTCAAACGTTGGGTGCCGCCGCCGCCGGGAAAAGCGCCGATTTTGATTTCGGGTAAGCCGAAACGAGCGGAATCGTCAGCGATGCGAAAATCGGCCGCCAATGCCAACTCGCAGCCCCCGCCAAGCGCATATCCCGAAACCGCTGCAATCACGGGTTGAGGCAAGGATTCGATTTGATCGAAGAGAATCTGAAAATCGCGCGCATGGCGATAGGAGGATTCGGCATTCGGTGGCCCGCCCATCTCGCTGATGTCGGCGCCGGCGCAAAAAATTTCGTCGCCGCCCGTAATGACGACCGCGCGGATGATGGGTTTGCGCGTCAAATCGTGCAGCAGGCTCGCCAGTTCGCCGCGCATCGCGGCATTGAGCGAGTTTTTCTTTTCGGGGCGATGCAATCGGATCGTCGCAATTGCGCCGTCCTCGCTATATTGCAAGGTTTGAGGCATATTAAGATCGCTCCAATCATCCGAAGTTCGGATTAGCCATTCACCTAGCAGGGTGCTGAAAAAGACTCATATCCTGCGTTGCGCTCAATCGTCTCGCTACAACGTACTCGCTAAGTACGCCTCCGCTCGCCGATTTTTCGCGCGCCTTGGCTCTGAGATCTTTTTGAGCAGCCTACAATCCGGTTTTTTCATCAACCTCCTAGTGGTCACTGGCTGCCCGCAAAGGTTGCCAACTCCGGATAGATTTTTTGCCAGTACGCGCCCGATTCAAGCAGCCCACGGCAGGCTTTACCGCAGGTGAGCTGGTCAATTTGGGCTACAGCGTCGCAGGCGACAACGTCCAAGGCATGTCCGCGTAGCTGTGGATACGCCTGTAACTTGACGGTGTGCATCGTTCGGTCGACCGGACATTTCAACGAATAGTCGAAGTCGAGCGATAGAAATCGGCACATCATGGTGATCTCTCCTCTCGGGTTAACCGAGGCCAAAGAGCTGAATCGCGTTATCGCGCAGGAGCTTTCTTTTGGTCTCTTCTTTCAATCCCATCGCTTCCCACTGCTCTAGGCTCTCTTTCCAGGGCAAGCCGTTGGTGCCCCATAGGCAGCGATCCTGGCCCATGCGGCTGTTGATGTAGTGAATGATCTCGGGCTTCATGTATTTCGGCATCCAGGCGTCGACGCCGAAGTAAACGTTATCCCACTTGTAGCAGACCGAGATCAGCTCCTCGACCCAAGGCCAGCCGGTGTGCGCACCGATGATTTTGAGATCGGGAAAATCGCTGGCGATCCGATCCAGGTAGATCGGCCGGGCGTGCTCGCTGGGCATCGCTTCCAGGACATGGCCCACTTGCATCGATACCGGCACATTAAGCTCCACGCATTTGGCGTAAAGCGGATACATCTTGGCGTCGTGCAGCGGGATGTCGAAGCCGTAGATGTGAATGTAGACGCCCTTGAAGCCATGCACTTTGATCGCCTGATCGAGCTCCTCCAGCGACTCCTTGATACGAAAGGGATTGTAGCTGGCCAGGCCGACGAAACGGCTCGGATGGCGGGCGGTGTACTGAGCCACTTCCTCAATTTGGGTGTCCATGTACATCCACTTGTTGCGGTACGACCACATCTTGCACTGAGTGATAAAGACCTTCTCGACGCCCGCTTCGTCCATTTTGGCAATCATCGCCTCGATGCTGTCAAACTGCGGCAGGCCCCCGATGGCCTTTTCCATGCGACAGATGAGCTCGCCCTTTTTTGCCTGGTTCCACTTGGCGATGAATTCCGGCGTCGCGACGTAGTACATGAAGTCGATCGCCTTAATATCGTTACGCATTGTTTACTCCTCGTGTGAGTCTATACGCCGCTCATGCTGAGCTTGTTGAAGCATGCCGTTTCGTTCGCCTTGCACTTAAAGTGGCCGAACCATGACGCTCTGAGAGCCCCCGAATGTCCTTTTGAGGCGAAGCCGAAGAATCTGCTGTTCCCAGGGGCTGACAAAAACAGATGCTTCGCTTTCGCTCAGCATGACTTCCAGGTGAGTTGTAATGTCCTGACACAGTCTCTCCGGAGTACGGCGGTTAACGACCTTACACCATCGTCAATCCTCCGCTGACACTCAGGGTTTGTCCGGTGATGAACTCGGCGGCCGGCGACGTAAAGAACAGCACCGCCTCGGCGATCTCTTCCGGTCGGGCCGGTCGGCGGAAGGGTGTCGCTTTCGTGACCGCCTCGATAATCTTTGCAGTCTGCTCGGATTGGCTCCTGACGGCTTGCAGCAGAGGTGTTTCCGTGAGTCCCGGACAGACGACATTGACATTGATCTTATAGCGCGCGACTTCGCGCGCGATAGTTTTAGAAAACGCGATGACCGCCCCTTTGGCGCCGGCGTACACTGCTTCCCAACTAGACCCAACGCGGCCGGCGTCGGAACTGATGTTGACGATCTTACCGCCGCCGCGAGAAATCATCTGCGGCAAAATCGCTCTTGACGTATAAAGCACGGATTTGAAATTGATCGCCAGCAGCTTTTCCCAGGTCTCTTCGTTACTTTCCACGAACGGCTCCAAGCGATCCCAACCTTGGCAGTTGACCAGAATATCGATCTGGCCGAAGCGCGCGAGAACTTCGCTCACCATGCGATCGACATCCGCCTTCTTGGTCAGATCGACTTGACACGCCATTGCGTCCACGCCAACGGTCTTAAGCTCGCCGCTGACTCTCTCCGCGTTGTCTTTGACGATATCCGCAATCGCAGTCTTTGCACCTTCGTGTGCCAAAGCGAGCGCGACTGCGCGACCGATGCCTCCTCCGCCTCCGGCTATGAGCGCGGCTTTTCCTTGAAGCTTCATGATACGGCTCTTACCTCCTCTCCAATCGCGGCTGTCTTAACCTCGCGAATCTTTTCCAGGCGGCGTAAAGCCAGCAGGGCAGCGCCCAAAGCGCCGACCAGCTCCGGCTCTTCGCTCACGTTGACCTTTCTTTTGAGCGTGTCCTCCAGCGCCTTGACCATGCCCTTTTGCCGCGCCACCCCGCCGACGAAGGTGACCTCGTCTTCCATGCCGGCGCGCTTGAGCAAAGCCTGCGCCCGGGAAGCGAGCGAGTTGTGCACGCCACGCAAAATGTTTTCGACGGTTTCTCCTTGGGAAACGTGATTGATAATCTCCGATTCGGCCAAGACGGCGCAGACGCTGCTGATGGTTTGCGGTTTAGTAGCCTGCATGGAGAGATCACCGACTTGATCGATACCGACCTCCAGATACTTACAGGCGCGCTCGATGAAGCCGCCGGCGCCCGCCGCGCACTTGTCATTGGTGCGGAACTCACGCACCTTGGCGGTCTCGCTGACTCTGAGCGCGCGCGTGCTCTGGGCGCCGATATCGAGCACGCTGCGAGTCTTGGGGAAGAGAAAAACCGCCCCCCGCCCCACGCAGGTAATATCGGTGATCTGAAGGTCGCGGAAGGGGACGTTGTAGCGGCCGAAGCCGGTCGTGGCGATGTAATTAAGGTCATTTTCCTTGAGCCCTGCCCGTTGGAGGGCCAGGTCCAAGACCTCCTTGGCGACCGCAGCGAAGTCCGGGCGGGTTTTCACGGTTGCCTTGCCACAGATGCGCTTTTCGCCGTCCATGACTACCGCTTTGGTCGATTTCGCGCCCATGTCAATGCCAGCGACAAAAGTCATGATGCCTCCCTTGCCACTACGTTGGACTCGCAACGCGAGACTCGGAACTCGCAACTCCCTTCGCGGCGCGCTCCAGCGCAAAGATGCTCGCGCCCAGGGCGCCGACGAAGTGGGAATCCGGACTGACGTTGAGCTTCATGCCGAGTTTTTCTTCAAGCGCACGCACCATGCCGGTATTCCTCGAAACGCCTCCCGTGAAGGTCACCTCCGGCTCGATGCCGACGCGGCGTATTAAAGAGATCGTGCGGGCAGCAATGGCGCTGTGCACGCCGCCCAGGATGTCTTCGGTTTTTTTGCCTTGAGCCAAGTACGACATGATATCGGACTCAACAAAGACCGTGCAGACAGTAGTGAGCCGCACTGGATTCTTCGCTCTCAGCGAGGCCTCGCCGATATCGTCCAAGCCCATGCCCAGAGCTTCGGCGGCGCTGGCGAGGAATCTCCCCGTGCCCGCGGCGCATTTGTCGTTCATGACGAAATCTTTGACATCGCCGTCCACGCCGATTTTGATGCCCTTGGCATCCTGGCCGCCCATGTCGATCACCGTGCGCGTGTTGGGAAACAGGTAGCTTGCGCCCCGCGCATGGCAGCTGATCTCGGTGATCTGGGCGTCGCCAAAAGTTACTTTGTATCTGCCGTAACCGGTCCCAACCACGTAGGCGATCTCTTCGCGCTTGGCACCGGATGCGCGCAGCGCTTCCATGAAGCACCTTTCGGCGGCGCGGGTGACGTAGGCGCCGGTGTCGGTCAAAGCCCTGGAGACGATCTCAAACTTGTCATTGAGGATAATTCCCTTGGTCTGCGTCGAGCCTACATCGATGCCTGCGGCGTAAATCATGCTGCGCCTCCTACTTGCGCTCCGGTATGGACCATTTTCTTGTGTTCCAACGACTCGAAGAACGCGTCGATGCGGTTCTTGAGCTGCGCTTCGGAAAAATACCGCGGATCTTCGAGGTCGGATTCGATCAGCAGAGTCGGAACGTTGAGGGTCTTGGTAAAATATTCGCGCATATCGCCCTGGCCGGCCGAGAACAGCCGGCAGCTTTTGACCGAATGAATCACCAGAGCGTCGGCATGCCACTCTTCGACATAGCGGCGGATCTGCTGGTAGCGCTGCAGGAAGTTGCGGTTGGTGACATTCCACTGGAGCATATGCTGGGCAATGGATTCCAGTGGATGATCGGGATCATGCCGGAAGCCGAATTCCCACAGGCCGCCGACCGTCGAATAGGTTGACGCCACCGCCACCGCGCCCCACTTGGAGAAAAGATCGCGAAATGTGCGGAGGTAGGGCCACGGGGGCGGACCTTCGATGATGAAGCGGAAACGCTCCTCGGGTAAAGGCCCGGTTCCCATCCGGGCTTTTTCTTCCATCTCTTTGAGGGCGGTCTCGAAAAATATCACGCCCTCTTCGGTTCCCCTGAGGCAGTAGAGCGGTGCCATCATGGTGACCGAATCGAAATAGGCATCGAAGGGCGAGGGGATGTTCTTGGTCAGCCCCTTAATGCGCGACCACATCTCGCCGGTTTCGCTCGAGCGGCGGACGATTTCTTTCAGCCGCGCATAGTCGAGCTTCTTTCCCGTAAGCCGCTCGCAGATCTCGATCACCTCTTCGAGCTGGCGCACGACGTAGGTGACGTCGTCAGCGCTCGGCTGGCCGGACGGGTCGCGTAAGAAAGGAATGTCGAGGTTGTAAAGTTGCCCGTCGCAATACTCGGCGAGGTGCTCGAACCACTGGAGATAGACATTGCAGCCGACGTAATTGCAGAGGATCAATGACGGCAAAGGAATGGTAGCGAAGGGCGTCTTGCGGTCGCCGAGAAACAAGCCGACATCGGCTTTCACGTAGGCGCAGTTGTCCATCGAGTAGCCCAACTCCTCGGCCTTCTGGATAAACGGCAGAGCGCTCTTCTTGACCGCGAGCTGTAGCGCATCGATTTCGGGATAGACTGGGATCAAGTCGAACGCCTGGATTAGTTCCACCGGATTGCCGCTGATCAGCATGTAAACGGCCTTACCCTCGCCTTTCTCCGCCGCGCGAGTGACACGCTCGAAATAGCGTCCCATCAGCTCCTTTTGAAGCAGATGCATTTGCCCCTGGTAAGTGCTCTTTGAGACGGCTTCAGTCATTTTATCCTCCAACGAACTTTGGATGGGTAGCCTCAGGCTGCAGCCTGCTAGTCAAACAGCATCGATTCGACGAAAGTCTCCACTTCGGTTCTGGCCTTGTCGAAGATCCACATTTTTTCCTCGAATTCGAGGCAAAGGTGCGGAATGCCCTCTTTCTCCAGTGCCCGTTTATAAAGGGCGTAGTCGAATAGCGCCGGCTCGCAGAATTTGGCCGCGAGGATCAACACGGCATCGGCGCCGGTATTCTTGAATTTGTCAACGAGATGTTTGGCTTTGGGCTCGCGGGTGTCGTGTTTCACACCCGAATAAACGCTGTGCTGGATGTAAGCATCGGCGAGGTTACGCAGGGGATCGCCATCGGTCGAGATATCTTCAGGAAACCAGCGCCAACCGACGAGGAAATCGTCATCCAGAATGTAGCAGCCGGCGGCCTCGAGTCCGTCGAGTAGCTCAATCGGCGGCTGCTCACAGAATGAGCCTTCGAGCACGACTTTGATCCGGTCCTTGGCCTTTTCGTGGCGTTGGCGCAGGTCCGGGAGCGCTTGGCGGAGTATAGCGATGTGTTCCTCCGGGGGCAGTAGAGTACCGACCCGGGTGAGGACGTAGCACTCGACGGTTGAAAGATTCTCTGGCGTCGCTCTCCGGACCGCGTAAAGCTCCCGGAGCAGCTGGCGCTGTTCGTTATAGAGCGCGATGCTGTTTTTCAACGACTCGTCGGTGATTTTTTTGCCGGACAGTTGCTCGTAGCTTGCGCTGAGCCTTTTGTACTCCGAGATCAAGTAGTTCACCGTATG
>DATBMR010000219.1:0-7230 GCA_036554745.1 Binatia bacterium
ACCTTATCGGTGACGCTGCCGATCAGCATGCGCGAGAGTCCCGTCCGGCCGTGGGAAGACATGACGATCAGGTCAACGCGCTCGCTTTCGGCGCAGTCGACGATTGCGCCGTAGGGTTGGCCACCCACTACCATCTGGCGCATTTTCACACCTGCACCCGCCTCCGCGAGTTTGTCGATCACATACTCATCGAGGCGTATTTTGTGCTGCGCCATCTCCCGCTTGTCGATGGCGTTACTTTCGTCGAGGACGACCACATTAAAAACGACAAGCTCGGCGCCCAGATCCTTGGCCAATTGACAGGCATAGCGCACGCCCCGTGTCGAAAGCTCGGAAAAATCCGTCGGCGCCAGAATTTTCTTTATCATGGTCATAGACCCTCCCTTCTACAGCCGCCCGATCGAAAATAGCCGCGATGCCATGGTTAATTGCCCTGCCCCGTGCGCCTAAAGCTTGTATCCGATTCTGCGCAAAAGATCTTTGCGCCAGACAATCCCCGCCTCGTCTTCGACGCCCTTGCTCTTGCCGCCATCGATGACGCCCAAGATGCCGCGGCCTTGCGCGGTTTCGGCGATCACGACTTCGACCGGATTGGCGGTGGCGCAGAATACCCTGCAGACCTCAGGAACCATTTTGACCGCGTTGAGGACACTGACAGGAAAGAACCCGGGCCCCAGAAGGAGAATGAAACTGTGGCCGGCCGAAAGTGCCAGGGCGTTGCGCTTGGCCAGGTCGATCATGGCATCGTCAGTGCCGGTCCAGCGAATCAACATCTCGCCCGACGACTCGCAGAAAGCCAGACCGAACTTGATACCCGGAATGGCCTGAACCAACGCCTCATGAATGTCCTCGACGGTCTTGATGAAATGGCTCTGACCCAAGATGAAGTTAATGTCATCGGGCTTTTCAATCTTGACCGTGACGAGTTCCATCACGTTTCCTTTAACGAGCGGGCTCTGGGGTGTTCAAGCCCGGTAGTTCTTCAAGCCGGTGATGATCGCACAGCCGGCCATCATCGGTGTCGCCGCTTACGCTAGCGGAACCCGAAAAGATGTTTCAAGTCGCCCGGACGACGAGTACCGGATCCTCCGCGTGCTGAACTACTTTCTCGGTGACGCTTCCGAGCAGCCAGCGGCCGATTCCCGACCGGCCATGCGTCGACATCGCGACCAAGCTCTTGGTTGTTTTGCGCGCGATGTCAACGATTTCGCCCGCCGGGTCCCCTTCGAGGGCGGTGCTAATGACATGAGCCAAGCCACTGGCACGCAAATGCTCAGCTTTGCCCTCGAGGTAGACTTCAGCCTCTTTCCGTAATTCGTCGCGGAACGGCGCCGGCCCCTCGGCGATAACGCCATCGGCGACCACGTAGGCATCGGCGGGCAGAGTGTAGATGCGGACGAGATGCACTTCTAGTTTCATTGCTTTTGCCAGCTCGACTACCTGCGGCAGAACCTTCTCGGCGAGCCCGGACCCATCCAGCGGGACGAAGATCGTTTTTAGCCCGACCGGCATCAGAGGATGGATGCCTTCCACCGGACGAATGAGCAGCAGCGGATTGACCGCTGTCTGGACGACTTTGCTCGCGACACTGCCCAACAGCCAGCGGCGCACGCCGGACATGCCGTGCGTCGCCAGCGCGATGAGGCAATCCCGATCGGGCTTGGCGTAATCCACTATCACTTCGGCCGGTTTGCCGCGCTCGACTGCTATCACGACGCGCTTCAAACCAGCTAGATAATTTTCCCGGACTTTTTTCAAGTAACTCTCGCCCGCTTCGGCCGGCCAAAAAGGCGGACGCGCATCCGGATCAGTCGCCGCCAATAATGTAATGGGTATATCGTTGGGCTCTGCTAGCCAACGCGCAAACGGCAGAATCTGCTCCGCCAATGGTGAACCATCGAGCGGCACGAGAATATTTTTATACATTAAATCCCCCAAGGAGCGGTTTAATGCTCCGCCAGCTGGGATCTGCTAATCATCGAGCGCGCCGATGTCGCCAAAGTGAACCGACGCCCTTCAAACCGCCCGAATCACCAATACTGGACCCGTACCGTAACGCACCACAGTTTCGGCGACGCTGCCAAGCACCCAACGCTTCACACCCGAGCGGCCATGTGACGACATGGCGATCAAGCCGCCCGGCGTATTGCGCCCGAGTGCGATGATCTCATCGCCGGCGAAACCTTCTTTGCTCACCGCGGAGACCTTCTCCACGCCGAGTTTCTTGACCGCTGCGACCTGAGTCTTGAGGTATTCGTCCGCTTCGTCGCGAACCCCCGCGATCAACTCGTCGAAGTTAACCGCGTAGAAGCCCTCGTCCGCCGAATAGGCGTTATAAGGAATGTGGTAGGCGCGAAACAGCACGATCTCGAGGCCCAGTTTCTTCGCCGTATCGGCTGCCTCCGGCAACACCTTTTCGGCCACTTCCGAACCGTCCAGCGGAACGATCACCGTCTTCAAAACTGCTTCTCCTTCGGCGCTCGCCGCCTCGCTGGCGCGGGCGAGCAGCAAAGGGTTCGACGTGCCACGCAGGACCTTTTCGGCGACACTCCCCAGGAGAAAACGATTGAGCCCGGAGCGGCCGTGAGTAGCCATGGCGATGAGGGTGTCCTTGTAGCCGCCACCCTTTTCGATGATGACGTCTTCGGCCCGACCCCTTTCTATCGTGTTCTTGACAGTGACGCCTTTGAAGGTGGCGGCGATGCCGTGCAGATAGTTTTCGCTGGCGCGCACGCTGTCTTCAACCATGGTATCGAGAAACCGTGCCTTCTCCGCCGTCATGTGCGTGGCGATCTCGGCGATATCGACTACGGCGAGAAGCTCGACCGGGATTTTGAATTGGCCTGCCAGATAACGAGCGTAGGGCAGGACTTTTTCAGCCGTTTTGGAACCGTCTAGCGGGATCAGTATTTTGTTGTACATGGTTTTCTCCTCATCTGCTCGGCACGCGGTTGTGTTGCCCTACGCTCGTACTGTCTCTGCCTCAATCGACTTTCACCTTAATCTCTTTGGTCTTGGCTTCTTCGGTCTTCGGCATGCGGACTTCCAGCACGCCATTTTTGAAACTCGCTTTTACCTTGTCAGCATGAACCTCTTTTGGCAGGGCGACCGTTCTGACAAACGCTCCATAGCTCCGCTCTGAACGGTAGTAGTTTTCTTCCTTGACCTCGTCCTCCTTCTTCTTTTCGCCCTTGATAGTCAAGGTACTGTCGCTCAGAGTCACTGAGATGTTGTCTTTGTCGATGCCAGGCACCTCGGCTTTAACTACGATATCATCCTTCTCTTCAAACACATCGACGGCCGGGGCCCTCATCTCAAACTCAGCTCCCCTGAACCATCGTTCCGGCCACCAGGGTCTAAACCGCCGCCCAAAGAAATCTTCCATCATCCGGTCCATGTCGTGTTCCCACCGGCCCAGATCCATCATCGACCTACGCGGAGCGACTGCCTTGCTTTCGGTTTTCGAGGTTTTCTCTGCCATAACATACTCCTCCTTTTGGTTTATATAATTCCCCAATTCTGACTGCGACCTTGAACTAAAAACCGCAATCGTTGTGCCACTCCAAATACGGCTTTTCGTTGCTACTAGGGACATCTATTTCTCAAGATTGAAAAAAACAACTAGCCTTTATCGCAATTGTGCGATCAGCCTGGGTTCGGGCTTGATGTCTCAGTTTAAAGGCCGCTCGATTTCCTAAGTCCCGAAGATTGCGACACCCGTGGCATTCATCTTGCGCAGTGCGTAATTTGAGGGATGCAGTTATGCCGATCGAGGTGAGATTCCACGGCCGCGGCGGGCAGGGCGCAAAAATCGCCAGCCGGATTCTCGGCCGGGCGGGGTTTCTTTGCGGTCTCGAAGTTCAAGACTTCGCGCTTTTCGGCGCCGAGCGGCGGGGCGCTCCGGTGGTTTCCTTCACCCGCCTCAGCAGCGAACCCATCGATGAACGCGGCAACATCGATCGGCCGAATCTGGTCGTCGTCATGGATGATTCCCTGCTCAAGGACGCACCCGCTCAAGTCTTCGAGGGCGTCGATGACAACACCCCGGTCTTTGTAAACGGGGATGCCGACCATCTCGACGTGAATCTGACGGTTTTACCGCCAGCAAAATTTTTCTTTGTCGATATGTCGGCGATCGCGCGTGACCTGATCGGCAGCGCTTTCGTCAGCGCGGCCGCAGCCGCGGTCGCGGCCAAATGCTCTCCCTCCATCCATATTTCGGCGCTCGAAGATGCCATTCGAGTTGAACTCGCCGAATTTGGATTGGCACCCGACTTGGTCGAAAAAAACGTGGCCGCGGCGACGGCAGCTTACCAACGGGCACCATCCGTCGAGCTGGCTGCGCCGGCAACCGCAGAGCCCGCCGCCGAGCCGTCATGGCAGGCCGTTCCCTACCTCGCCACAGCCCGGTTCGCTGGTCCGACCATCCGCCACCGCGGCAGCGCGGCCTTGCGTCAAACCGGCAATTGGCGGCTCGAGCGGCCGGTGATCGATCTCGAAAAGTGCAAGCGCTGCTTTCTCTGCTATCTCTACTGCCCGGAAGCGGCGATGCGCTTGGACGCGGACAACTTCCCACATGTGGACTACGAACACTGCAAAGGCTGCATGATCTGTTACGAAGAATGTCCGACCGATGCGATCAGCCGAAAGGTCGAGGAGTAGCGCAAAGCCCATGAAGCTATGCAACATAGCAAATCGCGCAAAGGCGCGATCGACCGCGCGCGAGGTGTAACATGACGCGCATGATGCTCACCGGCAACGCCGCTGCGGCCTGGGGCGCCAGGCTCGCGCAAGTCGATTACGTTCCGGCGTTCCCGATCACGCCGCAAACCGAAATCATCGAAACGGTGGCGCGTTGGTGCGGGAACGGCGAAATGACGGCGAAGTTGGTGATGATGGATTCTGAGCATTCCATGTTCGCGGCAGCGATGGGTGCGGCGGCGGCGGGCGTTCGGGTGTTTACCGCAACTTCCAGCCAGGGGTTCGTCTACGGCTTTGAAATGCTTTATGCGATCGCTGGCTTGCGGCTACCGCTCGTGTTGGTCAACGTGTCGCGCGCGCTCAGCCATCCGATCACCCTGGAACCGGACCATAACGACGTGCTCTCGGCGCGGGACACCGGCTTTCTTCAATTCCACTGCGAGACCAGCCAGGAAGTCCTGGACTCGATCATGATCGCCTATCGATTGGCCGAACAGCAAAAAGTGCTATTGCCGGCCATCGTCAATCTCGATGGTTTCTACCTTTCATTTACACGCGAGCCGGTCGAAGTTCCTGGAGCCGAGGAAGTCAGAGAATTTCTTCCGGCTTTCGCACCGGAGTATCCGGTGCTATCAGGCAGGGAATCTGTCGCTCTCGGCGCCGCCGTGCTCGGTGGCAGTTTGTACAGCTACTTCAAGCACCAGATGCATCATGCCGCTGAAGATGCGCTGACGCTCTATCCCGCGATTGCTGAAGAATTCGCCGGGCGCTTCGGCCGCCGTCACAAGTTCATCGAAGAGTTCATGCTTGATGACGCCGATTACGTCGTCGTCATGACCAACTCATTTGCGTCGATCGGCAAAGCGGAAATCAAGCGAATGCGCAAACAGGGCAAGAAAATCGGCCTGGCGCGTTTGCGCATGATACGGCCGTTTCCTCACGCGGAGCTGCAGCGCCTGCTCCGCGGGCGAAAAGGGGTGGCGGTGATCGATCAGAACATTTCCGTCGGCAAAGGCGGGATTCTATTTAGCGAGATCGCCAGCGCACTCTATCCGCTTCAAGACCGTCCGCCCGTGCTGCTTTCGTTTATCGGCGGCCTCGGTGGCCGCCGGTTCCGCCCGGGCGAATTCGACAGCATGCTCCAGAAGATGGAAAATCCGGCGGAAACGGCTGCGGAGATGGCCGGACCGCATTTGCTTTTCACCGGCGAAGAGTGCCGTGAGGTCGGCCGATTCTTCGACATCGCCCGGCAGACGCCATGACTACGAGAATGTTGAAATATCTCACCGCGGAGACACGGAGAACGCAAAGTGGAAATCATAATAACGAATCTCTGCGTGCTCTGCGCCTCTGCGGTAAAAACTGCATTTGAACGGGAAAGTTATGAAGCGCGAAGTCTACAAGAGCCTCCGTACGATCTCGCATGAAGATCCTCTCGGTCCTGGCGGCCCGCTCTGCGCCGGTTGCGGCGGCCAATTGAGCCTGCGGCTGTTTCACAAAGCGTTGGGTGAAAACGTGATCTTCGTCAATGCCGCGAGTTGCTCGACGCTGCTCGCGACTTATCCGTTCACGCCGCTCAACTCCTCGTGGATCTATACCGCCATGGGCTGCGCCCCCGCGGGCGCGCAGGGCGTGCGCGATGCTCTCGACATCCTCAAGGCCAAAGGCAAGCTGCCACCGGAGCAAGATCGCAAGGTCGTGGTGCTCACCGGCGACGGCGCGGCTCAGGACATCGGCTTGCAATCAACCATGGCGGCAATCCACCGCGGGCTGGATTTCTATTACCTCTGCTATGACAACGAATCCTATGGCAACACCGGTTTCCAGACCTCCGCAAGCAGCCCGTATGGTGCCCGCACATCGACGCAGCCCGTCACGCCATCGTCACCGCATGGCAGCGTCCACGAGCGCCGCGATCTTTTTGAAATTTGGCGCGTGCAAAAGCCGCCCTACGTGGCGACGCTGTCCGCTTCCTATCCGCTCGATCTTTCGGAGAAGGTGTCTCGGGCTTCGAAATTTACCGGTCCTAAGCTTTTTATCGCGCTGTCCCCCTGCCCGCCGGGTTGGGAAATCGATCCCGAGTGGTCTATCGATATCGCGCGGGCCGCGGTGGAAACCGGTATCTGGCCGCTCAAGGAAGCAATTCACGGCGAAGTGGCTCACACTTACGTGCCGCGCAAGTTCGAGCCGGTGGAAAATTATCTCAAGCGTCAGGGGAGATTTCGTCACTTATTCGAACCCAAGCGCGACGAGGAGGCGATCACGCATATTCAGAACACCGTGGATGAATACTGGCAAGCAACGCTAGGAAACCCCCTCCTGCATCCTCGCCCGCGTGCGGGGGAGGAAAGAAGTGGAGGCCTTTCGCCCTAGCAGGGTGATGAAAAAACCCAGGTCGCAGGCTGCTCAAAAAGATCTCAGAGCCGAGGCGCGCGAAAAATCGGCGAGCGGAGGCGTACTTAGCCAGTACGTTGTAGCGAGACGATCGAGCGCAACGAAGGATATGAGTCTTTTTCAGCAGCCTGCTAG
>DATBMR010000239.1:0-4663 GCA_036554745.1 Binatia bacterium
TCAGAGTGTACTCAACTTGCCCTTGACCTCTGTCATTCAGAGTGACTTGTATTTTGGATCGTGACGAGTTGTTCATATAGACTCCGCTCGAAACGCCGAGCAAAGCAACTGACGGACCAGAGCAAACCAACGTTAACTAGGCCGTAATAGATACATTCCCTGAGAGATGAAGGAAGGATTTCGGAATCAAGACCGCGGCAATACAATGCCTGTTCTCAGCGCGACAGTTTTTCGAGTGGTCAGACCTTGTGAGGCGTAAGAAAGGACATTCCAAAAATCTTAAATGAGCTACCTAAAATTTTCTTTGAAGCTCCCTCTTAACGGATGCGATTGAGGCTTGAGTGGATAATAAAGGTGGTTCGCGGTATTTCTTGGCGTTTACCGAGTGACGCGTCCGACCCCTGAATGTGGCTTCCTTAGTTTTTCTTCGACCAAAGGCTGCAGCTGTTCCGAGCTGCTCGAACTTCTCATAACACGAAAAAGCTGTGAGGC
Organism: Binatia bacterium; assembly: GCA_036554745.1. Lineage (GTDB taxonomy): Bacteria > Desulfobacterota > Binatia > UBA9968 > UBA9968 > DP-20. The sequence goes on from DATBMR010000239.1 coordinate 493, forward strand.
TAATTTACACCGATAGTCCTCGCCATCTGATTATCGGGCATGGTTGGCGCTGCCGATTCCACCGAACACTCAAATTTGTGGTGAGTGGTCGCGCGGCCGGAAGGAGTCGGTGTTAAAGAACGTGAGGGAAGTTTGTGGGCACAGAGGGAAGGAATCAAAATGTGCACACCGAGTCCCCGTTGCGGTTCCGCCCTTCTCGCTCGATGTTTCCACTTATGGGACAGAACTAAGGCTAGGACCCATGCACCTTGGGCGGTGTCGTCGCAATGGTTGAACTGAGTCAGCGTTCGACATTTCCACTTGACAGTTGCCTGCAGCCATTCTGAATTTTTTTTTGCAAAAAGAACATCAACGGACGCGATAGTACAGGTTGATCGAATCACCGTCTGCTCCAACGGATATAGCTGCAAGACGTGTTCGAAAGAGAGAATGGTTTTGCGCGCCAAGCTGGCCGGGAACGCTGCAAAGAGCTGAAGGAGCGACGGGCGGATAACGTTTATTTGTGAGTCAAGAATTTGTGCGTGCGCGGGGGAGCGAACTCTTACAAACCAGGATGAAGAGAACTGGTCGGGGCGAGTGGATTTGAACCACCGACCTCACGGTCCCGAACCGTGCGCTCTACCAAGCTGAGCCACGCCCCGACCCGCACACGTTAGCACACGTCGAGGAGAAAACAAGGCGCGTTTGCGTCGGCGCGAATGCCCAATCCCGGCGATTTTACGAGGGGAAACTACAGCTGACCGACTGCTTCGCGCATCTGCCGGATGGTTTCGCCGTAAGCGGGTGTCTTGAAAATCCCGGAGCCGGAGACGATCACCTCGCCGCCGGCACTGACCACGCGCGCGATATTATCGACTTTGATGCCGCCGTCGACCTCGATCAACATGGATAAGCCTCGCGCATTGATGATTTTTCGCGCTTGTTCGATCTTGGGCAGTACTTCCGGGATAAAAGCCTGGCCGCCGAAACCGGGGAAGACGGTCATCATTAAAAGCATGTCGATCTCGGCAAAATAGTTTTCAACTTTGCTCAATGGCACATCGGGATTGACTGCGATCGAGGGCCTAGCGCCAAGCGCGCGGATCTTATTGAACGTCGAAGTGGGCTGGGGGCAAGTTTCCGGATGAACGGATATCCAGTCGGCGCCGGCCTTGATAAATTCCGGTGCGTACTTGTCAGGGTCAGTAATCATCAGATGCACGTCGACAGGGATCTTGGTGACCTTGCGCACCCACTCGACCACCACCGGACCGATGGTGATGTTCGGCACATAGTGGCCGTCCATAACGTCGACATGGAGCCAGTCGGCGCCGGCGGCTTCGACGCTGTAAATCTCGTCTTTAAGCCGGCTGAAGTCAGCGGATAGGATTGACGGGGCGATTTTTATGGCTGTCATCTAACGGCCTTTTTCAGACGCGCAGCGAAGAAACCATCGGTGTTATCGCGCTGCGGTAGTGCTTGAAAAAAACTCCCGCGCACCATGTCCTTCGCCCGTTGAGGAAGATAACTCGCAGCGTCCTGCAACTCAAACTCTGAATGCCGAGCAAGGAAAATCTCGACATTATGCTCATTCTCGTCCCGGGTTAACGTGCAGGTCGAATAGACCAAGATGCCGCCCGGCTTGAGATATTCCGCCGCTCGCTGGAGGATTTTCGACTGCAGCCGGCTCAGCCGGTGAATGTCATTCGGGTCGCGCTGCCATTTGATTTCGGGGTGCGCGCGTAGTGTGCCGAGACCGCTGCACGGGGCGTCGACCAAAATGCGATCGTACGGCGCCGCGATCGAATCGTTCAACTTCTCACTGGCATCGGCAAGCACGGCACGCACTGATTTGAGTCCGAGCCGGTTGACGTTGGCGCGAATCTTTTCGATGCCACGTGCGGAGAGATCGAGCGCGATCAGCTCGCCGCGGTCTTTCATCAGCTCCGCTATGTGGGTGGCTTTCCCGCCTGGCGCGGCGCAAGCGTCGAGAATCCGTTCGCCCGACAACGGCGCGAGAAGATAGGGCACCAGCTGGGAGGCTTCACTCTGGATTTGAAAAAGCCCTGCGCCGAAGCCCGGAAGATTCTCAACGGCTCCGGCGGACGGCAGCGAAATTCCTAACGGCGACCGCGGTGTTGCGGTCGCTTCAATACCGGCGGACGCGAAGCGATCCAATAAATCGTCTCTGTGACACTTGAGTGAATTGACCCGCAGCGTCAATGGGGGTCTTTCATTATTTGCCAGCATAAGCGCCCGGGCCTGCTCGGGGCCAAATTCGTCGAGCCAGCGGTGGACCAGCCACTCGGGATGGGAATACTGGACGGCGAGAGCGGCGGCGGACGTGTCGTTCTCAACGGCGATGCCCTTACGGATGTCTCGCAGTAGACTGCGCAAAACGCCGTTGACGAATCCGGCGGCGCTCCGACCACCGTGGCGTTTGGCCAATTCAACCGCTTCATTGACCGCCGCGTAAGCTGGAACCCGGTCGAGATAGAGCAATTGGTAGCTCGCGAGCCGGAGCAGATTGCGGATCAGCGCATCGGTCTCGGCGATCGACCGATGCAAGTGGCGGGTCAGCCGGGCATCGATCGCGCCGCGCCAGCGCAAGGTGCCGTAGGTTAGCTCAGTGAGTAGAGCGCGGTCGCGCTCGTCGAGATCGGCGGTTCGCAGCGCCTGATCGAGCAGGATGTCGGCATAAGCTTTTCGAGTATCGACCTTGAACAGGATGTCAGCGGCGAGCGCGCGAACCGATTCGCGGGCTGTGTCAGGCGAGGCGATCACCGGCTCGAATCCTCGCGCCTTTGATAAATTCCGCACCGGGTAATCTCTTCTTGTTTTCGAGTTGGACCTCTTCCAAATCGATGATCCCAGACGGCGTGGCGACCCAAAAACCGCCGCTATCGGCGCGGACAACCTCCCCCGGAGGACCGCTGGAAGCGGTGGATAGCAGTTTGACGCGGTGCACCTTGAGTAACTTACCGTGGACATGAGTAAAACTACCCGGCCAAGGGTGGAGACCCCGCACGCGCCGCTCGATCTCGACGGCGGACCGCGTCCAATCGATCAAGCCATCTTCTTTCTTCAGCAGCGGTGCCAACGTGACCAGCCTCTCGTCCTGATCACGAGCCTGCAGCGTTCCGGCCTTTATTCCGCGCAAAGTTTCAAGCAAGAGACGCGCGCCGATCGGCGTGAGTTTGGCTTGCAGCGAGCCGGTGGTCTCGTCAGTCGCCAAGGCGCGCGCCTCTTGCAGATAAATCCCACCTGCGTCCATCTTCTCAACCAACTTCATCGTCGTCACGCCGCCTTCACGTTCGCCGTTGATAATCGTCCACGCAGCCGGCGCCGCACCGCGATACTTGGGCAAGAGCGAGTAATGGACATTAACGCAGCCATGGGGGGCCAGCTCGAGAACCGATTTCGGCAAGATTCTGCCATAGGCGACGACGACGATCACTTCAGGCCGCCAGCTACGCAGCGTTTCAAGGAAGTCCGGCGTTTTGATCTTTTCGGCGGCGGCTACCGGGATCCCGCGAGCTTCCGCAAGCCTGCGCACCGGAGAGGGCGCGCTCTTTTGTCCACGGCCAACGGGGCGGTCCGGCTGAGTGACCACCCCGACCACCGGGTCGGGCCCAGCGAGTAGCGCCTCGAGCGTATCGGCAGCGATCTGGGGCGTTCCCATAAAAACGATCGGCCAGCTTGTGGACATAGGGAAAACAGGTGGAATTTTTGTGCGCAGCTACAGTGAAAGGGTCCGTGCGTTCGCGCTCAGATCATCAACCGCGCCGGTTCATGTGGACGTTCGACGCCGGTACGGAGCATTTTTTTTCGCCGGCGGGAGTACAATTCGCGCTTCAGCCGACTGATCCGGTCGATGAAAAGTTTGCCGTCGAGATGATCGATCTCATGTTGCAGGGCGACAGCGAGCAGGCCTTCGGCAGCAATCTTCAATTCCTTTTCGTGTTCGTCCAGGGCTACCACCTCGACCTGCGCCGCTCGCCGTACTTCTGCGGTGAAATCAACGACGCTCAAACAGCCTTCTTCCCATACGACTTCGCCCTCGGCGCGGGTAATCACCGGATTGATCAGTTTATAGACCTGCTTGCCGGGATTTTCGTGGTCGACGTCCAAGACGACGATGCGCTCGGAAACGCCGACTTGGGGGGCAGCCAGCCCGACTCCGGGCGCGGCG
>DATBMR010000256.1:0-6091 GCA_036554745.1 Binatia bacterium
ATCAAACTCGAAAATATTTTCATCCGCGGCAGCGCTCAGAACCTAGTCGCTCTTGCCACCGACGAAGTACAGTTCACGTATTGCGCCGCCGACGGAACCATTCCGGGTCTGGCGTCCGGCGCCGAAGCAAAAATTGTCGCCTCTCCGCTGGTGAAACTGCCGTACGTATTGGTGACCCGCAAGGAAATCAAGCAGCCTGAGGATCTCCAAGGGAAATCTCTGGGCATCGCACGCGTGGGCGATTTGAGCGACCGGCTTTCACGAGCCGTGGTGAAAAAAATGGGGCTGGCTCCCGAGTCCGTCACGATTCGGCCGATCGGCGGCAGTCAGGGCGAGCGTTATCAGGCGATGGCCGCAGGCATAGTTCAGGGCGTCATCATCACGCCTCCTCTCGACGTGCGTGCAAAGAATGAAGGCTTCAATGTGCTCTATCGCCTGATCGATCTAAATCTGCCGTTTGTCTACAGCAGCCTTCACACCAGTCACAAAATGCTGCGCGATCGCCCCGAGATCGTCCAGCGCATGGTCGCCGCCTTTGCCGAGATCGTTCACTTTGTCGAGAAGAATCCTGACAAAGCCAAAGCCTCTGTCGCCAAAGCGATGCGCACCAAGGACCCGCAAGCCTTGCAATCGGCCTATGACGTTTACGCGAAAGAGATCCTCGACCGGACCATGGTTGTCCCCGCAAGAGCCGTCGCCGAAGCCGTCGATCTCGCCCGCGAAACCGGCACCAAGGTCAGAAAAAAGCCGGAAGAGATCTACGACAACACTTTCGTAAATAACTTAGAGAAAAGCGGATTTCTGAAAGAGATCTGGGGCAGCGAGAGTTATAAACGCTGAACGCGCACTTCTTCCCGAAAGGTTAGGGCAAATGCGCGGCTTCGGTGGACAATCGCTACTCCACCTGGCCGGGGCTGATTAGACTTTGGCGCGGGTCGATGGCCACGCCGGCGACCCTGACTTCATAATGAAGATGCGGGCCGGTACTCCGTCCCGTATTACCCACCGCCGCAATCGGTTGACTCTTGCGCACGCGCTCTCCTTCTTCAACTAAAATTTTCGACAGGTGGGCGTATCGCGTTTTGATTTCCTGGCCGTGGTCTAAAACTATTGTTCCGAGTTTACTGTTGATCGACTCCACAACCGCATCTCCGGAAGCGTGGACCGGTGTCCCCATCGGGTTGGGAATATCCAGCCCGGCGTGATAGGTCATCTCGCCGGTCCAAGGAGACCGCCGCATTCCGACTCCTGAGACGACCCGTCCTTTGACCGGCCACTCGGATGGCAGCGATGAAATCATCTGCTTAAGCTCTCCCTGGAGAACGGCAAGAAACCGTTGCAGCTCTTCGCCTTCGTAAGTATTCTCGGAAGCCGAGCCATTTCGCCCCGGCAGCGAAGCATGGATCCTCTCGCGCAAACTTCTCCAGTGAGAGAGCGTTTTCTGGACTTCTTGAGCCCGATGCCGAAGCGCGGATAATTTCTCCTTTTGCGCTTGCCCGTCGGCGATGACCGCCTCGACTTTCCTTCTTTCCGCCTCGAGATATTCGCTAAAAAACACCGCACCCGCGAACACCGCGGTGATGCTGGCTAAAAGGATCTGGCGCAGCCCCTTTTGAGAAACCACAAATCGGCGCACCTGCGTGCCCCGTAGAACCAGGATCGAGTATGGGCTATTCATAATTTCTGACCCTCCTCGCGGCTCGTCTTATATTGGGCGTCAAGTATTGTGCCCTCCTCCCGGCTTGTCTTACACTGACCGTCAAATACCGCGCCCTCCTCCAACACCAATACGGGCGTCACGATGTTTCCGAAAATCCGCGCCGTCCTGGCAAGCTCGATGCGTTCGCGGCCGGTAATATTGCCTCTTACCAGCCCGCTGATGATGCCGACCGCCACCTGGACTTCGGCTTCGACCTCGCCCTCTTTGCCTAAGAGAAGCGTATCCGCCGAAAACAATTCACCACGGAATTTTCCGTTCATGGCCACCGTTCCAACAAAATTAAGGCGCCCTTGTGCTTCACAACCATGATCGATAATCGACGTGACGCCGTGATTGGAATTCGAATTCTTTCTCCAAAGACCCATAATTTTCACCCCTATTTAAATTTTTTGGATTTAGGAGAACCGAAAAAAGCGGCGTTTGTTAATTCGCCGCTCGCGAAGGAATTATCGATTTGTTTTTGCGGCCCATTTAGACCGCAACATCCATGCCACCCTCACACGATTCGGGACCAGCTGACAGAGGACGACATCACGATCCGGTTTTCGCCACTAGTTCTCGGATAAGCAAGGTGCTTGGCCGAAACGGTTCGTTTCTGTGCGCGATCGAACCAGCGAAAATCTTCGCCATAAAGGTGTACCTATGGACAACCCATGAAATCCGAGTAAACAATTTCTAGAACTCGTCAGTAGCCGCCAACATGAATGAGCCGCGTCATTTTTTCTGACGCCAACTTCTCGAGGGAAGACCTCGCCAGCCTTTACGCTAGCTCAAAGTTTTGGTCGCCTGCGCAAATTGCGTTGTCCAAGGTTTGAAAACCGGATTTGCTCCGGCAAATCGTAAAAACGCCAGGGCGGGAACGCTCTTGTCTTTACGCGAGTTCCGGGTGCGGCTCTCCCGCTTGGAACGATGTGGTGAAATACCAATTCTTACAAGAAGTCACACGGAAAATGACAGCCGTTAATTGCACGATACAGCATTACCAGCGTCAACGTCTCTGCACCCTCCTCAACAAACTCAAATCTTCCAAATCGTCGGGCGTGAAGGTTTTTGTGATCTTCAGCGTCTCGCGGTAGATTTCGATCTCCCGCTCGACCGCGCTGCGCGGCTTGGTGCCGTCTTTGCTGTACGCCGGCATCTGTGCTGTGAAAGCTTTTTCTGCGAGCGCCGGATCGAGCTTGTGGTAGCTGGCGACGTACTGGACAACCTCGTTGTGATTGGCCGGATTGAGTAGATAGGTCATGGTTCGGTAGAGGCCTCCGACCACACCCAATACCTTTTGCGGATTCTTTTTGACGTTCTCCGTGGTGGTGACAAGGCCGATGAAGCTCAACGGCGCGTAGGTCCTCGCCTCCGCCAATTTGTTATAGCCTTTGGCTTCCAATTCTTGAGCATAGGGCGGTGCCAATAATGTCGCAGCGATTTTTCTGGTCGTGAGCGCCTTGATGTTATTGTCGGTAATTTGCATTGCCAGCAGCGTGACCCGCGATGCATCGAGGCCGTTGGCCCTAAGAATCACATTCGCCGACATCCCGACGGCGTCGGTCAGCGCCGTAACGCCGATCGTTTTCCCGCTCAGCTCCTCAATCGATCTGATTTCGGGCTGCGACAACAGCACGTGAGCGGGGTCCTGCTGAACATAAAACATGCGGCGCAGCGGCAAGCCGCGCATCATCGCCGAAGTCGCCGCGCCGGTGGTGGACGAAAAATCGAGCTCGCCGGCGATCAGCGCGGCGATCGCCGTGGGCGGAGCCATCATAACGAACTCCGGCTCGATTCCTTCTGCAGCGAAGAATCCTTTATCCTTGCCGAAATAGTACGGCATGATCGACAGGCTTTTCGACGGAATATGGATCGTCACTTTCATCGGCGCCGCGGCGGCGGCGTCACCGGATTGCGCCGCCAGCGTAAATGTCACCAAAATTGCCGCGGCGAAAACGCCGGCCCTGCGAAATTTCCTTAGCCCCGCCGTCCTACGAGTCATCCTACCTCCCTGAACCAAATGGCCCCTATTCGTGAAAGCGGCTTGCCGCTTCGGCCGCGACCTGTTGCACCGCCGGCAGCGGACAGAATCCCTGGGCCTCAACGGCGAAGACCGGGTTGAATTTGCTGCGAAAATTTTCCAGGGCGATAATCGCTGCCAACTCGACCAACTCTTCCTCGGAAAAATGGCGCTTGAGCCGGTTGAAAAAGCGATCGGTCACGCGCTTGTTGGTGTAAGTCATCCGCTCGCATAGCTCCAGAGCGAGTTTTTCGCGCGGCGAAAAAAGCGGACTCTTTTTATAATCGCCCAAAGCCGCTGCCACTTTTTCGGCCGAAGCACCGTTGCGCATCCCACTGGACGCGTTGATGTCAATTCAATACGGGCAGCCGTTGATACTCGCGGCTTTCATGCAAAGCAGATGACGTAACTCGCCACTGATCAACCCGGAAGCGAGAATGCCCGCTTGCAGCGCCTGAACCCCTTGTTGAATCGTCGGCCGTAGCCCATAGACCTTTGCCGTGTTCAGAATTGAGCCGTATTGCTTCTCCTGCTCTTCGAAGATTTTTCGTGTCTCCTCGGACGCTTCTTCCTTGGTGATGCCTTTGATTCGCAACATGTCAATCCTCCTGGTCGCGGGTTAAATCTAGTGGCGGAGCCCGAGCAGCTTCGCCGCGGTGCCGCCGAGCATGCCTTCTATGTTCTTGGCATCCAGCGGCAAGCGGCGAATTTCATCGATATACTCGCTGATGCCCTCCACGCTCTTCCCTTGCTTGGGATCACTGCTGTTAAAGTTCTGCGGGTAATCGGTTGCAAAAATCATCCGCTCCGGGCGAATGCCTTCGAGCGCACAGCGCAGCGCGCTCGGGCTACCCTCGAACCCGGCCATGTCGAAGTAGAGCCGGTCGAAATAGTCGTCAAACGATCGGGGCAACTTGAACCGGTACGACGAGCGGGCGATCCGTTCTTTGTAACCGGCCATGCCGCCGCCGAAGTGAGCGAAGACGAAGTGCAGGTCGGGATAACGCTCGACCACGCCGCCGGCAATGAGCCGCGTGACCGCGAGGCCCAGATCAAACTCCCGCGTGAGGATAACCGGCAGCATGTAGTCTTGCATCAAAGCATAACCCTTGGGCGACAGTGCCGGATGCACGAATATGGGCGCGCGAAGGCGACTCATCAGATCGTAAAACGGCGTAAACTCGCGAGCGTCCAGCGACAGTCCTTGAACCTGCGAAGAGATCGTTATGCCCTTCAAACCCAATTCGGTGATCGCCCGCTCCACCTCGCACAATCCGGCGTAACCTTCCAAAACCGGCGCGTGAGCCAAGCCGACAAAGCGACTGGGATACTGATTTTGTAATTGTCCGGTACTGTCATTAATCGACCGGCAATTCTCCAGGGTCGTGTCCCAGCCGAGAATGCAGCTCTGCACCGCGACGTCGATGCCGGCGCGATCCATGTCGTGGATCTGCGCTTCGATATCGAACAATTGCGAGTGCACCGTGGCATCGCGCGTTCTGACCGCTTCCTTCCTCATCGGGTCCATGCCCAGGCGCCGCCCTAATTCCGCCGGAATATAGTGATGCTCGAAATCGATGACCATGAGGCCCCCTCCGACTTAACATTCCAACAGGAGCTGCCCTGAACCTGTTATCGCGCACACCGGCATATGCGTCGTGTTGCGTGCGTAGCCAACTTTGCCGCGCCGGCCGACCAGGATGATCCCGCCGGTGCTTGCGGTCTTGTCCGCCAGCAGCCGTACAGCTTCTTGTGCCGCTGCTTGCGGGTCGGCGCCGCCTTTCAGCAAATCGATCGCCGACTTCGCCAGAACCGTGCGCATGATTGCTTCACCATGACCGGTGCAAGAAGCCGCGCCGCTTTCTTCCGCGTAGGTGCCACAGCCGAGCAGCGGCGAGTCGCCGACGCGACCCGGCAGCTTGTTGAAGATGCCGCCCGTCGAGGTCGCCACCGCGAGTTGCCCCGCCGAATCGAAGGCGGCACAGCCAACCGTGCCGTGGCTGCTCTCCCACCGTTTCCTCTCACGTTCGACGATCAGCGTATCCGGAGCGACTTCAGCGAACCCGATCTGGCGAGCGAACAGTAACGCGCCTTCGGACGCCAACATGACGTGGCGTCCGTCTTCCAAAACTCGCCGCGCCAACTTGATCGGATTCTTGATTCCTGACACCGCCGCAATCGCGCCGGCCCGAAGATTCGTGCCTTCCATGAGCGCTGCATCCATCTCGACCTTGCCGAGACTATTCAGTGTCGACCCGGTTCCAGCATTGAACAGCGAATTGTCTTCGAGGACTACGACCGCCGCTTCCGCCGCATCGAGCGCCGAACCGCCCGCTTCGAGCATTCTCCAACCGGCAAGCGCCGCCGCC
>DATBMR010000273.1:0-3455 GCA_036554745.1 Binatia bacterium
TTTGGTCGAAGCAGGCAGGCGCTTCCTTGCCATAGCTAATAGTGACCAGGCGATCGGAGTCGATGCCTTGGTTTACGAGGAAATCTTTCGCCACCTGTGCGCGTTTGGCGCCGAGCGCGAGGTTGTACTCCGCCGACCCGATGTCGTCGCAGTGGCCTTCGACTTCGACGCGCACTTTGGGATTGGCTTTCATCCACTCGGCATTCTTTTTGAGAATTTCCTGGGCTTCCGGCTCCAGGTTAACGCTGTCGAACTGATAGTAGATGTCCTTAAGCGATGCGCCGGGCGGTGTCACTGCCGCTACGCCGCGGCTGATCGCTTCCATAGCTGAAGGCGAGCGCGCCGATGCGGCCATGGCCGGGTTGCCCAGTGACTCGGGCGGCGAGAATAGCTTCGGGTTTTCGCCATCCGAGCCTGCACAGCCGGCGAGGCCGACAATAAACCCGAGCAGGATGACCAACCCATTCAGTCGTGCCGCCGAGAGTCGGATTCCCTGCACAGTAATCGTCAAAGTATCCAAGGGAATGAACTTAATTTGCTATCCTCGCGATTTGAGGAACAAATGTCAAGTTTTTTTTCCGCTGTGCATCGTCAAAACATGATTGTGATACGGATTAGGCAGCGTTATTTGGCAGGGTACGGCGTCTCCGCCCCGCTTCGCATGCGCGTACGCGCCTGCTTGCGACGGTTTCGCCAACAAAACCACAAAGTCCCGCAAATGCCACCAACGGCATCCGTCAGGACGTCGAGGGCGCTCGAGCTTCGGCTCGGGACCAGCGATTGATGCAGCTCGTCGCCGACCGCATATAACGTGGTGAGCGCGATCGCCAGCCCAATGCGGTGCTCGTCAGGCCGGCGCTGCAGAGCACGCATCAACAGGATCGCCAGGATGAAGAATTCGCCGAAATGACCGAGTTTCCGAACGACCCAGTGAAGGAAATCGATCGCATGGCGGGAGATGGATGGAAAAAACTTGCTCAGGGACTCGCCAATGACCGCCTCGGTATTGGAGTCGGAAAAGATTTCCGTGGAGAAAAGAAAGATCAGTCCTGCCCAAGTGATGACGGCAAGCCATTTTGTCACGTTTGGCGATGGCGCGCCGAGTTTCACTTCATGCACGAGAATGGTTTCCTTCCAAAGCCGCCCGCGGGCAATCATCGGCCAAACTGCCATCGGAGCGAGAATTTTGCGGATTGCCGTACATCGGCAAGCGAAGCCCGCTAACGGGGTACGGGCCTGCGCAGCAGAGCATATAGAACCGCGGAAATGAGAAAAGTGACGATGAAAGCCGCCATGAGCGGCGCATAGCTTTGATGCCGATCGTAGACCGCGCCGGCAATGACCGGTCCGAGCGCCGGTCCCCAAAGATAAAAGAAACTCATCGTGCCGCGAATCGTGGCAAACGATCTTCTGCCGAAAAAATCACCGACGGTCGCCCAGCTCACTGGAAAAATCGCCTCGACAAAAGTTATCAGCAAGGTAAATATCCAGAGCGACACGAGGTCATCGCCATAGGCCAGAAACGCGATAGCGATGGCGCCCACGACCATGCATAACGCCATCAGGCGGGGTTTGCTCACGCGATCGGCGATCCAGCCGATGAACAAATGCGAGGGCAGGCTCATGAACGCCATGACCGCAAGCATGGCCGCTGCGTGTTGCTCGGTCGCGCCTTTCCACACCATCAGCGGCACGAAATGAACCGTAATCGAGTTGAACACACCGACCCGTGCCGTGGTCGCGAGGACGAGCATCCAGAATGCACGCATGCGCATCGCTTGCCAGACAGTAAAATCCGGAGCGTTGGCCGGGATCTGATCCGCCCGGCTCGAAATGTTACTGCTTATTGTGGGCTTTTCAGCTTCCGGCGCAGCACCATCCGGCAACAGCCCCATACTTTCCGGCGAACGCTTCGCCAGCATGGCGATCGGTATGCCGACGATGATCAATCCGAGACCGGACAATAATGCGCCGTAGCGCCAGCCCCAGTTTTGCACGCTGAAAGCAAGCAGCGGCGTGATCACCATGCCGCCGATGCCGATGGAGCTGCTGATGAGCGTCATGGCAAAGGCTTTGCGCCGGATGAACCAAGAATTCGCCAGCACCATCGGCGAGTGCATGAAGCCGGCAGAAAAAGACAGCGAGATCACGCCCAGATACACGACCAGAAAGCCGGCGTAGGTTTCGACACCGGCGAGAAGGATGTACCCGAGCCCGGACAGGATGACGCCGGCCAGCATCATCGGTCGTGGGCCGAAACGATCGATCATGTAACCGGCCAAGGGGCCCTCGATAGCGCCCTCGGCGCGGGCGAGCGAAAAGACCGCCGAAGTGGCGGCCCGGCTCAAGCCCAGTTCTTGGGTGATCGGCAGAAAAAAGATCGTAAAGCCATACAGATGAAAGCCGCCGCCCAGCATGCGGATACTGCAACCGACGGCGATCATCCACCAACCATAGAAGATGCCGCTCAATCTGACGGTGAATTTGTCAATCATGGATGATCGAAGTGCTTCGAAGGCCAGGCAGCGAAACGGGTAGGCGCTGGTTGGTTGAGTTGTTTCGTGTAAAGTAGCCGAGAGCTCTTTGAAAAGTCAACGCGCCCGACTAAATCGGCTGCCATTTGCGCATCAATAGTGATAAAACGAGTTCGGGAAGGGCGTCGTGAAGAAGCACAGGATAACACTCATTCCGGGCGACGGCATCGGACCGGAAGTCACTAAACCAACGTTGGCGATCATCAAAGCGGCCGGCGTCGGCGTCGAATGGGAAACGTATTTGGCCGGCGCCGAAGCGCTCAAAAAACATCGCACGACGATTCCCCGGCAATTGTTGGATTCGTTTGAAAAGAATCGTGTGGCCCTCAAAGGGCCGGTGACGACGCCGGTAGGAGAGGGCTTCGCCAGTGTCAACGTCGAGCTGCGCCAATCCTTCGATCTCTACGCTAACCTCCGGCCGATCAAGAATCTACCCGGCGTTAAGGCGCGCTACCAGGACATCGATCTGATTGTCGTTCGGGAAAACACCGAGGGACTCTATTCCGGCATCGAGCACGAAGTGGTGCCGGGCGTGGTCGAGAGTCTAAAAATCATGACCGAGCGGGCCTGCACCCGCATCGCTAAGTTCGCTTTTGATTTCGCGCGCCAGCACCACCGCAAACAAGTTACCGCGGTGCACAAGGCGAATATCATGAAGCTCAGCGATGGATTGTTCCTGGATTGCGCAAGAAAAGTGTCGCGATCTTACAAGTCGATCAGTTTCAGCGACGTGATCGTCGATAACGCCTGTTTGCAGCTTGTGATCGATCCGTGGAAGTTCGACGTCCTGCTCATGGAAAACCTCTACGGCGATATTCTCTCGGATCTAGCCGCGGGGTTGGTCGGCGGGCTCGGCGTGGTTCCGGGCGCCAATCTCGGCGACCGGCACGCGCTGTTTGAAACGGTTCACGGCAGCGCGCC
>DATBMR010000278.1:0-15074 GCA_036554745.1 Binatia bacterium
ATCAGGGAGGTAAAGAGTTTTTCGCGTCCATCAACGTACGCATACAGGAAAACCAATAACGGCAAGCTGTAAACAATGCCCAAAAGCCAGATCCCCAACGCACCGCCGATAAACCAGGCAAAAAACGCCAACGTGCGACGAAGCTCAACTTGCTTATCCTCGATGCCTTGGTGGCTCTCGTCAGCATCGATCGTCCCGCTTCCTTTGGCCTGGCGAACCTCCCATCTGGTGGCGTCGCGATAAAGCTGTATCAGAGCAAGCAGAAGGCCGGGCACAGCCGCGACATAGACCGGCATGAGCTTGGCGATGTAAGGCCACTCCCATCCCCACCAGATTGCTGCCGCGAACAGCACCACCAGAAACAGCGTCAGGTTAGCTGTCACCGCCGCCACCTCCGGCGAAAGCGGGCTTTGCCACGCTGCGCATGCGTCCGCGAATTGCGAAAAAGAACGAGACCGTCGCAAGAATAAGCAAAGCGACTACCGCGGGTCGAGTGAGCCACGTAAAACCGTAGCTCGCCATCGAACGGTACAGGTAACGTTCCATCAATCCCCCCAATACAAGGCCGAGAATCATCGCCGGCCGCGGATAACCGAACCGGCGCATGAAATAACCCAAAAAGCCAAAGCCGACCACTGCCAAAAGATCCGCCGCATCTCGGGTGACGCTGAACGCGCCCATCAGCACAAAAAAGAAAATAGTCGGCACCATGAAGGAGTAGCGTACCTGCGCCAACTTTGCGAGCTGGCTGGCGAGCGCAAAGCCGATTAGGGTTCCAATGATTCCGGACAAGCCTTGAATCCAAACGACGCTGTAAATGATCTCCGGACTTTTCTTGATCATCTCCGGACCCGGCAAAAATCCCCAGGCAAGGAGAGCAACGATGAATAGGGCGGTCGAAACTCCCTGCGGAAAACCTAGCAGCAGAGTCGTCACCAAATCACCGCCGTCCTTGGCGTCGTTGGCGCTCTCCGGTGCGATCACTCCCCGAACGTCGCCGCGACCAAAATTTTTGCCGCCGTCCTTGCTGCTCTGCGCCGCATGCCCGTATGCAAGCCAGTCGACGACTTGAGAACCGATGCCCGGTACGATCCCGACCCAGACGCCGATGAAACTGCAGCGCACCACCAGCCACCACTCGCGCAGCGTGTCCTTGACGCCGTCGAACAGCTTTCCCGTGAGCGGAGCCGGCTGTTGTTCGATACCGAGTCGTTTGAGTGCTAGATCCAACGCCGCAGGAATGCCGAACATGCCCAATGCAATGATGCTTACGGAAACACCATCCAACAGATACGGCAGGTCAAAGACAAACCTCATGATCCCGCTCTGCTCCTGCTGGCCGACCGTCGCCACGAGCAAACCCAGGGCGGCGGCAATTAGTCCCTTGAGCGGGCGGCGCCCCGCTAGCACGGCCACCATGCTAAGGCCCCAAAGTACCACGACGAACAGTTCCGGCGAGCCCATGAGATAAATCAGCGGCTTCGCGAGAGGAATAGCCACCGCGAGCGTGAAGGTCCCGATCAGAGCGCCCAGCCCTCCGGCCATAAACGACGCACCCAGAGCCCGACGAGCGTCTCCACGTTGCCCCATCGGATAACCGTCTAAAATAGTCGCCTGCGAGCCCGCGCCACCGGGAATGCCGAAAAGGACGGGCAAGTAGGCGGCACAAATCGCACTCACCGAGCTCGCGCCGATCAGCAGCGCGATTCCGGTTGTCGGCTCCCACTTGATAACGATCGGCAACATAATCGCGTAGACGAGGGGAGTCCCTAACCCCTGCGGCGCGACCGCCGTAAACGTACCGATGCTGACCCCCACTAACATGGCAAGAAATACCTTGAAGTGGAGGATGTTCAAAAATCCTGTGATCGCCGCGTCGACCAGTGACGTTTCCATAAGGTCTCTGCGCAACCTTTCTAGCTACTGATTAAGGTCCCCGGCAACTGCCGCACGAAAGCTAGCGCGGCGGCAACGGGCCTGAGCCCGATAACTTTCTGAGCAGATCCAGCGTTTCCGCGTCACGCGGGATCTCGGCGACCACTTTGGTCAGCTGATCGGCGTCAAGCGGCGAAGCATCATCGGCCACCAGCTTTTTGAAATAGGGCCGAAACTCGGGGTCTGTGAATGTCTTGCGCAATGAATCGGCAAGAATAGCGACCCGGTCCTTCGGTGTTCCCGGCGGCAAGATATAGGGCGAGCCGACGCCGCGAAACGCCCGCCACAACGAGATTAGGCGCCTTTCCCGGTCGTTTTTGGCGAAGCTCTCGACTTCCGGAACGTGCCCTAGCTTCGGATGTTTGTCGCCTTTCGGAACCTCCATGATCGCATGAAAATTCATCAGCCCTTTGTCGAGCCATTCCGGATTGCGGCGCAATACCGAAGTCGCATTGTTTGCGCGGGCGTCGAGCTCACCGCGCACCAGAGCGATGTCGACTTCGCGCGAGGTATAGCCCGCAATAAAATTCGGCTGCTTCATGTTTAGGAAATACGCAAAGATCCGCCCGGCAACGTAGGATACGTGACCGACGGACTGCGCGCCGATTCTGATACCCGATGCTGCCTGGAGCTTTTCCGGCGTGTCGAGCCCGAGTTCGCGGCGGGTGTAAATCACATAATGATTTTCGCTTTCGGGTGTACCGAGGTAGATAAACTTATCGGGATCGTAAGAAATCCCCTTTTCGCCCATGATCGCCAAACCAACAATCGCGCCGCTCGCCGCGCCGATCGTCAAACCGTCGGGCTTGACGGAGTTGTAGACGTGATTTGCGCCTTTCCGGCCGCCGCCGCCGTCCATGTATTCAACGATCACAGTGGGGTTTCCCGGTATGTGCTTTTTGAGAAACGGCACCATGGCTTTGACGCGCAGATCGCCGGTGCCGCCCGGCGCCGTCGTCGCGATGAGCGTGACCGTCTTGCCCGCGTAAAAGTTCGCTTGAGCCTGCACGCGTGGCGTGATCAAGCCGACGTTCAGCAGCGCCACAGCGAACACCATCACGCTGGTTTGGCAATGTCTCTTTAAGTTATTCATTAGCATCTCCTCTGGTTGACTCAGGTTTCTATCGCGCCGGCAGCGGTCCCGGACCCGAAAGCTTGTTAAAAAGCGCGATGGTCTCCGCATCCCGCGGCAACTCCTTGATCGCCTTCTGATTCTCTTCGGGAGAAAGCGGTGTAGGATCGTCACCGACGAGCTTTCTATACTCATTGGCAAAGCCAGGATCTTTGAAGGTCTTGTTGATTGCCTGCGAAAGAATAGCGATTCGTTCCGGGGGAGTTCCGGGCGGCGCAAAAAACGGTGAGCCGGTAAGCCGAAAATTTCGAAACAGCGAAAGGACCTTGCGCTGGATGTCCGCCTTGGCGAATTCTTCCAAATCGGGCAATCCGTCAAATTGTGGATGCTTTACCCCCTTCGGAACCGCCAACATCGCGTGAACATCGATCTTCTTGTTTTTTATCCAATCGATGTTGCGTATAAGGTGATCGTCCGCCGTACCAAACGCGTCGAGTTCTCCGGCAAAAAAAGCCGCATCGCGCTCGGGAGTGGAGTAGCCGGTAATAAAATTTGGGTTCTTAAGATCCAAAAGCCAGGCGAAAACTCTCCCTATGTTGTAGATGGTATGTCCCACTGACTGAGCGCCGATTCGCACTCCCGAAGCGGCTCGCAGCTTTTCCAAGTTCGACAGACCTACCTCTTTGCGAGTCAGGAAAATATAATGCGTGGAGCTGTAAGGCGAGCCGAGAAAAAGCAGCTTATCGATATCGTACTGCACGCCCTTTCCGCCGAGCACGGCGGCCGCCACCATGCCGCCGCCCGAATTGCCGATAGTCAACCCGTCCGGCTTGGCCGAGCCGTAGATGAAATTGCCCGCCTTCTGCCCACCGCCGCCGGGCATATACTCTTGTACGATGGTAGGGTTGCCAGGAATGTACTTTTGCAGCAACGGCACCATTGCTCGAACCCGCAAATCGCCCGATCCGCCCGCATTTCGGCCTTGGACGATCGTGATAGTTTTACCCTGATAGAAATTGGACTGAGCGAGCCCGCCACCAGGGAACAACACGCCCAGGGCGGCCAGCGCCGGAATGAAATAGTTTTTCAACATTGTTATTTTCATTGATATCCTCCGTTAGCGAAGCGCTGGCAATGGTCCCGCGCCGATTATCTGCTTAAAGATGTGAACAACCTCAGGATCCCGCGGAACTTCTCGAATCGCCTTTTCGTGGTTTTCCGGCAGCAGCGGCGTCGGATCGTCGGCGGTAAGTTTTTTGTATTCTTTATGGAACTCTGGATCCTCATAGGTCTTGCGAAATGCCGCCTGCAAAACCTGAACGTGTTGCTTCGCAGTCTTAGGCGACAGGACGAAAGGTTGCCCGGTTACCCGAAAGGCGCGCTGCAACGCGAGGAGCTTTCGGTCGCGATCCGACGTCGCGAAGGCCTCCAGATCCGGAACTTGGGGAAAGCTGGGATGCTTCTCGCCTTGCGGCACTTCGATCGACGCATGGAAATGGACGAGACCTTTGTCCAGCCATTCACGGTTGCGCTTGGTCATCGAATCCGCGGCACTTGAGCGCGCATCAATCTCGCCGCGCTCGAGTGCGATATCCAGCTCCCTGCCGCCATAACCGGTTACAAATCTCGGTTCTTTGAGGCCCAAAATATAGCTAAAGAGACGAGCCTCGTTATAAACCGAAAAGCCGACCGATTGGCCGCCGACACGAATGCCCGTTGCCGCGCGCAACTTGTCAATCGTATCCAGATTCAGCTCCCTGCGCGTAACAAAAATTGCGATGTGGCTGTTAAACGGCGAGCCAAGATAGAAGAACTTGTCTAGATCGTACAAGACCCCCTTTTCTCCCAATACCGCCGCGGAGACCATGCCGGAGCTAAGATTGCCGATCAGAAGCCCGTCGGTCGCTCCCGATTGAAAAACGTGGTTGGCGGCCTTGCGGCTGCCGCCGCCCGGCATATATTCCATGACGATATTCGGGTTTCCCGGAATGTGCTTCTTCAGATACGGCAGCATGGCGCGCACTCTCGTGTCCCCGGTGCCGCCCGGATCACGACCTTGGACAATCGTGATCGTCTTGCCCTGATAGTAAGGCGTCTGAGCATCGACGCTGGTCGTCCACCATGAGACCGTGATGATGGTGCCGATAACCAGAAATTTCGCACCCAGTCGTGAGCCATTGACCGACATCATAGTGGCGGCCTCCTTCGTCTGACTCTGCGCTTGCGGCCGGATTGGGTTACCCACTCGCAGTTACAACAGCCGGACTCCTTAACCGCTCGCGACGATTGAGCTCACCAGCCCGCGGGGAAAATTATCCCAGCGTTAATTTCTAAGTCAACGTAGTTAGAAAATCCGAGCATCGTGACCCCAGCGGCACCAACCGGCCGCCAAAGCTTCTGACGTAGCTCCATGATGCAGATGTCATTTCCACCTCCTGAGGCTCGGTAAGCCAAGAAAAATGCTCCCACACCTCCGGGGACCGGTAGTTCATGTCGAGGCGTTTAGCGCGCAGAACGACCGGCTTTAAACTGATGGGCAGCAAATCTGCCCGAGTCTGCACTAACTTGCAACCCCGCTGCCGCGAAATCGCTAAAGCGTCGCGCAAGGAATGATCGAGCCGATCGACCATTACACGGAGCCGGGTACCCGCTCGAAGCAAAAGAATGGATTGCGCCGCCGGCCAGTCGGTGGTAGAAATCGAAAAAAACGAGGTGCGTTCTATGAAACTATACTCCTACCAGCCTTGACCCTATGCCCACAGGACAAGGATTGTCCTGGCCGAGAAAAACCTGCCGTATCAATTGATCGAGTGTGATCTCGCAAACAAGCCGAAGGATCTACTCGAGCTCAATCCTTACGGTAAAGTTCCCGTGCTGGTCGACGGCGACGGTGTTATCTATGAGTCGGCAATCATCAACGAATATTTGGAAGAAAAATATCCGCAGGTTCCGCTCATGCCCAAAGACTTGCTCAAGCGGGCGCGCGCGCGCATCTGGATCGACTACTGCAACACGCGCCTGCAGCAGGCGGCGGGATACATTGCGCACAATCATGAAGTCGAGAAGTCGAAAGAAAAGCTCCGCGGCTATCTGGGGACTTTGAATCAGGAGATGCGGAACAAGCAATTCCTGGTCGGCGAGTATTCGCTGGCGGATATCACTTACATTCCGTTTTTTTGCCGCTTGCAGCGCTACCAGACGACCATCGGCGACGATCTACCCTATCTAAAAGCCTGGATGGAGCGTCTGCTTGAACGGCCCGTCGTGAAGGCGACGCCGTAGCCGAGACGCCGGAAACGAGGGCATGTGAATTGCCCTCAAGCCCGTCCAATTCCGGCGTCGCCTTGGTATTTTTGATTGGTCTCCTGCGCCACCGAAGAACGCAGCTGGGTCCGGCGCTGCATGATTCCAGCAAATCACCCTAAAAGGATGCACCCATGGCCAAGCTCAAACTCACCATTGCTTTCGATAAATATGACTATCTGCAGCCTTTGCGCGATGGCGAGGTGCAAGCCGAGGGCATCGACCTCAACCTTCTCACTGTGGAAAGCGGTATCCGCCACGAGCGCATGTTCCACTACGGCGAGTACGACGCCTGCGAGTTCTCTATGTCGTCCTATCTTGTGGCGCGCGGCCAGGATGTTGAGTGGCTGCAGGCGATCCCTTTTTTTCCGCGCCGCATGTGGGGCCATAAATTCTGTTTCGTTCGCGCCGGCTCAGGCATCAAGAAACCTTCCGATCTGAAGGGCGGCCGCATCGGCCTGCGGAGTTACGAAAACACCTTGGCTCTGGTCACCAAGGGCATGCTGATGAACAGCTACGACCTAGCGGTGAGCGATGTCACCTGGGTTATTGTCAATAAAGAGACCGTCGGTCCCAAGCTGCCGACGAGCATTAGAGTTGAATTTGTCGAGGGGAGACGAAAGCTCGAAGACTTGCTCGTGGAAGGGAAAGTCGATGCCGAGGTCGAACCCGATTTGCCGCAGCGATGGCTCCGCGGCGAGGGAACCGTCGAGCGATTATTTCCCGAGTTCGAAAGAGAAGAAAAAGAATATTACAGGAAAACTGGAATCTTCCCGATCATGCACCCTGTGGTCATCAAGAAAGATATTCTCGACCGCGATCCCTGGGTGGCGACCAGCCTTTACGAAGCGCTGATCGAGTCGCGCAAAGCTTACAACGAATTCATGGAGCAGCCCCACCGTTTGAGTTTCGCTTGGGGCCGTTCGTATCTGGAAGAAGAACGAAAATTTTTCGGCAAGGACCCGTTTTATCAGGGCTTTAAAGAGAACTACAATGACGTTCAAAACTTGATAAAATTTGCCGGGCAGCAAGGCATGCTGGGGCGGGATCTAACAGTGGAGGAATTGTTTGCGGAGAACACCCGGATGACTTGAATATGGAATTGTCATTTCGAGGAGCGTGCCGACACGAAGTTCTTCTTCACTCCGGAGAGGTTTCCTGGTCCGCTCGCGACAATACCAATCATCAGGAGGTTTTATGACTGACTACAGAATCATAGACGCCGACGGACATGTGATGGAACTCGACAGCGAGTTGCGCGAGTTCATTGGCCCACCATACCGGGATTTGGAATGGCATCATAGCTACTCTTTTTGGCCGGGGCTCACGATGGACGGCTTCCTCCGCTCGCTCCGACAGAAAGGCGGCTGGGCGGGGGGCGGTGACGGTCCTAAAGCGAATCATTGGCTCGACTTTCTCGACAAAAACAAGATTGAGCTCACTGTCCTCTACCCGACTCAAGGTCTGACCCACGGCGCCATTCAGGATAAAGACTGGGCGATTTGTATGGCGCGCGCCTATAACGACTGGCTCTATCACAAGTTCATGAAGGTGAGCCCCCGGTTGGTCGGCGTCGCTTTATTGCCGATCCAGGACATTTCCGAGGCGGTAAAAGAGCTTCGCCGCGCAGTCAATGAACTTGGAATGGTAGGTGCGGTCTTACCCGCAGTCGCTCCCGGCGGAAAACTCTACAGCGGGCCCGAGTTCTATCCCATCTGGGAAGAGGCCCAGAGATTGGATGTGCCGGTCTCGACGCACGGCGGCTTGAGCATGCCGGCCTTGGGACTCGACATGGTCAACAACTTCACCATCGGCCATACCCTCGAGCATCCGTTCGCACAGATCCGCCAATTTGTCGCACTGATGTTCGAGGGTGTCTTCGAACTATTCCCCGACCTCAGATTCGGCTGCATCGAGTGCGGCGTCGGCTGGGTGCCTTACATGATGGACCGGATGGACGAGGAACAGGAACGAAAGGGCCATTACTCGCCGCTCTGCAAGCTCAAACCGAGCGAATACGTCAAAAAAGGCAATATCTTTTTTGCCGTCGAAGTCGAAGAATCGGCGCTGCCGCTCGCCGCTCAAGTGGCCAACGACAACGCGCTTCTGTGGGCGTCCGACTACCCGCACGAGCGCGACCAACGCGACTTCAGCCGTGACATTCCGAACCTGATCAACCGCAACGATATCGGCGACGAGGTGAAACGCAAAATCTTCTGGGATAATCCGCTGCGGTTCTACCCGCGGCTTAAAGCCAGAGTGGAGAAAGGCGAGACCAAAGCCGTCGCTTGATAGATAGGCGAAATATTCACCGCAGAGACGCCGAGTTCACAGAAAATAAGTTTATTTTCTCTGTGTCCTCTGTGCCTGTGCGTTAGAGTCTCACTAATGAAAATCGCGGCTGGGTGTTGCTGCCGGCTTTAGTCCCAATCGTGGCTCCCAAAGTTCGTCCGCCACCAAGTGAACGACGCCGTCTTCGACTTGTAGCTTGCCGGTAACCCCGAGAAAACTGGCCGCTTTGGCCAGGACCGCATAACGCTGAAAAACGCTTTCCCACACCACGACGTTCACGAATCCGGTCTCATCCTCGAGCGTCATAAAAACGACACCACCGGCTGTTCCCGGACGTTGCCGGCAAATCACCAAACCGGCGTAGCGAATCATCACACCATTTTTCATCCCTGCCACGGCGCGTGCATCGGGCAAGCCTTGGCGAATCAGACTGGGACGCAGCGGCTCGAGCGGGTGACGCCGCGTGCTGTGTGATGTTCTGTGGTAGTCCCAACCGACTTCTTCGAACGGGGTCAGCGGCGCGAAGGTCGGTTGCCGCTCGCGAACAGGCAAGGATAACGATTCCTTTTGCGCGCGCGCCAAGCGGCGTGTATCCCATAGCGCCGTGCGCCGGTCGATGTGAAAGGCATCGAAAGCGCCGGCTTCGGCGAGCGCGCTCAGCGAGCCCTCGTCCAACGCCGTGCGGCGAGTAAAATCCTGCAGTGAGGCGAACGGTGCCATGCGCCGCGTCTGCACGATTTTTTGCCACTCGCGCTCACCCAAGCCTTTCACGTAGCGCAGTCCCATACGGACGGCGAAGCCGCCGGCGCTTTCCGGGTACGGCTCCAATGTGCAATCCCATTCGCTGGCCTGTATATCGATGGCCCGCACGACGACCTGATGACGCTTGGCGTCTTCGACGATCGTCGCCGGCATATAGAACCCCATCGGTTGGGCGTTCAGTAGCGAGCAAGTAAACTCCGCGGGATAATGACACTTGAGCCAGGCGGTCGCGTAAGCAATCAGGGCGAAGCTCGCTGCGTGACTTTCGGGAAAGCCGTATTCGCCGAAGCCGCGGATCTGTTCAAAAACGCGCTCGGCGAATTCAGCGGCAATGCCCTTCCCCTGCATGCGCGTGATCAGCCGTTCGCGGTGGCGCTCCATCCGCCCGGTGCGATGCCATGCCGCCATATCGCGGCGCAGCTGATCGGCTTCTCCGGGCGTATAGTCGGCGGCGACCATCGCCAGCCGCATCACCTGCTCTTGGAAAAGCGGCACACCGAGGGTTTTTTTCAGAACCGGAATCAAACTGGGATGGGGATATGCCACCGCTTCTTTGCCTTGGCGCCGGCGCAAATACGGATGGACCATGCCACCGGTGATTGGACCCGGCCGTACGATGCTGATCTCGATGACCAAATCGTAAAAATTTCGCGGTTGCAGCCGTGGCAACATCGCCATTTGGGCGCGGCTCTCAATCTGAAACACGCCGACCGTGTCGCTTTTACAAATCATGTCATAGGTGGATGTATCACCCGGCGGTATTGTCGCCATGGACAGATCAACGCCGCGATGTTCGCGCAACAGCTTAAAGCAGAGATCGAGCTGGGTAAGACCCCCAAGTCCGAGCAGATCGACTTTAAACAGCCCCAGATCTTCCACATCGTTTTTGTCCCATTGGATCACGGTGCGCTCCAACATGGTCGCGTTTTCAATCGGAACCAAATCATGAACCGGTTCGTGGCCGAGCAGAAAGCCGCCCGGATGAATCGACAAATGACGCGGAAAATCCAAAACTTCGTTGGTCAGCTCGAGCAGATGCTCGTGTAAGCCGCCCGATGAGTCGATGCCGGTTCGCTCCAGCATATCGGAGCGCACCAGCTCATAAGAGGAAAGAAATTTGGCGGCGCGGTCGAGCGCCGTTTCGGACAAGCCCAGAGCTTTGCCGATATCGCGCAATGCCGAGCGGGAGCGATAACGCACCACATTGGCGACCAAAGCGGCGCGGTCGCGGCCGTATTTTTGGTAAACATGCTGGATCACTTCCTCACGGCGGTCATGCTCGATATCGAGATCGATATCGGGCGGCTCGGCACGCTCTTTCGAAATAAACCTCTCGAACAACAATCCGATATGCGCCGGATTGACGGCAGTGATACCGAGACAGTAACAAACCACGGAATTCGCCGCGGAACCGCGCCCCTGGCAGAGAATATGGTTGGCGCGGCAGAACTCGACGATCTCCCACATGGTAAGAAAATAGCCGGGATAGTCGAGCGACTCGATGATCTCGAGTTCCTTTTCGACCTGCGCGGCGATCTCGCTGGGAATCCGCTTGCCGTAGCGCCAATGCGCGCCTTTCAAAGTTTGCCGGCGCAGCCACTCCGTCGATGTCATACCGTTCGGCAACTTCTCTGCCGGATAACGATAACGGATTTCGTTGAGCGAGAAGTCGCAGCGCTCGGCGACTTCCAGTGTTCGATCGACTGCCGCTAGATCGTCGCCGAAAAGTTTTGCGAAGGCGTAGGGTGGCTTGAAACCATGCTCGGCGTTCGGTTTCAATTTTTTTCCGCATGCGGCGACCGGCACACCATGTCGCACCGCAGTCAGTACGTCTTGCAAGCGGCGGCGCGCCGCCGTGTGGTAGAGCACCTCATTGGCCGCAAGCAGCGAAAACCCAAAGCGCTTCGCACGCTCGCGCAACCGGACTTCTTGCACGACTTCTTCTTCGCGCCGGTGCCGCGTCACCATTCCATACAGCCGATCGCTGAAAGCCTCGAGGAGCTTACCGGCAACTTCTTTCGATTCGGCTGCCGAAACGATCAGGCTTCGCTCACCGCCCCAGAGTGCGAGCAAGCCCGGCGCATGTTCGCAGACTTCATCCCAGGTCACCGCGCTAGCGCCTTTTTCCGAACGCAGCCGTCCTTTGGTGATCAGCCGGCATAGATTGGCATAACCGCCGCGATGCTGCGCCAGCAGAACGATGGTCGAGCCGTCCGTCACCGTGACTTCCGACCCGATGATCAGCTTCATGCCGACCTCGCGCGCCCGCACATGCGCGCGCACGACACCGTAAACGCCGTCGCGATCCGTGAGCGCCATCGCCGGCAAGCCAAGACGGCAGCTCTCATCGACCAACTCGTCCGGATGGCTCGCGCCTTCGAGAAAGGAAAAATTACTCTTGCACCAGAGCGGAACGTAACAAGACATGGAAATGTGTCCGGACGAAAAACCACATATACTGAATATATATTCAGTAATCAAGTCGACCTTCATGCGGATTCGAACAGTTAAGCGCAGCCGAGATTCTCGCTTCCGTTTTGCCTGGCAACTAGGTAAACCGTTTCCCGCTGAACGCCCCGACGTTTACTTGACATAACCGTTCGGTGCGTTTAAGAAAGTTTGTTACGAAGCGCGCCGCCAAGGGCGGCTCGCTTCCGGTTGCCGACTCATCAAAGGGCCGGCTTTTTTTTGCCCGGCACCCGGCGGCTGGTAAGCGCTGTTTTGATGCAAGACTTCGTGCCTGCAACATGTTCCCGCATTCGCTTTTCATTATTCTGCTAGCGCCGCTGGCGGGAGGACTCGTCACCGGCCTAGCTGCGCGCGGCAACGCCAGGAAAGTGGGTCGCATCGGCGTGGCGGCCGAAGTGCTCGCACTGGTTCTCTCCGTCAAGCTCTTTGCGGAGGTCACCGTCGGTGGGTCCCAAACAGTCCAGGCGCCCTGGGGGAACGGCAGTTTCTTTCCGATCGCTTTTTACATCGACCGGCTATCGGCTGTGATGCTCGTGCACATCGCCGCCGTCAGTACCCTGATCCATTCCTTTTCCATACGGTACATGCAGCAAGAACGCGGCTTCGCGCGCTTTCACAGTCTGTTGGCCTTTAGTACTTTCGTGCTTTTCGGCATGGTGTCGAGTGCCAATTTGCTGGTGCTGCTCATCTTCTGGCAACTTCTAAGCTGGCTGCTGCCGCTGCTGTCGTACAATTACCAACACCCCGCCACGGTTCGCGGTGCCTTCCGAACGTTTATCATGCAACGTGCCGGTGACCTCGCGTTTCTCGCCGCGGTCATTTTAGCCCACGGCTGGTATGGCACGCTCGATCTCCAACAGATTTTCGTGCGGGCCGCCACTGCCGACATGTCGTTCTCTCTTTGGCCCGGCGGATTCGCGATCAGTGCGGCCGGGGCCCTGACTTTGCTCATCTTCCTCGGCGCCATGGCAAAGTCCGCACAATTTCCTTTGCACATGTGGCTGCCTGACTCGTTGTATGCGCCGACTCCGGTGCATGCCCTGCTGCATGCCGGCATCATCAACGCCGGCGGTTTCCTCCTGGCTCGTCTAGCGCCGCTTTATGGTCTCAGTCCGACCACTCTGCATCTGGTTTTTGCCATAGGTATGCTTACCACGCTTCTCGGCTCTTCCATGATGCTGGTCCAAAGCGACATCAAAAAGACCCTGGGCTATTCCACCATCGGTCAAATGGGCTTCATGATGATGGAATGCGGGCTGGGAGCGTACGGTCTGGCGATCTTTCATCTGATCGCGCATGGCTGGTTCAAAGGTTCGATTTTTTTGAACTGCGGGTATGTGATTCATTCCGCGCGCCAAGAGCCAAGATTCCCTCCCAAGAATGAGCCGCCGGCCGATTCGCCATTTTCGATTCTCACGTGGCTGACCGGTTTTCTCACCACGCTGATTCTGCCCTTGATCATCGTGCTCGCAGCGCATGGGATCTTAAACATCCCACTCCGAGACTCGCAGGGAACGACGATCTTTCTGTTCTTTGGCTGGGCGACATCGTCCCAGGCGATCCTGACGATTTACCGCGTGCGCGCTGCGGCCTCTTGGAAGGTCGCCGCGAGCATGCTGTGCGCCCTGTTTGTGATTGTCCTGACCTACCTTTTGGCCGCCGAAAGCTTCACACATTTTTTATTCCCGGGGCCCGGCGAAGTAGCCTCC
The DNA here is from genome assembly GCA_036554745.1 of Binatia bacterium. Classification (GTDB taxonomy): domain Bacteria; phylum Desulfobacterota; class Binatia; order UBA9968; family UBA9968; genus DP-20. The sequence goes on from DATBMR010000278.1 coordinate 13,543, forward strand.
CACTTCAAGATGGGCGCATTGCCGGTCGCCGTCTTCGACGTTCTGGTATCGGCGTTCGCGCTTTGCATCATCCTCGGCTGGCTGTTGATCTACGCGAGAAGCCACGGACGAAAGATCCGCATGCCAGGATGGGCGGACGTACTGCAACTCCGGCTATACCTTTTTTTGCTTAACCGCCTCTACTTCGATGCGGTCTCGATGCGACTCGGGCGCTGCCTCACGGACACCATCCGCTGGCTTGATACGAGCACGGGTTTTTCGTTTTTCGCTGGCGTGATCGCGCTCGGCGCAGCGGTAAACGTCACGCCGCAAATGGGCGAAGTTTTTGCGCCGAAAATCGCGCTACTTTTGCTCGTTGCGCTCTTCCTGCCGCTCTTCCCGCTGCACGGCATGTACCTTGCCGCGCTCACCCGCGCGCCGGCATACCTCACCGTGTTTATGGCCGTCGTGCTGCCGGCAGCCGGATTGTACGGCCTGGCGAGTCTCGTGCCGGAGCTGAGCCCGGACTCGCTTCGTGCGGTGCGCGTGCTGTCGGTTTTCGGCGCTCTTTACGGTTCGTTCAAAGCGCTTGCGGCAGTGCGAACGCCGCAACTCTTGGCCTACGCCGGATTGGCCTTTTTTTCGGCATTGTGGTGGCGCGTGGCTGGCGTTGGCGCACTCACCGTTTCTGCTATTGTCTACGCGGTCGCCGTCATCTTGCTCATCTCAGGTCTGTTGTTCGTCTGGCTACAAGCCGAATGCCGCTGCGGCAACCTTACCCTCGACAGGATGCACGGATTGGCGCGAACGATGCCGCGTTTTGCCACGATCGTGTCGCTGCTAACAATGGCCGCCGTCGGTCTGCCGCCTTTCGGCCTTTTCTCGGCTTATATCGCCATGCTGCTCGAGCCCACCGGCGCCGCCTCCTGGGATCTGGTCGCAATTCTCGCCGCCTGGTTTCTCGCATCGTGGTATCTCTTCAGGATGATGCAGCGACTGTTGTTCGGCCGTCAGCGCACCGACTTCCGCTATGAAGATCTGCGCATCGGCGAAGTCGCCGCCGTCACTTGTTTGCTCGCGGTGCTTGTACTTCTCGGCGCCCTACCCGCTAGTTTCGAATCGGTATTCTCGTCCGCGGGTTTATTGTCCATGGAGAGTCGCCTGTGGCCGAGATAGCTGGCACCGAGACGCGGCGAATGGAACTCCGGGCCTTGATCAGGCTCGCGAGCGACATCATCGGCTATTACTGGCCCATGCGCACCTTCGTCCATCACAATCCGCTGCATGGGCTGGAAGACATGCGCTTTGACGACGCCATCCGCCATGCCCGACAAACGCTGGGCGGAAATGGTTACTTGCCCAATGAGCTTTTCCGCGATTACTGCCGTAGCGGCCGGATCCTCCCGCGCGAACTCGATGCCGCCCTGAAAATTCATGCCCGCGACGGAGATGTCCGTGTCGGAGCCGTCGATGTCCGCCACTTCGATGTACTCAAAATTCACTTGCTGCACGGCATAGCATCTCCGCCGGACGACAACTTCGCAGCCGCCTTG
>DATBMR010000285.1:0-11828 GCA_036554745.1 Binatia bacterium
GAGCGCGAAAATCGCCGCTTACATGCAAAAGGACATGGACTTTTTGACAGCGCTGAGGACCGACGATCTGGTCTCACACCGGATGCGTTATTACACCAACCCGTTAAGCGATGTGGAAGGTTATCTCCATTCGCAGAAGGGGGGCGGCACGACGAGGTACGTTAAGCCGGAAGATCGGGAGAAATAGCGTGATCGTGATCGTTGGTGGGTGGGAACATTGCAAATTCTTGTGCATTTCAAAGGCTGTGCGTCATCGCTTTGTCACCCTGAGCGTCGCAAAGGGTCTGCTGTTTAGCCGGAGAGTTTATGAACTTGCATACGCCTTTATGTGATCTGTTCGGAATTCAGGTTCCGATCATTCAGGCGGGGATGGGATGGGACAAGGAGGGGATGACGACTCCGCCGGAACTGGTCGCCGCGGTGTCGAACGCTGGCGGTCTCGGCTGTATCGGCGGCAGCTCGATACGGCCCGAGGTTATTCGCGAGCGTATTCGCGCAGTGCGCCAATTGACGGATAAACCGTTCGGCGTGGACATCACGCTGCCGAAAATGGAAGACGTGAAGATTCCCGATCCCGATGAAGTACGCAAGGAAATCGAAGAGAAATTTCCCGAGCACGCAAGGTTCACCGCGGGGCTGATTCCTCGGCTCGGCCTCACGCCGCAGCCGCCGGACCGCAAGAGCTGGGTCAAAACGCCGGCGGCCACGCGGGAACAGTTGAAAGTCATTCTCGAGGAGAACGCGCCGATCCTCATCATCGGCCTCGGCGACACCGCGGAAGTGGTACCGCTGGCCCACGCACGGGGCATCAAAGTCATGGCCTTAGCGGGCGCCGTTAAACACGCGCTTAGCCACGCGCGGAAGGGCGCCGATGTGATCATCGCGCAGGGGTACGAAGCCGGGGGACACACGGGAACAATTGGCAACTTTCCGCTGATCCCGCAGATCGTCGATGCGGTTAAACCGAAACCGGTGGTCGCTGCGGGCGGCATCTCGGACGGTCGCGGAGTCGCGGCGGCCCTGGCGCTCGGCGCGGTTGGCGTGTGGTGCGGCACGGCATTTCTAGTCAGCCGAGAATGCGGCATTCATCCGGTGTACAAGAAGCAGATTCTCGGCGGCAGCTCGGAGGATTTCGTCCGCACCGCGTACACCAGCGGGCACTATGCGCGGCATTTTCGTAGCCCCGTGATCAAGGCTTGGATGGATTCCGGCCTCGAAGCGATGCCGACGCCGTATCAGGGCAACGCCATGGACGAGATTCGCCGCGCCGCGGAGGCGGCCGGCCGTGTAGACGTCTTGCAGGTTCCCGGTGGCCAGGTTGCTGGTATGCTAACCGAGGAGAAGAGCGCCCGGCCCGCCAAAGAGATCGTTGAAAGAATGGTCCAAGAGGCGGTGCAGATCCTAAACGATATGCGCAGCCGCTACGTAGGAGCGTAGAGGGAAAATTCGGAATCAAATACCGAAACGAACCAATTCCAAAAGCACTTCCGTAAGTGCTTCCACGCTGCTGTTTAGAATTTCGGATTTGGTGCTTCGCATTTTGGCGAATTTTTGGAGTGGTTATGCGTTAGAAAATTTAGGATAGGACTATGACCGTCGCATTCCTTAAAGGTTACCGAGCGTTGGATCTCACCGATCAGAGCGGCCAATTGTGCGGCCGAGTGCTCGCCGACTTGGGCATGGAAGTGATCAAAGTCGAGCCTCCCGGCGGCGATCCGGTGCGTAACTTGCCACCGTTTATCGAATCCCGTGACGGCAAACGGCTCAGCACCACATTTGCGCACTTGAATGCGGGCAAGTCGAGCAAGGTGCTCGACCTTGATGAGGACTCTGGCCGCGCTGCGTTCCGCAAGCTCGTTGAGCGCGCCGACATTGTGCTCGAAAGTTTCCAGCCTGGCGAATTGGAGTCGAAAGGACTTGGTTACAAAGATTTGGCGGCGATCAATCCCGGCATCGTGATGGGGTCGATCACCGCCTTCGGCCAGAGCGGGCCGAAAAGAAACCTGGCTTACAATGATCTCGTCGCGCTGGCGCAGAGCGGCTTTCTCTATATTGCCGGCGATCCGTCAATGCCGCCGGTGCGACCCCCCGAGACCCAAGCTTATTACTTCGCGAGTTTATTCGCCGCGGCGGGCGTGCTGGCGGCGCTCTACCGCCGCGAGCGTACGGGACAGGGTGATCACGTTGACGCTTCCATGCAAGAAACGCTGGCCACTCAGGAACACATCATTCGCCTGTGGGCCAACGAAAAACAAATTGCAAAACGCGCCGGCAGTCAGCATGGCTCTGTCGCACCGGCAAAAATCTTTCCGTGCCGGGATGGCTTTGTCTATCTATACGTCACCCGGCAGCACTGGAAGCTATTTCTTACTGTCTGGAAAGATCATCCCTCGACATTCGACGCACCGGAATGGCTGAACAATGTGTACCGACGTGCACACGCCGATGAACTCAATCCGGCGGTTGAAGCGTTTCTCGGTAACTTCACCATGGGTGAAATCACCGAGCTCTTGCAAGCGAAGGGTATCCCTTGTGTGCCGGTAAATACGCCTACGGGTTTTACAAGCGACGAACACGTCCAGAGCCGTGGCTTTTTGGTGGCGGTCGAACACGCCGCATTCGGTTCGACGCGGCAACCGGCGATGCCGATTATGATCAACGGTACGCGTCCGCCGGTCGGAAGCGTGCCAATGCTCGATGCTTGGACCCCCTCTTCCGTCTTCCCCGTGACGGAGAGAGGGGAAAACATTTCCGCCGGATTGCAGGAGAAAACAGCAAGGATCTTTTCCCAAGTCGGGGAGAAAAGATCGGACGCAGCCCATAGCAAAGCGATAGGGGAAGGCAACGGCCCGTTGGACGGTATGCGCATCGTGAGCTTCGATCACGTCTTGGCCGGTCCTTACGGCACCACGATTCTCGCCGAACTGGGTGCCGATGTGATCAAAGTCGAATCGAGCAAGGGTGGCATGGACCCGTTTCGGTTCTTCGGCACCGGTGAGGACCCCAATGTTTCGCCGCGCTTTCTCGAGTTCAACCGCAACAAGCGGTCTTTCACGGTGAACCTTAAACATCCGAAGGGAAGATCCGTGCTCCACGATCTGGTGGCCAAGGCCGATGCGGTGCTCGACAACTATAGCGTCGATGTGGTCGGGCGAATTGGTCTTGCCTATGATCAGCTGCGCGCCGTCAAACCCGATATCGTCAACCTGCGCATGCCGGGTCTTGGCACTACCGGGCCGAAGCGACATTTCTCGACCGTTGGCGTGAACATTACGGCGTTCACCGGGCTGACCTATTTGTGGAACCATCCCGATGTCACCAATCCCCCGATCGGCGCACAGACGGTTTTTCCCGACTATGTATCGGGAGTGCTGTGCGCGATCATTATCATTTCCGGAGTGCTCCACCGCGACCGCAACAAGGAGGGCGCTTTTATCGACCTGGCGCAGGCGGAGGCGACCGCATTCATGATCGGCGCCAGTTTGTTAGAAGCGGCGGGCAGCGGCAAGGAGCCCCAGCCCATGGGCAACGCATCGCCGAGCGCGGCGCCGCACGATTGTTATCCCTGCAAAGGAGACGATCGCTGGTGCGTGATCGGTGTCGAGAACGATGCCCAGTGGAACGCCTTGGCCAAAATGCTCGGTAGCGCAGTTGAAAACGATTCGCGCTTCAAGAGCCTTGACGGGCGGCTGCGTCACCGCGACTTGCTCAACGACGCCATCGCGCGCTGGACCGCTGACCAAGATGCCTTCGATGTCATGGATCGCTTGCAGCGAGCCGGCGTGCCGAGCGGAGTCGTACAAACCGGCGAGGACCTCGTCAACGATCCGCAGTTGCAGCAGCGTGGCTTCATCGTCACGGTGGACAATCCTCGCTTGGGACGCGTCGTGCTGCCGAATTTTCCGCTGCAATTCGCCAATTCCAAGTTGACGCGGCGCTGGGAATTTCCCGTGCTCGGTCGCGACACCGAGGCCGTGCTGCGCGACGTTATGGCCTATAGCGAAGAAACGATCGACCAGCTTAGGAGTGAGGGAGTATTGGAATAGTGGGTTGATGAGGCGGCTGGCACCGTGCGCGCGCGGCGTCCGTCGCTTAAAGCACATGCCAAATTTGTTTAAAGATCCAGACGACGATGAAGACTGTTCCCACCAGCAGCGCGAGCAGGCCGAGTAAAATTGCGATAACCAACAACCAATCGCGAAACGCGGCTCCTTTCGGGGGTTTCCCTAAATAGTCCTGGAGCAAAGTGACGTTTCTCACGTTGCTGCGAAACCAAATCGAAATAATGTCGCCAAAAAGGGGGATAGTTCCCAGCAGCGCGTTGAGCGCAATATTCATTGCCATGCGCAGCAGGACAACTTTGGGAACTCCTAATTGGGCGGCAATGACAAGAATGAAAGACCCGGTCAAGTTCGCAACCAGGTCGCCGACCCCTGGGATGAGGCCGATGATCGGGTCCAAGCCAAACCGGATCGATGTCCCAGGGATCGTAAAGCGCCTGTCCAACAGATCTGCGAGGAACTGCGCCAGCCAGAGCCGATCCGCGTCGTGAACGCCATGTGTGTCGATTCCACGTTGCTTAGGAATTGCCATCCAGTGAGCTCACTCCGGTTTGCATTTTTCTTGCAGGCTGCTTTGTCGATTCCCGAGAAGTAAGGTTTAAATCTCGGCCGAGCCGGCTCCAGGCAGTGACTTGATTCAGCGGACGCATTATCGGGCTCGACGGCAGATAGGCTAACCGGGTAGCATCATAGAACTTACTCACCATAGAACTTGGTGAGTTGTGCTCGACCTTTTTGCGCGAGCAAGGGTGCCCAGAGATCGCCTACCTTCTTCACTCGATCCGGCACAGTGTCGATACGAAAGTCTTCGATTTGAACCGCCTCGTCCAGCTCGTCCCAGGTGATCGGCGTCGAAACCGTAGCTTTGGGTTGCGGTCGCACCGAGTAAACTGACGCGAGTGTCCGACCCCAGGCGTTCTGATTGTAATCCAACAGTACGCGCTTACGCGGACGCTTAGCGATGCGATATTCCGCCGTCATCAGGTCGGGCCGGAGAGCCGCCAGGTTCGTGGCGAATTGCTTTGCAAACCCCCAGACCTCTTTTTGCGTCGGCCCCCTAACGATCGGTACATAGATGTGAAATCCACGCGAGCCGGTCGTCTTGATGATGGAAGATAACCCAAGCTCGGTGAGAGCTTGGTGAACAACTTTTGCCGATTCCACCATTTGCCGCCAGCTCGCGCCATTCACCGGATCCAGATCGAAATGCAGGTAGTCGGGTCGATCCACGTCGTCACAGCGAGCATACCAGGGATTCAGATCGATACAGCCGAGATTGATGACCCAAAGCAATGAGGCGAGATCACGTATGACCGGAAAATCGATAACGTTTCCCGAGGCATGCTCGATCGAACAGGTTTCGATCCATTCAGGGCGCGGCGACGGCGCCCTTTTCATAAAAAAGAACTCGCCGGTAACACCGTTCGGATACCGCTTCATCACCATCGCACGATGGGCGACGTGCGGCAAAAGCACCGGCGAGATATCGAGGTAATATTGCAAGAGATCGAGCTTGGTGATGCCTAGCTCGGGCCAAAAGATCTTGGTGAGATTGGTTAACCGAACGGTTTTACCGTCAGCATCGAATTCAAGAGTATCCTGCGAGTGAGGGAGACGCGCTACGCCCCCGTTTTGGCGGCGTCGTGCTGAGGAACGATGGCTTGCCTTTGTGGTTTTCTTTTTGGACGCGCGCCGCATCTGTAATTCTCTGGCGACATTCGTTGAGCGACGATGCCGCTAAATTCAGACTAACGGCTTTCAAGCTGGTTTCAAGCAGGGAGTGACGGCCAGTCCGGCGCTCTACTTGCCGTAGTAAAGCTTGCGCGCGGTGCGAAGATGTTGGATCGCTTCTTTTTTTCTTCCCAACGAGTCGAGCACGAGGCCAAGGTTGTAGTGCGCATCTGCGAATTCCGGGTCACGGTCAAGCGCTTGTTGATAAAACCGCGCCGCCTCCGCCGGTTGCTTCATGTCATCGAGCAGTACACCGAGGTTAAAGTATGGAGCCGCCTCGTCCGGGGCGTGTTGGATCGCCGCCCGATAGTGGGCTTCGCTGTTTTTCAGCATGCCAGCGTCGTGATGAAGTTTGCCCAAATTCAGATGCGCGTCGCTCATGGTCGGATCAGCCTCAAGGGCCTTTTCGTAGGCGCGTTGAGCTTTTTCTTTCGATGTCGTTTCAAACTCCACGGCAAGATTGTACCAATAACGAGCGGTGCGCTTTGCCGTGGTCGGTTTCCGTCTAGCCAAACTCAAAGTCCGCATGACGCTGCGCGCGTCGAAGTTGAACAGAAACTGCCCGGAGTCGGGCTGCCATTGGGCCTTCCCATCCCAGACCACGACACGACGACCGTCGGCGTAAATTTTCAAACTGGCAAGATGCCGCTCGTCCGGGAGTTGTCGCTTCAAGGACGAGAGGATGCGGACAATGCGTTTTGCCGGTACCCGGGACGCCAGCAGGTTTTTGGCGGTTTTCAAAAACAATAGATCGCGAAACGTGAACTGAAGGGTTCCGGTTTTGTTCTTCGCGGGCGCCAAAAACCCGGCACGTACGAAAGACCGTATACGGCTATCCGGCAGATCCACGATCTTCGCCACTTCCGCGGTGGAGAAGAGCTTCATTTTTTGGACGAAGAGGCTTTTTTTCGAGTCTTTTCAGGTTCCGGTGCGTTCGCGCGTACCGCCGGTTTTTTCTGTCGAGTTGCTTGCTGACCGAGGCTTCCTTTGAGCGCCGCCATCAGATCAATGACCTGGCCGCGCTGCACTTGCGGCTGGGCGAGAGTGATTTCTTTGCCCTCGGCTTTCTTGTTGACCAGGTTCATCACTCGTCCGGAGTATTCGTCTTCGTATTTGGCGGGCTCAAATTCCTCGTTCGACAATTCCTGGATGAGCCGCACCGCCAAGTCTGTTTCAGCCGGGGTAATCTTCGCCGACTCGCCCTTGGGAATTTCATCAAAACTGCGCACCTCGTCGGCAAAATACATCGTGTGCAACAACAGTCCGTTTTGCGCCGAGCGCACGATCACCAAGTTCTCCTTGCCGCGCAAGACAAACGTGGCGAGCGCCACCCTGCCGACCTGCGCCATGGTGTCGGCTAGGAGTCGATAGGCCTTTTCGCCGCCTTTATCGGGGCCGAGATAGTAAGTTCTCTCAAAGTAGATCGGATCGACCTTGGCGAGCGGAACAAATTCGGAGATTTGAATCGCTTCCGAATCTTCGCCTTCGAGCGCTTTGAGTTCGTCATCAGTCACCCTAACGTACTGGTCCTTGGCGAATTCATAGCCCCTGATTAACTCCTCCCGTTCAACGACCGCGTTGCATGACGGACAAAATCGCTGTTGCCGGATGCGGCTGCCGCACTTTGCATGAAGCAGGTTGAAACTGGGCGATTGGGACGAAGCGGCGACATAGAGTTTCACCGGGATGGAAACTAGACCAAAGGAAATGGCGCCAGAGCCGATTGGGCGTGGGGGCATGGGTCCTCCTCCTTCTGCCGGCGATATTATCAGAACCCGCCGCTTCGATCTATAAGAAGATTTAACTGAACTTACAAGGCGACGTTTGACAGTTTCGTTGCATCTAGAGTAGGACCTGGAAGTAAGAAAATTCAATGAATGCCGAGGAGGGACGCCAATGGCAAATTATCAGACTCTGCTGGTGGATAAGCAAGACGGGGTGACGACGGTCACGTTCAACCGGCCGGAGAAACGCAACGCCATGAGCCCGCAGCTTCACCGCGATATGCACGACTGCTTGACGGATCTGCGATACGACAAAGAAACCCGGGTCATCGTGATTACCGGCGCCGGCGAGAGTTTTTGCGCCGGTCAGGACCTGAAACAGTACTTCATCGAGATGGATTCTCAGCCCGACCGCGTGCGCGACGAGGTGCGTGAGAAATCGCGCCAGTGGCGCAATGAAATGCTGCGCAAGATGCCGCAGCCGGTGATCGCGAGAATCAACGGCTGGGTTTTCGGCGGCGGCTTTACCGTCGTCACCGGTTGCGATATCGCCATCGCCGCAGACGATGTGCAGTTCGGTTTGTCAGAGGTCAACTTCGGCCACTTTCCCGGCGGCGAAGTAACCATTGTGTTGACCGAACATTTACAGCCGAAGCACGGCCTGTACTACGCGCTGACGGGTAAAACCATGAACGCTAAGGAAGCGGAGCGCATCGGTTTGATCACCAAGGCGGTGCCGCGCGCCGATCTGGACAAGGAGGTGCTGGAAATCGCCACCAATCTGAAAGAAAAGGCACCCTCGGCACTCCACGCCGTCAAGGAGGCCTGGTATTACACCTTCTATTCCCATCCGGAAGTCGCTTACGAAATCTCCGGCCTGATCTCCGACAAAGCCAAGCAAGCGATCGGCGGCCGGCCGGGGTTGCAGCAGTTTGCGCGCAAAGAGTACCGCCCGGGGCTCGGCTCGTTCAAACTCGAAGAGAAGAAATAGGCGCATTTTCGATTTTGGATTTTGGATTGTGGGAAGAAGCGAGAACTCGCGTGCTGCGAGGAGAGCATGAGACATGAACGATAATCGAAAATCTAAAATCCAAAATCGGAGGCAAGATGGATTTTAATCTTCCTGAAGAGCTGCAGATGCTGAAGGACACGGTGCGCAAGTTCGTGGATAAGGAGCTGATTCCGATTGAGATGCACTCGATCGAGAATATGGAGCTTAAGCGGGACATTCGCGAACGCCTGGAAAAGAAGACCAGGGAGATGGGCCTGTGGATGTTCGACGTGCCGGAAGAGTACGGCGGCGGCGGGCTGGGAAGCCTTGCGCAAGTGCTGGTTTGGGAGGAATTGTCGCGCACGATCGCGCTGCCTTCGCGGGGTCAGGGTATCTTCGGCCCGGAGATCCGGCCGATCTTGTACGCTCTCAACGACGAGCAAAAGAAACGGTTCATGGATCCGATACTGCGCGGCGAAAAAAAGCTCTGCTTTATGCAGACCGAGCCCGACGCCGGCTCCGATCCTGCTTCGATGAAGACCCGGGCAGTGCGCCAGGGAGACTATTACCTCGTCAACGGCACCAAGCGCTTCATCACCGGGGCCGGCGAAGCCGATTTCGGCCAGCTGATGGCGGTCACCGACCCGGCGAAGGGCGCGCACGGCGGAATTTCCTGCTTCATGGTTGATATGAAATCACCGGGCCTCACGCTAGTCACCAAATTCAAGACGATGATGGGAGAAGAGCCCTGGCAGATCGCCTTTGACGACATGAAAGTGCCGGTCGAGAATCTGGTCGGCAAGGAGGGCGAGGGGTTCAAATTGGCGCAGCAGTGGCTCGGCATCGGACGGTTGAAACATGGCGCGCGTGCCCTCGGCGTGGCCGAGCGCTGCATCGAGATGGGCGCCCGCTATTCGAAACAACGAGTGACTTTCGGCAAGCCGCTGTCGGAGCGCCAGGGAATCACTTTCAAACTTGCCGACTCTTACGTCGAGCTCCACGCGGCTCGTTTGATGGTTTATCAGGCGGCGTGGAAAAATGATCAGAAGATGGACATACGCAACGAGGCCTACATGGCCAAGTTGTTCGCCGATGAAATGTCGTTCCGCGTGGTCGACCGTGTGCTGCAAATCCACGGCGGCATCGGGTTGACGCTGGATCTGCCCCTGGCGAAGTGGTTCGTCGATCAGCGTAGCCGCATGATCACGGAAGGCGCATCCGAAGTCATGCGCATGGTCATCGCCCGGGAGGTATTAAAGAGATACAACTAAAGGAGAAAAGACCGTTTCAAAGGTTCCAGTTGTTTCAACTGTTCCAGGTGTTTCAAAACTCCGTTCACCGTGTTGAAACTGGAACTGCTGGAACACTTGGAAGCTTTGGAACTAACCCTAATTTCCTTTGGCGAACGACAGCTCCCAGCGGTTGCCGTCCGGGTCAAAGACGTTGATCGAATAGCTCTCGCCATCACGGTGCGGGCGGATTTTTTCGATGTTCGCGCCGACCTGCTTTAAAGCGGACAAGGCTTTTTCTTGTTCCTGCCACGGAATATTCAACGTGTGATGCGGATCGACCGGGCGCGGCTTGACGGATGCATCGAAGAGATGCACTTCGAAGTTGCCCAGGCGCACGTCGACTTCCTTCACTTGACCCGCCGTCAATTGTTCTTCCGTCGGCTCGACTCGTCGGGTAATTTGCCCGCCTAACGTCTTCGTATAAAACTCCACCGCCTTGTCCAGATCCTTTGCACTCATCGCAAACGTCCTGAGTCCCTTGATATCGAACATACGACCTCCTCGAAGACAAGCTATAGGGCGATTGGTCACTCAAGTTAGTGCCGGGAATTGCAGCTTGTCAAGGGTTCATCCGGCAGCAGCATTCTAGATCGAGTAAAACTGCTTCGGGTTGTGAATGAGAATTTTGTCGACCATCTCTGGTGAAAGATCTGCGCGCGCGCTCATCGTCTGCACTAGCGCTTTCTCTTCGGCCGGATCGTTGTGGCCGTAATCCGAGCCGATCATCAGGTGATCCTCGCCGATAAATTCCGCTAGATAGGGAATATCCTCGTCGGCCTCGCAAGCGACGTAGAGGTGATAGTCGCGGAAGAGTTCCTTACAGGACGCGTGCTTCCAACGGGCGTTCGGAAATGACGGGCGCGGGCGAGCGGCTCGTTTCAAATGATGGTACAAATAAGGCACCCAGCTCGCCGAGGCTTCCAAGAAGCCGAACTTCAATCGAGGAAATTTTTCCGGAATCTCGCTCGCGACCAGATCGCGAAAGCCGATGACCGGCGGCAGCTGCGACGCCGCAAAGGTGCCATTCAATTCGAGATCGAAAAAGTCGTTCAGATAGCGAGAACTCTGGCCGGTGTGCACACAGATCGGCAAGCCGAGCTTTTCGGCTTCGGCGTAGATCGGGTGGAAGTGAGGATTGTTGAGCGTCAACGATCCGACGATGCCACTGAAAAAAACTCCGACGGCGCCGTTTTGTTTGGCTTCATGCATTTGTCCGATGGACTGATCGGCCGAATGAAGCGGCAGCACCGCTACCCAACGCAGTCGCCCGCGGGCTCGAGCGTAAACCTCTGCGAGGTACTTGTTGTAAGCACCGCAGAGCGCGGCTGCCAAGCCAAGATCATCCGTGACCTGGACGAGAAACAATGTCGGATAGATGACTTGTATGGCGACACCGGCTTTGTCCATGTCGGCCAGACGCCGATTCACGTCGCTGATCTCCCGCGATCCAACAAGAATGTCGGTTCTCCCGGTTTCGCGCATCGACGTCGCCGGCGTGATGAGGCGAAAGCCGCCCTTGCCCGCGGCTTTCGGAAAGATCTTTCCGTCGATCAACCAGAGCACGTTAAAATCTCGGTACAGCGTGTCTCCCGGTGCCGAAACCATCACCGGACGGCGGTGGTACATGGCAGGGTCGAGCAGCTTCCACATGCCTTCCGATTCAGCGATATGCGTGTCGGCGTCGATGATCCCGTTCATGCTTGTCTCCTCATTAGGTTTTAAAACGAATCTATCGATGAACCGAACTTCCGGTCAAGCGGCCGCGCGCTCCTCCGACGTGATCCGTAAGTATGATCGGAAAGTTGACAGGGACTCCGCTCGAGGGCTATAGGGCAAAAGAATGTTGCGTCGAAAAACCCAGCAAAAAGCTTGGAGGAAACTTAATGATCACCGGTCATGCAGTCGCCCAATGTCTGCGCAATGAGGGTGTGCGTCATGTTTTTTGCGTACCGGGGGAGAGCTACGTCGCCGTTCTCGACGGACTCTACAGTACACCGGAGATTCAACTGATCACCAATCGCCAGGAAGG
>DATBMR010000317.1:0-20283 GCA_036554745.1 Binatia bacterium
CACAAGCTGATTTTTAGCGGGATGTTGCGCCGCATTGCAGCCCTGGCAGAAATGCGCGGGGAAAATGCGCGGTCGCGTTCGAGGAATGATCCGTGACGTTCAAAAACATACCGACCTACGATCCGCGCGTTGCGGACCGCAATGGTCTCGCTCCGAATCAGGCAGGAGACTGCATCGTTTACTGGATGCAGCGCTCGCAGCGGGCGCGCGATAACCTGGCGCTCAATGTCGCCATCGAGGTTGCCAACGGATTGACTAAACCGGTGGTGGTGTTTTTCGCGCTACGGGGCGGAACGCACTACGCCAACCAGCGCCATTATCAATTTATGATCGACGGTTTCCCCGCGTTGGCTGCCGGCTTGCGAGAGCGCAACGTCGGTTTTGTTGTAGCGCGCTCGCCGGAGCACGACATCCGGCGGTTTTGCCGCCAGGTGAGCCCTTGCCTCTTAATCGGGGACGAGGATCCACGGCGGGGCGCGGAAAAACGGCGTGCAACAGTAGCGCGCGAGATTAAGGTGCCGTTTTGGACGGTGGATTCGGACGTCATTGTACCGACGCGCCTGCTCGGGAAGGAACACTTCGCGGCGCGCACGATCCGGCCGAAGATTTACCAACAGCTTAGGGAATTCCTCAAGCCTGTTAGAAGCGTGAAGGCCAAGATCGTTTGGAATCCCGGTAGACCGGTCGCTTCGTTGCCGGTCGATGCAAACCTGCTGGAGGGGTTGGGCATCGATCGGTCGGTGGCACCGGCGCGGCTTTTCGTCGGTGGTTCCATCGCGGCTCGCGCCGCCCTACGCCGTTTTGTCGGCGAACGATTGAAGGGATATGCCAAGAATCGCAACCAGCCGCAGCTCGATGGCACCAGCCAGCTTTCGCCGTATCTTCACTTCGGACAGATCGGCCCCCATGAAGTGGCGTTTGCAGTCAAGGACGCGGATGCTCCTACAGAAGATCGCCGGGCATTTCTCGAGGAGTTGATCGTGCGCCGCGAACTGGCGATGAATTTTGTCCGCTACAATGAGAACTACGACAGCTTTGCGGCGAGCGAACCGTGGGCCGACCGAACGCTGCGCCGCCATGCCAAGGATCGACGCAAATTTAACTACAATGAAAGACAGCTGGAAAACGCCGAAACCCATGATCCGCTGTGGAATGCAGCGCAAAAGCAGATGGTGCTGACGGGCTGGATGCATGGCTATCTGCGCATGTATTGGGCTAAAAAAATTCTCGAATGGAGCCTTTCGGCGGCGCAGGCCTTCGACGTCGCAGTGCGCCTGAACGATCGCTATGAGCTCGACGGCCGCGATCCTAACGGCTACGCCGGTATCGCTTGGGCGATCGTCGGCAAGCATGACCGAGCCTGGGGGCCTGAGCGCCCAGTGTATGGGAAGATTCGCTACATGTCCTACGAGAGCACGTCGCGAAAATTTGACAGCAAGGCGTATATCGAGCGAGTCTCGGCCATCGAGAAAGGGGTCTCGACGTTACCGTCGATCATCTTCTGATACCGTTGCCCGGGCATCGCTTTCGAAAATTCCTTCGAGCACATGGCGGCGGTAGCGAAAAATCCGCTGCAGATCCGGCGCAACGAAAAATTTCTGCACGAGCCGGCCGCCCGGCACGGCGTAGTCGACGCGATCACCGACGAGAGTGCCGCCGTCGCGTTCGTCAAACGTGTGTTCGTGCACCCACATGGAATAGGGGCCCTTGGTTTGTCGATCGACGAAGCGTTCAGGCGGTTCCCAGACGGCGATCTCGCTTTGCCAGCGCAGCGGAATGCCGTGCAGCCGCAAGCGATAGTCGAGCAACGTCCCTTGTCTGACTTCGCCCTCCACCGCCGTCATAAACTCGAAGTGCAGCCAAGCGGGGGTGAGGCGTTCGAGGTTTCGCGGTTCGGCGAAGAATGCAAAAACTTGTTGGCGGGGCCGCGGGAGCCAGAGTTGGGTCTCGAGTCGATGTATCTTCATGACAAGTTGGCTCGGAGCGCGAACTCAGACATGATTGCGCAACATGAGCTCTTTCGGGCTTGGTGCCAAATAAACCTGATTTTTGAGGTATTCCACGCCATACTTTTTCACATAATGGTGGATCAGCGTGACCGGTACGATGAGCGGGATCAGCTGGAGGCGATAATCGCGAATGATCTCCACCAATTCCCGGCGCTCGGCGGCCGAGAGCTCGTCGGAGAAATAGCCCATCATATGATCGAGAACATTGGCGTGCCTTTTGGGGCTGGCATGGGCGGCCAGTGCTGTCATGAAGCCTCGTCCATATTGCTCATAAACTTCGCCGAGCGATTTTTCCTTGAGCCCGGCGACCAGCTTGCCGAGACTTCGGTAGTGGCGCTCGCTATGCGCCAGCAATAGGTATTTATGTACGGTGTGAAACGCCACCAAGCCGCTGCGCGATTTCGTCCTCTCGGCGGCGCGCCAGCGGTCGTAGGCGAAAACGCGCTCAATGAAATTTTCCCGCAAGCCCGGATCGTTGAGACGGCCTTCTTCTTCCACGGGCAAAAGCGGTAATCCGCTCATGAGTGCCGCAGCAAACAAACCGCGGCCGCGGCGCGCTGGCGCGTTCGACGTGCCGTAGACGCGGACGCGCTCGACCCCACAGCTGGGTGAGTCTTTCTTAAAGACGTAGCCGGATAGGTTGAGCGCCGCGAGTTCGTGGATCCGTCGGACAGCAAATTCTTTCATCGCCGCGGTCCAATCTTTCCCGGAGCGCTCGGCGATCATTTTCGGATCGTCGATGCTCCCCACCAGTCTGACAGATTCACGCGGCACACCCATGCCGACTTCGATTTCAGGACAGACCGGCACCCAGTCGACGAATTGAGCGAACGTCTGCGTCAGAAAATAGTCCTGTTTATGGCCGCCATCGTAGCGCACCTGCTGACCAAGCAAGCAGGCGCTGATCCCAAGTCGGGGGCGTGGATCAGAATTATTTTTCATGCCGGTGTTTAACAGGTAAAACATTTATGTTAGACAAGTCAACTATAGTTAACTTTTGGTAACCATTTTTTGGAGCGGATGGAAATATTAGGATACTTGCGATGAAGCTCGTTATTTCCGGCGCGACTGGATTGATCGGTTCAGCTCTTGTCGATCGCTTGTGGAACCAATTCCATTCGCTAGTGCTCCTTAGTCGCCGCCCACCAACCGAGATCGGTGTTACCAAAAAAGAGTGGTTGGCATGGACGCCCGGCGCAAGCGGCGCATGGGAAAAAGCGATCGATGGCGCTGATGGCGTGATCAATTTGGCGGGCGAGCCGATCGCGGCAAAGCGCTGGAACGAGGCGCAAAAGCAAAAACTGCGTTCGAGCCGGATCGACTCCACTCGTTCGCTCGTGAGCGCGATCGGCAAGGCGGAAAAAAAACCGAAATTTTTGTTAAATGCTTCGGCAGTCGGCTACTACGGACCCCACGGCGACGAAACGATTACCGAAAGCAGCCCGGCGGGGAGCGATTTTCTCGCCCGCCTCTGTGCGGACTGGGAAGAAGAGGCGAAGAAGGCGGAAGTTCACGGAATCAGGGTTGCGGTTGTCCGCACCGGCATCGTGCTCGAGCGCGGTCAAGGCGCGCTCAAAAAAATGGTGCCGCCGTTCAAAACGTATCTAGGTGGACCTTTGGGTTCCGGTAATCAATGGATGCCGTGGATTCATATCGAAGACGAGATCGGCCTGTTGAATTTTCTTATCGAAAACGACAACGCGCGCGGCGCGTTCAACGCCACCGCGCCCAATCCGGTCACGATGGAGGAATTCGCCAAGGCCTTGGGTCAAGTCCTGAACCGTCCCTCCTGGGTTTCGGTGCCGCCATCCGTGTTGGCGCTGATGCTCGGCGAGATGGCCGACGTGCTCTTGGCGGGCCAGCGTGCGATTCCCGAAGCGGCCTTGAAACTCGGCTATGTTTTCAAATATCCGACCATCGTCGGGGCCCTTGAGTCGCTTCGTTTATGAAACGGGAAGTAACGCGAAGATGAATTCCTTTCGTCCCGCAGGACGTGCCGAGCGCACGGACAACTTGCAGCAAAGCCAGAGCGCGTACGCGCGTGCTCTAACAGCCGGCAACGCCCAGGCCTCAGGTCGGGTGATCGAGCAGCTTTTGAACCGGCGCTGCTCACTCGGTGAAATCTATTCCCAAGTGATCACCCCTTCGTTGGTAAGCATCGGCGATTTGTGGTGCATTAAGGTGATCGGCGTTGCCGACGAGCACTTGGCAACGCAAATCGTGTTGCGCCATTTGGATCGGTTAAGCTCGCTGTTTTCCTGGCAGGACGGGCGCGCGCCGTTTCGTGTTCTGGTCGCTTGTGTTGAAGGCGAGCGTCATTACATCGGTGCGAGAATGTTCACCGATCTCTGTCTAAGCCACGGCTGGTCGGCGGAGTTTCTCGGCCCCGACGTGCCCAATGATGCACTCGTCGATACGGTAAAGAAACGCGCGCCGCACGTGGTCGCCTTGTCGGCCACCATGGCGCAGGGGTCAGAGCACATGCGGCGTCTGACTGGCGAGTTGTCCGCGCTGGCGCCCGCACCGACGATCCTATGGGGCGGCCAGGCGATCGCGGGTCGCACACCGAACCTGCCTGCGCACGGCGGCGCCGTGGCGCTTGCCCGTGATGCGGTCGACGGACTCGAGATCGCGCTCAAATTTCTGCGTGCCAACCGCCCCAAAGTCATTCTCAAAGAGTATTTGTTGGCATTGGGTCGCCGAGTCCGCGAGCTGCGACTAAAGAGGGGCTGGACGCAGGAACAGCTGGCCGACGCTGCGCGTGTCGCCCGTGTATGCATCGTCGCGGTCGAGGGCGGAAAACAAAATGTTTCGATGGATATCGTCATACGTCTGGCGAATGCCTTGGGAGTGTTGCCGCAAGCGCTCATGATCGATGACGCCGAGCCAATGCAAGCTTAAGGAGGACCCCATGAAGAATTTATCAGTGGACATCAGCCGGATCGCTCCTGCACCCATTCCGCCGCATTATGAAGAATGGCCCGAGAGAACTGAGCGGCGAAGCTCAGGGAAGCAAAATGCCGAGACCCTCTTACCGGGACGAGAGCAATGGACGCGATTATTGGGCTTGGAGGACGGCGGCGCCGTCGAGGAGGTACTGCGCCGTGCCTTGCTGGACCCTGTGGACGAATTGATTTCGCTTCGCGGCAAGCGCATTCGCGGACAGTTGGTGGACTTCAGCTATCGGTTGCTCAACGGCGCGATGCCGTCCGCAGTGCGCGTCGCTAGACGCTGCCGCCTGGCTGCGCAAGCCGTCGAGCTCATTCACGCCGGATCGCTGATCGTGGACGACATCGAAGATGGCAGCGTGGTCCGGCGTGGCCGACCAGCACTCCACCTGCGCTATCCGATGCCGATTGCGCTCAATGCCGGCAACTGGCTCTATTTTTGGCCATTCGATTTATTCAAGGAGATGGCGCTGCCGCGCGATCGACTGCTGCTGATCTACGAGTCCTGCCACCGAACTTTGTTGCGTGCCCATTTCGGCCAGGCGATGGATCTCGGCGCCAAGATCCATACATTGGCACAAAAGGACGTGGGCGACGTCTGCCTGGCTTCCATGCGTCTCAAGACCGGCGCCTTGATGGGCTTTGCCGCCTTGCTCGGGGGGGTCATCGCCTCGGCTTCGGAGCGATTATTATCGGTACTCGACGATTTCGGCCGCGATTTGGGCGTGGCGCTGCAGATGTTTGATGATCTCGGCAACGCCATCGGTAAATGCGAGCCGTCCAAACGCTATGAAGACCTGATGCTAGCGCGACCTTCTTGGGTTTGGGCATGTGCGGCCCAGAACAGCACGGCCGCCGAGTATCGGCAATTTCTCGCGGCGGTGCGGCGCCTGCCCGATGCCAAGGACCTCGAAGCCTGCTTAATCGGCCGCGATATCATCGAGCGGACGCGCAACAGCGCGCGGGCATATCTAGACGCCAGTTTTGCAGCACTGGAACGGCACTTGAAAGCCGCGCGAGCGAGTTGGTCACAGGGCGCTTTCGACGAACTCCACGAATTGGGCGAGGAGATCGCGGTGGCTTATGGATAGAAAGCGCGCGGCGGTGATCGGCAGCGGATTCGGCGGCTTGGCTTTGGCGATCCGTGTTCAGGCGGCCGGCTTTCGCACCGTTATTTTCGAGAAGCGCGACAAACCGGGGGGACGGGCCTACGTCTACCGGGATCAGGGCTTCAGCTTCGATGCCGGCCCCACCGTGATTACCGCCCCCGATTGCCTTAGAGAGCTGTTCGCGATCGCCGGCAAATCGATGGACGAATACGTCGACCTGTTGACCGTCAATCCGTTTTATCGGTTGCTTTGGGAAGACGGATTTGAATTCGACTATTCGGACGATGCCGCGTTGATCGAAGGGCAGATTGCCAAGAAGTCGCCGCGCGACATTGCCGGCTACAAGAAATTTCTAAGCTATTCGGAAGAGGTGTTTTTCGAAGGCTACGAGAAGCTCGCCCACGTGCCGTTTTTGAACTGGTCGCGTATGGTCGCGGTGGCGCCGCAGTTGATTCGGCTCAAAGCCTACCGGTCGGTTTACAGTATGGTGGCCAAGTATATTCATGACCCGCATCTCCGGCAACTCTTCAGCTTTCATTCCCTGCTCGTCGGCGGTAATCCGTTTACCACCACCTCGATTTATACGCTGATCCATTGCCTCGAACGCAAGTGGGGGGTGTTTTTTCCCAGAGGGGGCACTGCGGCTTTAGTCCAGGCGCTAGTCAAACTGTTCACCGATCTCGGCGGTGAGATTCGCCTGGACTCGGAAATCGCTGAAATCAAGACTCGTGACGCTGAAGTTAAAGGAGTGACGGGTAAGGCGGGATGGACGGAGGAATTTGATCTGGTGGTCAGCAACGCCGATGTGTTTCACACCTATGATGCGCTGCTGCGCCGGGAACCCGCGGCGGCGCCCATGCGCAAACGCTTGTCCCGCGCGGCCTACAGCATGTCGCTGTTTTTGATCTATTTCGGCACCCGGAGGAGGTATCCGAATCTCCTGCACCACAACATCATTTTCGGACCGCGTTACCGCGAGCTGCTCGCCGACATTTTTACGCGCGGCCGTCTGGCCGACGATTTCTCGCTCTATTTGCACGCGCCAACGCGTTCCGATCCGAGCCTGGCGCCGCCCGGCCATGACGCGTTTTACGTGCTCTCGCCGGTGCCGCACTTGGGAAAGCTTGATATCGACTGGAAAACAACCGGAGCGGCCTACGCCGAACGAATCCTGGCGTATCTCGAACGGCACTATATGCCGAATTTGCGCAGGGAGATCCTGGTCAGGAGAATTTTTACGCCGCAGGATTTCAAAACCGAGTTCAACGCCCATCTAGGCTCGGCGTTTTCGCTCGAGCCGCGCCTCAGCCAGAGCGCCTACTTCCGCGTGCACAACCGCGACAAAGTCATCAAAGGACTTTATTTTGTCGGCGCCGGCACCCATCCGGGTGCAGGTATTCCGGGCGTAGTCAATTCGGCAAAGGCCACCGCCGCAATCATCCTGGATGATTACAGAGGGAGATTGGCGCCGGCGACGGACCGGGCCGAGAGCTTTTCCTATGCATGATGCCATGACACCTCAGGTGAGAGCAGCACTGGATGAATGCCGCTGGATGATTCAGAAAGGGTCCAAGAGCTTCTCGCTGGCGGCACGTTTGTTCGATCCAGTCACCCGGGACGCGGCCTTTTTTCTCTACGGCTGGTGCCGCTATTGCGACGATCAAGTGGATCAAGCCGGTACCGGCGTCGATCAGAACGAGCTTAACCTGCGCCTCAAGGCGCTCAAAGATCAAACCTTGGGAGCATTTTCGCGCGCGCCGCAAAGCGAGCCGGTTTTCATCGCGCTGCAGTACATCGTTCAGCGCTATGCCATTCCTGCGCACTATGCTCTTGAGCTCATAGAAGGCATGGCGATGGACGTGCGCGCCACCCGGTACACGAGCCTAAAGGAGCTCTTGGTGTACTGCTACCGCGTCGCCGGCACGGTTGGTTTGATGATGGCGCACGTGATGGGCTTGCGCGACGAGACCGCGCTCAAGCACGCGGCCGATCTCGGCATCGCCATGCAGCTTACCAACATCGCACGGGATATCATCGAGGATGCATCCATGGGAAGGGTTTATTTGCCTTCGGCTTGGCTAGAGGAGGTGAAGATCCCGCCGGCAGAGGTCGCCGCGCCGCAGCATCGCGAAAACCTTGCGCTGCTTACCCGCCGATTGCTGCGCGAAGCCGAGCGCTACTACCGATCCGGCGATGAAGGGCTTTGGTATCTCTCTTTTCGCTCAGCTTGTGCGGTCGGCGCCGCGCGCAACGTTTACTCCGAGATCGGCGCTTTGCTGATAAAAGAGGGCGCGGCGGCATGGGAGCAGCGAACCTATGTGACCGGTGCGCGCAAGATTTACGTCGTGCTGCGCGCTATCTTGAGTGTTTTTGGGTCGCTGCCGGCACGCTTATTGAAGCCATGGTCGCCGGCGCCGCTGCGTATGATCTGGAAGGCGTCCAATGTTCAATGATGGAAGTACGCTGGAGGTCCCATGATTGTTGTCGCGTGGATATTGTTGGCGATTCAGGCAGCAATCGTGATCGCCAGCCTCTTGGGCTACGGCATATTCACGTCGCGCCCCGATCTTTTGGTCAGGTTCGATCCCCAGGCAAAATTCTTTGGTTGGGCATTTCACGGTTTCGCCGTTGGCAATATGCTGTTCGGCGGGCTGGCGGTGTGTGCGGCAGCGCTCGGACACGACAAGCAGCGCGCTCTCTGGGCGATCCTAGCGGTTTACGCCGTGAGCCTGGGGATGGAGCTCTTGGGCACAACCTATGGGATTCCTTTCGGCGCCTATTCTTACACCTCGCTGCTCGGCGTCAAATGGTTCGACCGCGTGCCGGTTTTGATCCCGCTCAGCTGGTTCACCGTGAGCTGGGCTTGTTGGCTCCTCGCCCGGCGCGTTACCGGCGGCCTTGCCGCTGTGCTCTTCTCCACCTGCCTGCTGGTGGCTTGGGATCTTCTACTCGATCCCGCGATGAGCCGGGTGACGAGTTACTGGGTGTGGGGTGAAACCGGCGTGTATTACGGCATGCCGTTGATGAATTTGGCAGGGTGGGGCGTCACCGGACTGTTGCTGCTGTATCTGATCAGCCGTCTCTTGCCTGCACCGCAAGGCGATACGCGCTTTGCCGCATGGGTGTACCTCGTCAATTTCGCGCTGCCCTTCGGATTCTGCGTGCTCAACCGCTACTGGTTCGCTGCTCTGATCGGTCCGCTGAGCATCGCGCTCGCTTACGGGGTGTTTGCCAAACTCCGGCGCGCGCGGGATTTTTCCACGACTCATCTCGGCGCCGCCGGTCAAGCCGCCGGGCTGTGGTCGCAGCGCCGCGAATGAAGCGATTTGAAGGCGCGAGTCGGTCGGTGCTAAACTAGGCAAGCTTCAGGGCCAATGGATTTAGATTCACTAGGCAATTTTGCGTTGGACGATTACCTGCACAGGCAATCCGCTATCATTGATCGTGCCCTCGACCGACATTTCCATAAATATCCCGCAGCTGCACAGACGCTTTTTCGGGCGATGCGTTATGGAGTTTTTCCCGGCGGCAAACGCATTCGGCCGATCCTCACCCTTGCTGCGGGTGAGTTGTTTGGTGCTCCAAAAGATCGGCTGATGCCGTTTGCCTGCGCGGTCGAGCTGATTCACGCCTATTCGCTGATTCATGATGATCTGCCGGCGCTCGATGACGACGATGTGCGGCGGGGACAGCCGGCGGCGCACAGGGTGTTCGGAGAAGGGATGGCCCTACTCGCGGGCGATGGTTTGCTGACCGAAGCCTTTCATTTACTCTCTGATGACGAAGCGACCCGCGGCGTCGCGCCGCAATTGGTGTTGGCGTTGATTCACGAGTTAACCCGCGCTGCCGGTGTCATGGGCCTGGTTGGGGGTCAAGCTCTCGATCTGGAAGCGGAAGAAAAGGAGACGGATCTCGCCACGGTTGAAGTCATCCATGTGCGCAAGACCGGCGCGTTGATCCTGGCCGCCGTCCGTATCGGCGCGCGACTCGCCGCTGCGCGCGATGAAGACCTCCGGCGCATAACCCGCTTCGGTGAATATCTCGGACTGGCCTTTCAGATCGCCGACGACATTTTGGACGCGCGCGGTGAAGCGGCGGAACCGCGGCGCGAGAGCGGGCACAAGGAGCAGAAGAAGGCGACCTATCCGCAGGTCGTCGGCGTTGTCCAGGCTCGGGGGCGGCTCAGCGAACTAGTGCAACTGTCTTTGCACGAGCTTGAGCCTTTCGGTGCACGTGCGATTCCGCTCGCTGCTCTCGTCAGGTATGTGGCCGGCCGGGCGCTTCCTGATCAACTTTAAATTCAGCCACAAGGAGATGAACCGTAGATGGCAAGGCTGTTAGATGGGGTTGAATATCCGCGCGATATCCGGCGCTTCTCGGTCGATGAGTTAAACCAGCTCGCCGCGGAGATCCGGGAGGAAGTCATTTCTATCGTCTCCGAGGTCGGCGGCCATTTCGCTTCGACGCTGGGCGCGGTGGAGCTCACCTTGGCGCTGCACTATGTCTTTGACACTCCCGACGACCGCATCGTCTGGGACACCGGCCATCAGGCGTACGCCCATAAATTGCTCTGCGGCCGGCGCGATCGCTTATCGACGATTCGCCAGCTGGGCGGCTTGAGCGGATTCTTGAGTCGGGAAGAAAGCGAATATGATGTTTTCGGCGCCGGTCACGCCGGCACCTCAATCTCGGCCGCCCTCGGTATGGTCGAGGCGAAATATCTCGACCGCGCCTCACGCAAAGTCGTCGCGGTGATCAGCGACGGCGGTCTCAGCGCGGGATTGACCTACGAAGGTTTAAATTCGGCGGGGCATCTCGATCGTGATCTGATCGTCGTACTGAACGATAACGAGCATTTCATTGACCCCCGCGTGGGCGCGGTCTCGTCGTTTTTGAGTAAGCAGTTCACCACCGACTTGGGCGTGCGCGTGCAGAAAAATTTATCGAATTTGTTGAAGAGCCTGCCGAGCGGCGAGAATCTAAAGCACGTGGCGCGCAAGCTGCGCGACTCCTTTTTAAGTTTGGTGACGCCCGGATTTCTGTTCGAGAGCCTGGGCTTCCAATACGTCGGCCCGATCGATGGCCACAACATCAGTAAAATGATCGCGACCCTGGAAAACGTCAAAAAAGTCGAGGGTCCCACCCTCGTCCACGTCTTGACAAAAAAGGGGAAGGGCTACGCCCCGGCAGAGGCCGATCCGATCAAATTTCACGCCGTCACTCCATTCCACGTGCTCACCGGTAAGGCGAAAAAAGAAAAGGGACCGATCCCGACCTATACGGAAATCTTCGGCCGTTCGCTGGTCGAGATCGCCAAGCAGAACGCCAAGGTGGTCGGCATCACTGCGGCGATGGGCAGCGGCACCGGCATCGATAAGCTTGCCAAAGAGCTGCCGCAGCGCACCTACGACGTCGGCATCGCCGAGCAGCACGCTGTCACCTTCGCCGC
Organism: Binatia bacterium; assembly: GCA_036554745.1. Classification (GTDB taxonomy): domain Bacteria; phylum Desulfobacterota; class Binatia; order UBA9968; family UBA9968; genus DP-20. The sequence goes on from DATBMR010000317.1 coordinate 11,516, forward strand.
CGGGATGGCCACCGAAGGATACGTTCCCGTGGTGGCGATTTACTCGACATTTTTGCAGCGTGCCTACGATCAAATTCTTCACGATGTCTGCCTGCAAAACCTTCATGTCGTTTTTGCGCTGGATCGCGGCGGATTGGTCGGCGCTGACGGGCCGACCCACCACGGCGTCTTCGATTTCGCATATCTGCGCCCGATGCCGAATATGGTCATCATGGCGCCGAAAGACGAAAATGAATTGCAATACATGCTGGCTACGGCGGTGGCGCATGCGGGTCCGATCGCGTTGCGATATCCGCGCGGTGAGGGGTGGGGTGTGGCGTTGGACAGCGAGTCGGAGCTCTTGGAGATCGGCAAGGCTGAGCTGCTCCACGAAGGCGCGGACATCGTCATCGCCGCTATCGGTCAGACGGTCTTGCCGGCGTTTCGAGCTGCCCAGGACCTGGCGCCGCTCGGTATCAATGCCGCAGTGGTCAATGCACGATTTGTCAAACCTCTGGACAAGGAACTGCTGAGTAGGTTGTTGGCGAACGCGCCGCGGCTGATCACCGTCGAAGATCATGTGACCGCCGGTGGTTTTGGCAGCGCGGTGTTAGAGTTCCTCGCCGACGAAGGCATTAGCGGTATTGAGATCAGGCGGCTTGGCATACCGGATCGCTTTATCCCGCACGGCACGCAGGATGAGCTCAGAAAGCTCTGCGGTTTCGACAAAGATGCGATCGCCCAGACTGCGCTGCAAATGGTGCGGCGCGGAAAAAAGCGAAGCAGGGAAGGATGGGAAAGAGGCAGCGCCTAGATCTGCTCCTCTGCGAGCGCGGCCTGGTCGACACCCGCGAACGGGGCCGGCGCCTGATCTTGGCGGGCGACGTGTTGGTCAACGATCAAGCCGTGACCAAAGCTGGCAGCTCGGTGGATGCGGACGCTTCGATCCGTCTAAAATCGCGTTCCCGCTACGTCAGCCGCGGCGGCCTCAAGCTGGAAAAAGCGCTTGACGAATTTGCCGTCGAGGTAGCCGGTAAGACCGCTCTCGATATCGGCGCATCCACCGGCGGCTTTACCGACTGTTTACTCGCTCACGGCGCCGCACGCGTGATCGCAGTCGATGTCGGCTACGGGCAGTTCGCTTGGACACTGCGCAACGATCGTCGCGTCGTGGTTCTCGAAAAGACCAACATTCGTTACCTCGAGGTTGCGAGCTTGCCGTGTCGCGCGGACATCGCGACGATCGACGTATCTTTCATTTCGCTCAAGCTGGTGTTGCCGCGACTCAAAGAGCTTTTGTTGCCGCGCCACGAGATCATCGCTCTGATCAAGCCGCAGTTTGAAGTCGGCAAGGGGCGAGTGGGCAAGGGTGGCGTGGTGCGTTCCGCCGCGGAACACGAGCGTGCGATTGCTGAGATCGAACAATGTGCGGTTCAACTCGGCTACGACGTTGCCGGCATCACTGAGTCTCCGGTATTGGGGGCTAAGGGCAATAAAGAATTTCTGATCCATTTGCGCGTCTCCGCCTGAGTTGTATGGATCTCTCACGCAGACTATGGCGGGCCTCAAAAAAGTAGCTCATCGCGGCGCGTCGGGCCGCTATCCGGAGAACACGCGCTTGGCTTTTACCAAGGCGATCGAAGCCGGCGTCGATATGATCGAACTCGATTGCCAGATGAGCCGCGACGGCCACGTCGTCATCTTTCACGACGAGACCTTGCGGCGCACCGCCGGAACGGGCGGCGCGGTTCATAGCAAGACGCTTGAGCAACTCAAAGCACTCGACGTCGGCCGATGGCGCAAGCCATCTTTCACCGGCGAGCGCATTCTCACGTTGGAAGAAGCTTTGGCAGTCCTAGACGGTCGCGTCGATCTATGTTTGGAGATTAAATCCTTTGCCGAATCTTTACCGGGTATCGAGCTCAAGGTCTTGTTCATATTGAGCCATTATGATTACCTGGAGCGCACCATTGTTGCGTCGTTTAGCGAACGGTCTCTCGGCCGGGTTCGCGAGCTGGCGCCCGACGCTAAGCTCGGACTGATTGTCGGCGCGCCGGTCAAGCAGGATCCGTTCGCGACCGCACGACAATTGGCCGTAAGATCCATTCATGTGCAAAAGAGTCTTGCGACGCGCGTTTTTTGCGCGGCGGCATGGGACGAAGCCCTTGAGGTGTATGTGTGGACGGTCAACCAGCAAAGCGAGATCGAGCGGTTTGTCGCCATGGGGGTGCAAGGCTTGATCTCCGATTTTCCGGAGCGATTCTCTAAAATTCGTATTCGTTGACTGCTGTTGGTCTTTTTTCCGGTGCGCGAAAACGTTGCTCTAGGTTTCGTTGAGTGTCTCCAAAGTGTCAATTTTTCAAGTAAATTGCTTGACTTGGGAGGCAAATGCGCTAGAATCGACGCCGGTATGAGCGCGGTCCGCTTGGATCGGGGGTGATGTAATTCTATGACCGGAGTGCGAGTTCGAGAGAACGAATCGATCGAGAGTGCCATCCGACGTTTCAAAAAGCTTTGCGAGAAAGCAGGTATTCTAGCTGAACTTCGCAAGCGAGAACATTACGAGAAACCGAGCGTCAAGAAGAAGAAAAAGGCGATTGCCGCCAAAAAGCGCGCAATGCGTCGAGTGCGCCATTCTTTTTAGGTGCGGAGCTGACGTTTAGCGGTTCGAGTGATGGATCTTAAAGCCGAGATTCAGGAGGCTGTCAAGCAAGCGATGAAGAGCGGCGATCGAATCACGCTCTCGACGCTGCGCCTCCTGCTATCGGCGCTGCACAATGAAGAGATTCGCTTGCGTCGAGAGTTAAGCAAAGAGGATATTCACAAGACCATAACCACCCTGTGCAAACAGCGTGCGGAGGCGAGCGGGTTGTACCGCAAGGGCGGGCGAGAAGACCTTGCCCAAAAAGAGGAAGCGGAATCCGCGGTCCTGCAGCGCTTCTTGCCTCAGCAGCTTTCAGAAGAGGAAGTGAGAGGGTTGATTGAGTCCTGCATTGCGGAGGCGGACGCTCAGGGTATTCAAGATCTCGGCAAGGTCATGAAGCTCGTCATGCCCAAGATTGCCGGCCGTAGCGATGGCAAGCGAGTCAATGAGTTGGCCAGGGGATTGCTCGAAAGATAAGCAAGCTTGAGTTTGACACAGCAACAAACGGCTTCGTGTCCACCTCAACGGGTTGCGCAGACGCTATCGGCTTACGGAGGCACCGCAGATCCGTGAGACTCGTCGGATTGTTATGCCCGCCAAGACGCGATAGGATTGACGCCGGTTTCCTGTACGGTTCCCGCCAGTGAACTGGGTAGATCTAATTCTTCTCGGCGTATTTGCCTTGTTCGGCCTTCGCGGTTTCTTCAGAGGTTTTTTCCGGGAGTTTTTTTCGCTTGCCGGTCTCGCGGCCGGATTTATGATCGCCGTCGCTTATGATCAAGATTTGGCCGCGTTGGTGTCGAAGCACTGGAGAGCCTCGCCGCTATTGTTGAAAGGCGTCTCCTTCGTGACCCTTTTCTTCATTGTCTATTTTCTTTTGAACCTGACGGGCTGGCTACTGCACCGCTCGGAAAAATTATTGTTTCTGCAAACCCTCAACCGCACGGGAGGTATCGCTCTTGGACTTGGCAAGGGGGCTGTAGTCATCGCTGTGGCCATTTTTACCCTGCATTCGACTTCGTTGTTGTCGCGGCCCGCTCGCGACGACTTGACGAAATCCTATCTGGTCGCGCCGCTGTCGCGAATCGGACGGGATCTTGTGCATTACGGTAAGGAAAAGCTTTTTGCAGGTGAAGCCTGGCAGCCGACCTCATCATCTTCAAGGGTGGCGCGGCTATAGCGATCGGGCATGATTAGCCAGGACAAAATCGCTGAGATTCGCCGTCGCGCCTCCATCGTCGAGGTTATTTCCGATCACGTCACGCTCAAAAAAGCCGGGCGCAATTACCTGGGCCTCTGCCCGTTCCATGCCGAAAAGACCCCTTCGTTTACGGTCAGCGAGGAAAAGGGGATTTACCATTGCTTCGGCTGTCAGTCCGGTGGCAGCGTTTTCCATTTTCTGATGAACTACGATCAGCTGACCTTTCCTGAAGCGGTGGAGCGGGTTGCCAAGCGCTACGGTATCACGGTCGAACGCGACGGGCGCCGCGGTGCTGCCCAAGAGTCAGGAGAAAGAGAAAAATTCTACCGAGTCAACGAGCGCGTGGCGCAGCATTACCACAAGGTTCTTTTTAGCCATCCCGAAGGAAGAAAAGCTCTGGACTATCTAAAAGGACGCGGCGTCGATGAAACCACGGCGCGAAAGTTCTTGCTCGGCTACGCGCCCCAGTCCGGTTCCGGACTTGCCAAGCTGTTCAGCGAGGAAAAGATTTCTTCCGCTGACGCCGGCCGCCTCGGCCTGGTGGCCCAGCGCGATGGCAATAAATTCTACGAAAAGTTTTTTGCCCGGGTCATTTTTCCGATCATCAGCCCGGCCGGTAAAGTCGTCGCTTTCGGCGGGCGCGTGTTAGATCAGGGACTTCCCAAATATCTCAATTCCAGCGAGACGCCGCTATTTCACAAAGGTTCGACCCTTTACGGCCTTTATCAAGCCAAAGAAGGGATCCGCAAGGTGGAGCGGGTGGTGGTGGTGGAAGGTTATCTCGATGTCATCGCGCTGTGGCAGCACGATATTTCCTACGCGGTGGCGACTCTCGGCACGGCTCTTACCGCCGATCACGTGCGCGTGCTTTCACGCTATACCAAGACGGTGATCGCGTTATTCGACGGCGATGATGCCGGGCGCAAAGCCGCCGCCCGCAGCTTTGAAATTTTTGTCGAAGCGGGGCTGCTCGGTCGCGCGGCTTTTTTGCCTAAGAGCGATGATCCTGACACCTATGTGCGTCGGCGCGGCAAGGCGGCATTGGAAGTGATTCTAGATGGTGCGGTCCCGCTGGCGGATTACTATTTTTCGTGGCTCGAGCAACGTTACGGCAAAACGCTCGAAGGAAAAAGCCAAATTGCAGGCGAAGTGAGCCGGATTTTGTCGAAGGTTAACAACCCTTTCGAAGCTGACTTGCTGGTCCGGCGCGCTGTCGATATGCTGGGGATTCGCGAGGAATTGCTGCGTCGGCACAGCGCGCTGCCGCAACCAGCGAAGGTTGCGCGCCCCCAGGAGGCGGTTGCCAACATCCACATGCGGCAGAACCGGGAGGATGTTGCCGAACGATCGCTGGTGAGCCTGATGCTGCGTGTGCCGGCGGTCGTCGAAAATCTCGCGCGCAAGCCGGAGGCGCGCCAATGGTTTGGGCCCGACTGGGGCAAGGTCGTCGAACGCGCTGCCAACCAATGGGAGAAAAACGGCCAGATCGACGTTGCGCAATTAGTGGAAGGCTTGCCACACCCGCAGGCAAGTGCGATCGCAGCGCTATCGCTTGAGCGGGAGAACCTGACCGACGCTGAATGCACGCGCATGGCGGAGGATTGTCTGACCCACCTGCGCCGCAAACATCTCAGGAGCATGGAACGCGAGCTGCGCCAGGCGATTCGCGACGCCGAAGAACAGAAAGACGAGAACGCGAAGAGAGAAAGGATACTAGAATGGCAAGACCTCGTACGAAAAGAGCGCCAGCTAGAACGCCGAAAGCTCGAGCCGAAACTACCCGCCCGGTAGCCAAGACCGCAGCGGCCGCCGTTTCCAATGGCGCCAGTCAGCCGGCGGAGAAAAAGAATCTAAAGGAGGTCAAGAAGCTCATCGACCTGGGCAAGGAAAAGGGCTATCTGACCTACGATGACGTCAATGATATGCTGCCGGCCGAGGTGGTTTCACCCGACCAGATCGACGATGTCATGTCGATCTTCGGCGAAATGGACATCGAAGTGGTCGATGCCAATCAGCGCGTCACGCTCGGCGGTACCGCCGAGGATCTCGCCGAAGAGGAAGAGGAAGAAAAAGAAGTCGACGGCGACGTCGATGGTGACGTGGTTGGCAAGACCGGGGATCCGGTGCGCATGTATCTGCGCGAGATGGGCACCGTATCTTTGCTCAGCCGCGAGGGCGAAGTCGAAATCGCGAAAAAGATCGAAGAAGGCGAGAAGCGGGTGATCGAAGAAGTGTTATCGAGCCCGCTGGCACTGACCTATATCCTGGATCTCGGCGACAAGCTCGCACAACATGAAATCCGCGTCCGCGAAATTATCAAAGACGAGACCGACGAGGAAAGCGAGGATTTTGAGGAGGAGGAAGTCCACGAACGGCGTTTGCTCGAGCAGATCGGCAGGATTCGTAGAATCACGAACGAGCGCGAGAAACTTAAACGCCAGCTCGACGGCAAACGGGTGTCGGTGCAGCGCCGTCGTGCGCTGTTGGATGGTATTGCCAAATATAACGACAGAGTCGTCAACGCGCTAAAAAACCTGCAGCTAAATCGAAAGCAGACCGAAGCGATCGGCGATGGCCTCAAACGGGGAATGGAACGGTTGCAGGCGCTTGAGCGCCGCATCAAGGAGTTCGAGCACAAGGCGGGAAAGCCAGCCGGCGAGATTCTGAAGGTGGTCACCGAAGCCGATGGGCGGAAGAAGAATTGGCAGAAGATCGTCTCATCGTGGCGCATGGGCCATGATGCTATTGTTCATATGAGCGACGAAATTCGCGCCGCGCGGCGCGATATCCGGCACATCGAGAGGGATCTCGAAATTCCTGCCGACGAAGTCAAACGACGGGTCTGGTCGATCATCGAAGGGGAGACCAAAGCCAATCTAGCTAAAAAAGAATTGATCGAAGCCAATTTGCGGCTGGTCGTGAGCATCGCCAAGAAATATACCAATCGCGGTCTGCAGTTTCTTGATCTGATTCAGGAGGGCAACATCGGCCTGATGAAGGCGGTGGATAAATTCGAGTATCAACGCGGCTATAAATTTTCCACCTATGCAACCTGGTGGATTCGCCAGGCGATTACCCGTGCGATCGCCGATCAAGCGCGGACCATTCGGATTCCGGTGCACATGATCGAGACTATCAACAAATTGATTCGCACGTCGCGCTATCTGGTGCAGGAGATCGGTCGCGAGCCGACCCCGGAAGAGATCGCCACCAAAATGGAGATCCCGCTCGACAAAGTACGCAAGGTTTTGAAGATCGCCAAAGAGCCGATCTCCCTCGAGACGCCGGTCGGCGAAGAGGAAGACAGTCATTTGGGCGATTTCATCGAGGACAAGCGCATTATCACGCCCTCCGATGCGGTGGTGAATATCAACCTCCAAGAGCAGACGAGAAAAGTATTGGCGACCTTGACGCCGCGTGAAGAACAGGTCTTACGGATGCGGTTCGGCATCGGTGAGAAATCCGATCACACCCTCGAGGAAGTAGGACAAAAATTTACCGTCACCCGTGAGCGCATCCGCCAGATCGAGGCCAAGGCGCTGCGCAAGCTCCGTCACCCCAGCCGCAGCAAGCGGCTTAAAAGCTTCATGGAAAGCTAGCTGAACAGTCGAGGAAGCGACCAGCTTGCAAACGGACCGTGAAGCTGCCAGCCTGAAAAACTGAAGTCGAATATCGTAAATCGAATCGGCAATCCAAAATCGAGATTCTCTCCGGGCCCATAGCTCAGTTGGTTAGAGCCACCGGCTCATAACCGGTTGGTCCCTGGTTCGAATCCAGGTGGGCCCACCATTTGTGACAGTGTAAAGAACTCCTCCTTCCCAGGCTTTTTGCTATCAGATGGGAAAGTTCTCACTGTTAATGGCTGTACGTCAGCGTCATAGCTTCCCGCGGACCCTTACTTCTCTCGAAGCTTGTTTTGCATCGCTCGTATGTAATTCTCCATGAGCGGAGTCGATATCGGTAGTATCTTGCTTTTGCCTGAGAATTTTTCTCCAAACCGATCCTACGCCTTAGCAGATCCTCACATTCCCGGCGAAGCATCCTTGATGCGACCCGCACATTCCTCGAGCGAGAGCGGTCCGTTTTCTAGCTGGCTAGCGTCTCCTCCCAGCCGGAGCTTCGCGTCGACAGCCTTTATAGCGAGTTCCACCGCCTTCTCCTCGGGCACTTTGCTCTCGTTTTGTTTGCTGGCCCTCTTCACCGTGTGCATCCTAGAACAAAGGGTCATGACCGTCGAACATGAGAATGAGGCATTTCCGTACGTTCTCTTCGGTCAGAATGGGTCCCCTGCAAGAAGACTTTTCACAAATAGCGCAACAGATTTCATTTAGGAGATCGAGCGAGTTCAAGAGTACGAACTGATCCACCGCGCCAGACGGCCGTGCAGGCGCTACAGTTTTTAGGGAAACGGCGCACTGTTTCACCACCGCACCCTCGTTTGCGTTAGACACACTGATCCGCGGAAAACTGGCAGAGCATAGGAACATGAAAGATATTTTCTCCGGCCAGCTTTAAATTTCCCGGCCGCTACTCTAGGAGGGGGCTTTCGCCTTTATTCTTTGCGCTGGGGTTGCAACTGGCTGAGTACGAACGGATCTGGTGAACACGTGGGTCGCGCCGCTCTGGAGCGGCTCGGATCAATGAGAAAACCGCCTAGCGCACTTCGGCCAACTAAAAACGGATAAATCATTTCCGAGCCGTCCTTCAACGTCACCGGCGTCAGGAAGAGCTTTGAACCGAGGTCGTCACGCAATGAAGGGTCTGCGTCCGAGAGCGAAGTGAGGAAGGGCTCATTTATTAGTGATAAGAGATGACGGCCGGAGGTGAGAATATCGTCAGTATACTCGGCTTGGTTTGTCATTTAACTCTCTCCTGCAAAACTTCAGAGAAGCCGATGATGGTGTTGAGCGGCGTGCGGGAAACTCGGGTTGTGTCGGTTAGCGG